>NZ_JFYT01000054.1:0-63416 GCF_000632165.1 Delftia sp. RIT313 | reverse complement strand
GGGTGAGGCGGGGGGCGATGCGGGTGGTGAGACGGGCTTGCCACGGTTCATGGCTCCAGCTCCTGCCGCATTTCCTCCAGCACCTGGATGGCTCCCTGGATCATGGCCTGTCTGTGCTCCAGCGCAGCCTTTTGGGCCTGCAGCCGGTCCAGCTGCTCGGCGACCAGCACCTCGTCGGCCCGCAGCTTCTTCAGCCGCTCCTGTATGGCCTCCATTTCCGGGGCGCTCATCTGCCAATCCTCCAGCATCGAAGGGCGCGGAGCGTGGCCCGGACCCTTCTCACAATTCACACGAATGCCGGCAATTATCTGTGCGTCTTAGTGATTGGCTATGAATGAATTGACATAGATTGTCATCGACCGGCGCAGAAGGCCGAAGGCTGTGCAGTTGTTCAAAGCAGCCAGGTCCTGTTGGGCCGGTTGCCGTCGATTTCCACAAGTCCTGCGTCCTGCAGTATGGGCAGGATGTAGGTGATCACCACGGCCGCGTTGTCGTTGGCCTGTTTGGCCGCAAAGCCCAGAAAGCCGGGCCGGTGCTGGCTGGAGGCCACGATGCAGGGCTGCTCGGCGCCGTGATGCTCCTGGGCCAGATGGCGCAGCACGGCGCAGAAGGCTTCCCGCCTTATGCGCACCGTGTTGCCCTTGTGCGTTCTGACTTCCAGGCCGCTGTCGCTGCGGCGGATGACCGTGAAGGACGCGGTGCGTCCCTTGTCGGGCGTCTTCAGGGGCTTATCCTGGGCGATGCCGTCCCAGAAGGCATTGAAATCGTTGTTGGAGAGCACGAGCACGAAAAAGAGGTCCATTGCCTGGAGGTTTTCTTGGACGTGGAGTCTCCCTGGCTTCGACTGGCCGAAGATGAGCAAATCTGAGCAGTGCCGCTCAATGTGCGAGAAATTTGAGGAAGATCCGGCCTTGCCGCGTTCTGACCTCGGTCCCTTCGATAAAGCCCATCAGTCTGGCCGAACCGTCCATGGAGTACAGCGCCGGTCCATCGATGCGGTAGATGGGCCTGGTCCCGCACCGGACGAATTCATCGCCTTCGACACGCCCGATTTCGTTTCCGTGCCCATCAAGCACAGTCCACGAGCCTCCTGCAATCATGGCCTCACCCGGCAGTTGCCGGTTCCCAAGTGAAACCACCAATCTAAGGAACGCGAGGTGTCTGAATCTGAGCGAATCTGAGCAGTCGTGTAAAGCTGGGCCGCCGACGTCTTGGGCAGGGTCCTGTGGAAATTCGTGTGCGCCAGGCTCAAGCCGCATCGCACCGGCCAAAAGAAGCTGGCTGCGATCTAGGGGCACTGCATGCGTGGGCGATTGAGCGGTTCGCAGCCAAGTAGAATTGTTTCATATCAAAGACATGCTGCTCTGAAAGTTGCAGCGACCGGGCCCGCTTGGCGGGCCTTGTGCATGGGGCGCGGTCCCGCAGCCGGTATCTGGGTGCATGTCCTGATTCTCTGTAGGCCCGGCCTGCGATCCAATCTCGCGCATGGGGCTGAGCCTTCTCGTCAAATTGCTCTCATTTATGAAGATCTGCTGTCGCCACCCGGATGCGCCTGCGGCATTGCCTTTCGGCTTGCCCGTGGGCCATGCCGTGTGGTGCATGCCGCGCTGCGGAGGGCGGGCGTGAGCGAACAGGCGCTGTACGATCTGGCCCCCGTTCTGGAGCTGATGCTGCTGGGCCTGTTGCTGGCGCTGGGCCCCCTGGCCTGGGTGTGGCTGCGCAACCGCAGCGGCGGCTCGCTCAAGCGGCTGCAGGCGCTGTCGGTGCTCACGCTGTTCCTGACCTTCGATCTGGTGCTGTTCGGCGCCTTCACCCGCCTGACCGATTCCGGCCTGGGCTGCCCCGACTGGCCGGGCTGCTATGGCAGCGCCAGCCCCATGGGCGCCCGCGCGCAGATTGCCGAGGCGCAGGCCGCCATGCCCACCGGGCCGGTGACGCATGGCAAGGCATGGATAGAGATGGTCCACCGCTATCTGGCCACCACCGTGGGCGTGCTCATCATTGCCATGACCATCATGGCCTGGCGGCGCGCGCGGCGCCTGGGCAGGGCGGGTGGCGCAGGGGCCGAGCGTACAGGGGCCGACGGCACGGGCGGTGCCCTGAGTCCGTGGTGGCCCACGCTGGCGCTGTTCTGGGTCTGCCTGCAGGGCGCCTTTGGCGCCTGGACCGTGACCATGAAGCTTTTTCCGGCCATCGTGACCCTGCACCTGCTGGGCGGCACGGGGCTGCTGGCCTTGCTGTGCGTGCCCGCCGTGGGGTTGAGCCGTGCTGCGCGCCAGCAAAGGGCGACCGTGATTTCGCCCGCGCTGCGCGCGGGGCTGTGGCTGGGCCTTGCGCTGCTGGTGCTGCAGGTGGCGCTGGGCGGCTGGGTCAGCACCAACTATGCGGTGCTGGCCTGCAGCAGTTTCCCGACCTGCCAGGGCAGCTGGTGGCCGGCCATGGATTTTTCGCAGGCGCTGCAGATCTGGCGTCCGCTGGGCCTGCTGCAGGACGGCAGCAACATCAGCTTTGCGGGCCTCACGGCCATCCACTATCTGCACCGCCTGGCGGCCTATGTGGTGGTGGCTGCGCTGGCCGGGCTGTGGTGGCGTTTGGGTGAAGTGCCCGCACTGGCGTCGCAGCGCCGCGTGCTGGGTGCGTTTTTGGTGCTGCAGGTGCTGACAGGCCTGTCGAACGTGGTGCTCGATTGGCCGCTGGTGGCCGCGGTGCTGCATACGGGCGGCGCAGCTGCGCTGGTGACCGTGATTGTTTGGTGCCTGGCGGCCAGCCGCCCGGGCGCACTGCGGGACGGTCTGCCGGTTGCCCGTGGAGAGATTGCATGAGTAAACAAGCTTCCCTGAGTGTCGAGCCCTCACGCTGGACACAGTTCTATGCCCTGACCAAGCCGCGTGTGGTGCAGCTGATCGTGTTCTGCGCACTGATCGGCATGGTGCTGGCCGTGCCCGGCTGGCCCAACGCCGACCAGTGGCTGCACATGGCGCTGGCCTGCCTGGGCATCTGGCTGGTGGCGGGCGCGGCGGCCGCCTTCAACTGCCTGGTGGAGCGCCATATCGATGCGCGCATGAAGCGCACCTCCTGGCGGCCCACGGCGCGCGGCGAGCTGAGCAGCCAGCAGGCGCTGGCCTTCTCGGCCATCTTGTGCACGCTGGGCGCGCTGGTGCTGCTGCTGTGCACCAACCCGCTGACCATGTGGCTGACGCTGGCCACCTTCGTGGGCTATGCCGTGATCTACACGGTGATCCTCAAGCCCGCCACGCCGCAGAACATCGTGATCGGCGGTGCCTCCGGTGCCATGCCGCCCGTGCTGGGCTGGGCCGCGATGACGGGCCAGGTCGGTCCCGAGGCGCTGATCCTGTTCCTCATCATCTTCCTGTGGACACCACCCCATTTCTGGGCGCTGGCGCTGTACCGCGTGGAAGACTACCGCCAGTCCGGCCTGCCCATGCTGCCCGTGACGCATGGCAGCGAGTACACGCGGCTGCAGATCCTGCTGTACACGGTGATCCTGTTTGCGGCCTGCATGCTGCCCTTCATGTACGGCATGAGTTCCTGGCTGTACCTGGTGGTGGCCGTGGTGCTGAGCGTGGGCTTCTGTGCCTATGCCTTTGCACTGTGGCGCAATTACTCGGACCAGCTGTCGCGCAAGACCTTCCGCTTCTCGCTGATCCACCTGAGCGTGCTGTTCCTGGCGCTGCTGATCGATCACTACCTCTGGCTGGGCTGATGGAGCTGATGGCCTGAGGGCCATGGCCGCGCAACGAAAAACCGGGCCCTTGAGGCCCGGTTTGTCTTGGTGCTTGCCGCCTTACTTGATCTGCCGCTTTTCCAGCTTGCGCGCCAGCGTGCGCCGGTGCATGCCCAGGCGACGGGCAGCTTCGGAGATGTTGAAATCGCTCTCGGCCAGGGTTTCGTGGATGTGTTCCCACTCCAGCGTCTTGATGGAGGTGGGGTTGCGTGACAGTTCCACGTCGGTGCGGCCTTCGAGGCGGCCGAAGGCGGCCTCGATATCGTCGGTGTTGGAGGGCTTGGCCAGATAGTGGCATGCGCCTAGCTTGACCGCCTCCACGGCCGTGGCAATGCTGGCATAGCCTGTGAGCACGACGATCAGCGCCTCGGGGCTGTGCTGGTGCAGCATCTGCACGCAGCTCAGGCCCGACGCGTTGCCCGCCAGCTTGAGGTCCATGACGGCGTATTGCGGCGAGTGCGTCTGCAGCAGCTCGCGCACTTCCTCGGCGCTGGCGGCCTGCAGCACGCGGTAGCCGCGCCGCTCGAACGAGCGCGTCAGCGTGCGCGCAAAGGTCGCATCGTCTTCAACCAGCAGCAGGAGGCGGGAGCTGTCCATGGGCGATTCGGGTTCCTGTGGGCGCCGCTTCAGGCGCCGGGTTCAATGGCAATCGATGACAGGGGCAGGCGGATCTCCACCTCACTGCCCCGCGGCGGGGTGTTCCTCACCTGAACGCGTCCGCCCAGCGAGCGCGCCACGTTGAGCACCAGGAAGAGGCCCAGCCCCCGGCCCGGGCGCTCCGTCTTGGTGGAGATATGGCGCTGGCCCAGCTGTTCCAGCACGGCGGGTGCAAAGCCCGGTCCCTTGTCGCGCACGGTGATGCACAGCATGCCGGTGCGCACGGCCAGGTGCAGCGCCACATGGCGGGGGGAGGCTTCGGCCGCATTGTCGAGCACATTGCAAACCATTTGCTGCAACGCGGTATCGGAAAGAATGGGGAAGTCCTCGTCGGCCTGGACATAGTCGAAATGCTCCACGGCGTGGCGTGACTGCCAGTGCGCGACCACGCCGTCCATGAAGGCGCGCAGCGTGGTGGCCTGTGGCGCATCGGCGCGGGTCTCGCCGGCCGACATGAGCACACTGGAGACGATGGACTTGCAGCGCAGCAGCTGCTGCTGCATTTCCTGCAGGTCGGCCAGCAGGTCGGGGTCTTGCGTGATGGCGGGCATGCGCTGCCAGTCGCCCAGGATGACGGACATGGTGGACAGCGGCGTGCCCAGCTCGTGCGCCGCGCCCGTGGCCAGCAGGCCCATGCGCACGATGTGCTCCTCTTCGCTGGCACGCTGGCGCATGTTGGCCAGCCGTGCGTCACGCCGGCGCAGGTTGGAGACGATGCGGCGCAGGAAGACCACCAGCAGCACCGTGGTCAGCCCGAAGCTGATCAGAATGCCGCTCACGTACAGGCCGGGCAGCCCGTCGGGACCTGCAGCGCCAATGGGCAGGGGCCAGTGCACGATGGCCAGCACCAGGGTGCACAGCGAGGTGCTGGCAACAATGATCCAGGCGTGCACGGGCCTGAGCAGCACGGCGCCCAGAATGCCCTGCAGCAGGAACAGATAGATGAAGGGATTGCTGGCGCCGCCGCTCAAATACAGCTGTATGGCCAGTGCCAGCACGTCGGCCAGCAGGGCCAGGAACAGGTTGCGCGCCGAGATCTGGCGGCGGTGGCTGCGGTACCAGTAGATGTAGCCAAGATTGGTGAAGACGCTGGCCATCAGCACCAGGGCCATGGCCGGCAGCGGCAGGGTGATGCCGAAGCCGTAGTGCACCAGGGAGATGGTGATCACCTGCCCGACCACGGCGAACCAGCGCAGCTGTATCAGCAGCTGCATGTTCTGGCGTTCGGTGGTGCGCTCGACGCGGAACAGGGACTCTGAAGGCGAATTCACGCGGGCGATTGTGCGCTACCGCAGGCAGCCGTGGCGCGGCAGGGTCTTGTAGAGGACTGGCGTAAAAAAGGCCACCGATGTCATCGGTGGCCTTGTTGCCTGCAGCGACGGCTTTACGGCTCTACGGCTTTACGGCTTGCTGCTTGCCTGCCGGTCATTGCGCCTGACCAGCCAGGCCGCGCCGACCACCATCAGCGCCAGCCCGTACCAGGTCAGCGCATAGACCAGATGGCTGTTGGGGAAGCGGATCACGGTCATGCCTGGGCGCGGCCAGGTGCCGTCTGCCACGGGCTGGCCCGGCAGGCCTGCGTCGATGAAGTAGGGGGCTGCATGGTCCAGGCCCTGGGCCTGAACAATGGCCGCCACATCGCGCGAGAACCAGCGCTGCTGCGCGGGATCGTTCTCGCGCAGGAAGCCGCCGCGCGGCTCGCTGATGCGCAGCAGGCCGGCCACCGTCACCGGGTCCTGGGGCGCCTGTGCGGGCTGATCCTGCCAGCGCGCGCGCTGCGCTGTGGGAATGAAGCCCCGGTTCACCAGCACCTGGTTGCCGTCCTCCATCTGCAGCGGCGTCAGCACCCAGAAGCCGGCGCCCAATTCGGTCACGGCCTGGGTCAGCACGGTCTTGCCGGCCAGCCAGTGGCCGCTGGCCTGCACGGCGCGGTACTCGTGGTCGGCGGCCGTGATCTGCGGCCATTCGGCGGGCGGGGGCAGGGCAGCGGGCGCGGCGTGCACGCGCTGGTCCACACGCTCTATCAAGTCCAGCTTCCAGGCACGGCGCTGGACCTGCCAGCTGCCCAGGAAGATGAAACCCAAAAACAAGGCGATGCCCACCGAGATGAGCATCGCCTGAGCGAGTGGGCCACGCCGGCGCGATGCGCCGGCGTGGCTGGAGGGCCCGGAGTTTCCGGATGCGGTCAAGGCGTGACCGAGGCCGGAGCCGTCTGCGCGGCAGGGTCGGCCGGCATGGTGTGCTGGGGCATCATGTTGGTGTTCATGTGGAACATGACCCACAGGGTGCCCGCAATGCCGATGGCCACGAAGACCACGGTGAAGATGGTGGACAGCAGGGTCCAGCCGCCTTCGATCTTGCCGTTCATGTGCAGGAAGAAGACCATGTGGACCAGGATCTGCACCACGGCGAAGCCGCCGAGCACCATCACGGCCGTTGCACGGTCCGAGATGACATTGCTCATCACCAGCCAGAACGGGATGGCCGTCAGGATGATCGAGAGCACGAAGCCCCACATATAGCCCGAGAACGTGCTGTGCGGGCCTGCGTCGTGGTGGTGATCGTCATGGCCGTGATGGTCGTGGTGACCGTGGCCATGGCCGGCGTGGATGTCGTGTGCAGCCATTTACAGCACCCCCATCAGGTAAACAAAAGTGAAGACGCCGATCCAGACCACGTCCAAGAAGTGCCAGAACATCGACAGGCACATCAGGCGGCGGTTGTTCTCGTGCGTCAGGCCGTGCTTGTTGATCTGGATCATCAGCGTGACCAGCCAGATCAGGCCGAAGCTCACGTGCAGGCCGTGGGTGCCCACCAGCGTGAAGAACGAGGACAGGAAGGCGCTGCGCTGCGGGCCTGCGCCCTCGTGCAGCAGGTGGGAGAACTCATAGAGTTCCAGGCCCAGGAAGCACAGACCGAACAGGCCGGTGATGGCCAGCCACAGCTGGGTGCCGCCCAGCTTGCCCTGCTGCTTTTGCAGCATGGCGAAGCCGAAGGTGATGGACGACAGCAGCAGGAAGGCCGTGTTCATCGCCACCAGGGGCAGGTCGAACAGCTGGGCGCCCGTGGGGCCTGCAGCGTAGTTGCGGCCCAGCACGCCATAGGTGGCGAACAGCGCTGCAAAGATCAGGCAGTCGCTCATCAGGTAGAGCCAGAAGCCCAGAGCGGTGCCGTTTTCGGGATGGGGCTCCTCGGCGAGGTGGTACTCGCGCGGGGCCAGGGCGGCAGCGCCGCCTGCGGTGTAACGGGTATCAGACATGACGTGCCAGCTGTTGTGTGCGCAGTTCTTCCGTTGCCGCGACTTCCGCGGCGGGGATGTAGTAGTCGCGCTTGTAGTTGAACGTGTGGATGATCGACGCCAGCACGGTGGCGGCGAACGACGCAATGGCCAGGGGCCACATGTGCCAGATCATCGCGAAGCCGAAGACCGTGGACAGCGCGGCGATCACGACGCCGGCGCCGGTGTTGGACGGCATGTGGACGGGCTTGAAGCCGGTCAGCGGACGCTGGTAGCCGTGCTTCTTCATGTCCCACCAGGCATCGATCTCATGCACCACGGGCGTGAAGGCGAAGTTGTACTGGGGAGGGGGCGAGGAGGTGGCCCACTCCAGCGTGCGGCCTTCCCATGGGTCGCCGGTCACGTCACGCAGCTGGTCGCGCTTGAAGTAGCTGACCACCAGCTGGATCAGGAAGCTGCCGATGCCCAGTGCCACCAGACCGGCGCCCAGGGCGGCGATCACGAACCAGATCTGCAGCGAGGGGTCCTCGAAGTGGTTGGCACGGCGTGTCACGCCCATCAGGCCCAGCACGTACAGCGGTGTGAAGGCGACCCAGAAGCCGACCAGCCAGAACCAGAACGAGCACTTGCCCCAGAACTCGTCGAGCTTGTAGCCGAAGGCCTTGGGGAACCAGAAGTTGATGCCGGCGAACACGCCGAACACCACGCCGCCGATGATCACGTTGTGGAAGTGGGCGATCAGGAACAGGCTGTTGTGCAGCACGAAGTCGGCCGGGGGAACGGCCAGCAGCACGCCGGTCATGCCGCCGATGGCGAACGTGCACATGAAGCCCACGGTCCACAGCATCGGCACCGTGAAGCGGATGCGGCCGCGGTACATGGTGAACAGCCAGTTGAAGATCTTGGCGCCCGTCGGGATCGAGATGATCATCGTCGTGATGCCGAAGAAGGTGTTCACGCTGGCGCCGGAGCCCATGGTGAAGAAGTGGTGCAGCCAGACCAGGTAGGACAGGATGGTGATACACACCGTCGCGTACACCATGGAGGTGTAGCCGAACAGGCGCTTGCGGCTGAAGGTGGAGACGATCTCCGAGAAGATGCCGAAGCAGGGCAGGATCAGGATGTAGACCTCGGGGTGGCCCCAGATCCAGATCAGGTTCACGTACAGCATGGGGTTGCCGCCCAGCTCGTTCGTGAAGAAGTTCGTGCCGACGTAGCGGTCCAGCGACATCAGCACCAGGGCTGCGGTCAGGATGGGGAACGAGGCCACGATCAGCGCGTTGGTGCACAGGGCGGTCCAGGTGAAGACGGGCATCTTCATCAGGTTCATGCCGGGTGCGCGCATCTTGATGATGGTCACGATCAGGTTGATGCCTGACAGCGTGGTGCCGACCCCGGCCACCTGCAATCCCCAGATGTAGTAGTCAAGCCCGACCCCGGGGTTCTGCGCCCCCAGGTTGGACAGTGCCAGCCAGCCGGAGGTGGAGAACTCGCCCAGGAACAGCGAGATCATCACCAGCACGGCGCCGCCCGTGGTCATCCAGAAGCTGAAGTTGTTCAGGAACGGGAAGGACACGTCGCGGGCGCCGATCTGCAGCGGCACCAGATAGTTCATCAGGCCGGTCACGAAGGGCATGGCCACGAAGAAGATCATGATCACGCCGTGTGCCGTGAAGATCTGGTCGTAGTGGTGCGGAGGCAGGTAGCCCAGGTTGTCGCCGAAGGCCATGGCCTGCTGCAGGCGCATCATCAGCGCGTCGGCAAAGCCGCGCAGCAGCATGACCAGACCGAGGATCATGTACATGATGCCGATCTTCTTGTGGTCGATGCTGCACAGCCAGTCGCGCCACAGCGGGCCCCACAGGCGGAACTTGGTGAGCAGGCCCAGCACGGCAAGGCCGCCGAGCACCACGGCGATGAAGGTCGCCAGCACGATGGGCTCATGCGCCATCGGGATGGAGTCCCAAGTGATGCGTCCCAGCAGCCAGTGGGCCTGTGCCGGGGAGGTATGTTCAGACATATCGAGTCTCTTAGGTCGTGATGGGAGCGGGCGGCGGTCTGGCCGTCGTCCGCGTCCGCTAACTGCTTATTGCTGCGCAGCGGCTGCGGAGCCGTCGCGCTGGTCCAGGAAGGCCACGACGCGGTCGGCGTTTTGCACCGTGCACACATCCTGGGGCAGGTTCATGCCCACGGCCTTGAGATAGGCTTCGCCGCCGGCAGCGTCGATGGCCATCATGTGATGCATGCACATCTTGCCTTCTTCGACACAGCGGTTGAGCACCTTGTCGTACAGGCCTTCGTCCACCGTGGCGAAGCGCTCGACCGGGTTACGCTCGCTGGGCTTGACCAGGTTCAGGTAGGTATCGCGCGTCAGGGCCTTGCCTTCGGACTTGGCCTTGGCAACCCACTGATCGAACTCTTCGTTGCTCAGGCCATGGAACTTGAACGTCATGCCCGAGAAGCCGGCGCCGCTGTAGTGCGATGCCAGGCCGTGGAACACGCCGGGCTTGTTGATCACGGCGTTCAGCTCGGTCTGCATGCCGGGCATGGCATAGATCATGCCGGCCAGGTCAGGCACGTAGAAGGAGTTCATCGTCGAGGTGGCGGTCAGCTTGAAGTGGATGGGACGATCCACGGGAGCGGCCAGCTCGTTGACGGTGGCGATGCCTTTTTCAGGGATGAAGAACAGCCACTTCCAGTCCATGGCCACGACCTGCACCTCCAGCGGCTTGACATCGGTGCTCAGCGGCTTGGTGGCCGAGACGCGGTCCAGCGGACGGTAGGGGTCCAGCTTGTGGGTGCTGATCCAAGTGATGGCGCCCAGCGCGATGATGATCATCAGCGGCACGGACCAGATCACCAGCTCCAGCGTGGTGGAGTGGTGCCATTCGGGGTCGTAGTGGGCCTCGGTGTTCGACTGGCGGTATTTCCAGGCGAAAAGCAGCGTGAGGATGATCACCGGGATGATGATGATCAGCATCAGCAAGGTGGCCGTGACCACCAGGTTGCCTTGCTGCGCGGCGATGTCGCCGGCGGGGTTGAGCACGACGGCTTTGCTGCAGCCAGTGAGACTGGCTGTCAAAGCGGCCGCGGTGAGCCACGCAGGCCCACGGAGTTCCTTGATTTTTAGCATGCTAGGGGCGCAACAAGAGCGCGTTTACATAGAAACGCGGATTACAAGATCCGGGCAAATGTATTACGAAGTATAAATTTGTCCATTGGACATTTTGTCCAACGTCAAGGAGAACCCGGGAACTTTCTGCTACCTGGGCGGGTGCACGGCAGGTGCCTGGCGGTCCGGAGGCCGCATTTTCGCGTCGCGCGCAGCAGGACAAACACCGAGGCCGGTCGAGGTGGAAACCGCCTTGCGCCAGATCAAGCGAGGGCGTAGAACAGAGCTGTCAGTGAGACGAGACAAGGAGCATCCATCTATGAGCGGCCTCGACACAACTGCAAGCTTCCCCGGCGGAAGCTATGAGAGCAAAGAATCTCTGTCCCGCGCCGACACCCACGAAGATGTCACGCCCAACGAAATCGCCGTCGGCGTGATCATCGGGCGATCCTCGGAGTACTTCGACTTCTTCGTGTTCGGCATCGCCTGCGTGCTGGTCTTCCCGGCACTGCTGTTTCCCTACCTTTCCAAGCTCGACGGCACGCTGATGTCGTTCGCCATCTTCTCGCTGGCTTTCGTAGCCCGGCCGCTGGGCACGGCGCTGTCCATGGCCGTGCAGCGGCGCTGGGGGCGGGCGACCAAGCTGACACTGGCGCTGTTTCTGCTGGGCGTGTGCACCGTGGGCATGGCCTTCCTGCCCAGCTACCAGCAGGCGGGGGTGAACGCCATCATCGTGCTGGCGCTGCTGCGCATAGGCCAGGGCATTGCGCTGGGCGGCTCGTGGGACGGCCTGCCGTCGCTGCTGGCCATGTCGGCGCCCAAGAACCGGCGGGGCTGGTATTCGATGATGGGCCAGTTGGGCGCGCCGCTGGGCTTCGTGCTCGCGGCAGGGCTGTTTGCCTTCATCTACGCCCATGTGGGAGCCGACGAGTTCCTCAGCTGGGGCTGGCGCTATCCCTTCTGCGTGGCCTTTGCCATCAACGTCGTGGCACTGTTTGCCCGGCTGCGCCTGGTCGTGGGCCAGTCCTACACCGAACTGCTGCAGCAGCGTGAGCTGGAGCCCATGGGTGTGCTGCCGCTGATGCGCGACGAGGGTCGCAACGTGGTGATCGGCGCGTTTGCCGCCCTGGCCAGCTTTGCGCTGTTCCACCTGGTGACCATCTTCCCGCTGTCCTGGATCTCGCTGTACTCGGACCAGTCGGTGACCCATGTGCTCGGGGTGCAGATCGTGGGCGCCTTCTGTGCGGCTGCCGCCATCATGGTCTCGGGCTGGCTGGCCGACCGTGTGGGCCGGCGCAACACGCTGGGCACCATGGCCTGCCTGATCGGCATCTTCAGCTTCCTGGCGCCCTGGCTGCTGGGCAGCGGAACGATGGGCAACAACGTGTTCATCATCGTCGGCTTCATCCTGCTGGGCCTGTCCTATGGCCAGGCGGCAGGCACGGTGACGTCCAACTTCCCCTCACGCTATCGCTACACGGGTGCTGCGCTGTCCTCGGACATGGCTTGGCTGGTGGGCGCGGCATTCGCTCCGCTGGTGGCCCTGGGCGTGTCCTCGCGCTTCGGACTGGTGGCGCTGGGGATCTATCTGCTGTCGGGTGCGCTGTGCACGCTGGCGGCGCTGGGCATCAACCGCGCCATCGAGACGCGCGACTGAACGGGCCCTTGTAAGCCAAAGGCCGGCTCTGCCGGCCTTTTTCGTTGTGACTTCGCCTCAGGGGTTTTCACCGTAGCGCTGCTTGAAGTCGAATTCGAGCCTGTCGCAGTCCTGCACCGATTCAAACTGCTGCGTCTTGCGCTCGGCCTCTGGCCGCGCGGTTTCCTTGCGGCAGATCTTGATGGTTTCGCGCTCCACCCAGCGCGCCTCGCCTTCGGGCGTGGACAGCAACTGGCCAGCCAGCATGAGCACAGCGAAGAAGGCCACGGGCAGGCCGATGAGCCAGGGCACGATGCGGCTTTTTGGCGGCTTGGGCGATTTCGGCGGTGTTGGCGGTTTGGCCGGATCGGATCCGTTGGCGCTGGCAGCGGTGGCCGGTTCGCTGGAATGGGGCTCGGGTGTCTGTGGTTGCGCCATGGTGTGCTTGCTGTGGTTCCGGCTGGCGATTATCCAGGGCGCCCATCGCGCGCAGTCTGAGCGGGATCAGGGAACGGCGAGATCGCCTGTGCTAGCCATCTCCCTCATCTCCTGCACCAGCCATTTATCCAGCGCAAGAATGTCGGCCCTGCGCCCCGGATGGTGCGCCATCCACAGCTGCAGGCGCCGCGGACCGGCCAGTCGCGCGCCGCTGTTGCGCGCGCATGTCAGCGATCCGGTCAGTGACGGGTTGGAGATCGTGCTCAAGGGCGGGCAGATGGGAGGAGAGGCCTTCTTTGGCCACGTGCGTGATAGAGGCCAGGCAGGGCTCGCTGCCGCAACCATGGGGCAAACCTATAATGCGCGTTGGTCCCGACGGGACACCCTCCCGCCAGGGACAGCGCCCCGCGTGCGCGCTCCGAACTCCTAGACACCATGAGCACACCCACTTTCACCGTTGCCGACATTCGCAAGAGCTTTCTGGACTTTTTCGCATCCAAGGGCCACACCATAGTGGAGTCGAGCCCCCTGGTGCCCGGCAACGATCCGACGCTGATGTTCACCAACTCGGGCATGGTCCAGTTCAAGGACGTGTTCCTGGGCACCGACAAGCGCCCCTACAAGCGCGCCACCTCGGTGCAGACCTGCCTGCGCGCAGGCGGCAAGCACAACGATCTGGAAAACGTGGGCTACACGGCCCGCCACCACACCTTCTTCGAGATGCTGGGCAACTGGTCCTTCGGCGACTACTTCAAGCGCGAGTCGCTCAAGTGGGCCTGGGAGCTGCTGACCGAGGTCTACAAGCTGCCCAAGGAACGCCTGCTGGCCACGGTCTACGCCGAGGACGACGAGGCCTATGACATCTGGACCAAGGAAATCGGCCTGCCGCCCGAGCGCGTGATCCGCATCGGCGACAACAAGGGCGGCCGCTACAAGAGCGACAACTTCTGGATGATGGCCGACACCGGCCCCTGCGGCCCCTGCTCGGAAATCTTCTACGACCACGGCGCGCACGTGGCCGGCGGCCCTCCGGGCAGCCCTGACGAAGACGGCGACCGCTTCATCGAGATCTGGAACAACGTGTTCATGCAGTTCGACATGGACGAGCAGGGCAACGTCAAGCCGCTGCCCGCGCCCTGCGTGGACACCGGCATGGGCCTGGAGCGCCTGGCCGCCATCCTGCAGCATGTGCACAGCAACTATGAGATCGACCTGTTCCAGGCCCTGATCAAGGCCGCTGCGCGCGAGACGCACATCGCCGACATCGAGACCCCCTCGCTCAAGGTGATCGCCGACCACATCCGCGCCACCGCCTTCCTGGTGGCCGACGGCGTGATCCCCTCCAACGAAGGCCGCGGCTACGTGCAGCGCCGCATCGTGCGCCGCGCCATCCGCCACGGCTACAAGCTGGGCCAGAAGACCCCGTTCTTCCACAAGCTGGTCAAGGACCTGGTGGCCGTGATGGGCGATGCCTATCCCAAGATCCGCGAGCAGGAAGCGCGCATCACCGAAGTGCTGCGGGTCGAGGAAGAGCGCTTCTTCGAGACCCTGGCCAACGGCATGGAAATCCTGGACGCGGCGCTGGCCGGTGGCGCCAAGGTGCTGCCCGGCGACGTGGCCTTCAAGCTGCACGACACCTACGGCTTCCCCCTGGACCTGACCAACGACGTCTGCCGCGAGCGCGGCCTGAGCGTGGACGAGGCGGGCTTCCAGACTGCCATGGAAGAGCAGAAGAACAAGGCCCGCGCAGCAGGCAAGTTCAAGATGGACCGCGCCCTGGAATACACGGGCGATGCCAATGCCTTCACGGGCTACCAGAAGCTGGCCGAGGCCGCCAAGGTGGTGGCACTGTATGCCGAAGGCAGCGCCGTGCAGGAACTCAAGGCCGGCCAGAGCGGCGTGGTCGTGCTCGACACCACGCCTTTCTACGCCGAGTCCGGCGGCCAGGTGGGCGACCAGGGTGTGATCAGCACCACGGGCGCACGCTTTGCGGTCGAGGACACGCTCAAGATCAAGGCCGATGTGTTCGGCCACCACGGCGTGCTGGAGTCCGGCAGCCTCAAGGTGGGCGATGCCGTGCAGGCCGAGGTGGATACGCAGCTGCGTGCCGCCACCATGCGCAACCACTCGGTCACGCACATCATGCACAAGGCCCTGCGCGAAGTGCTGGGCGATCACGTGCAGCAAAAGGGCTCGCTGGTCAACGCCGAGCGCACGCGCTTCGACTTTGCCCACAACCAGCCCGTGACCGCTGAAGAGATCCGCGAGATCGAACGCCGCGTGAACGCCGAGATCCTGGCCAACACGCCCACCGATGCGCGCGTGATGGACATCGAATCGGCCAAGGCCACGGGCGCCATGATGCTGTTTGGCGAGAAGTACGGCGACTCCGTGCGCGTGCTGGACATCGGCAGCAGCCGCGAACTGTGCGGCGGCACCCACGTGCAGCGCACGGGCGACATCGGCCTGTTCAAGGTGGTGGGCGAAGGCGGCGTGGCCGCTGGCGTGCGCCGCATCGAGGCGGTGACCGGCGAGAACGCGCTGGCCTACCTGCAATCGCTGGAATCCACGGTGGACCAGGCCGCCGCCGCGCTGAAGGCGCCGACTGCCGAGCTGAACACCCGCATCGGCGGTGCGCTGGAGCAGATCCGCGCGCTGGAGAAGGAAGTGGCTGCGCTCAAGGGCAAGCTCGCTTCCAGCCAGGGCGACGAGCTGGCCGGCCAGGCCGTGGACATCAAGGGCATCAAGGTGCTGGCCGCCAGGCTGGAAGGCGCCGACGCCAAGACCCTGCGCGACACCATGGACAAGCTCAAGGACAAGCTGGGCGCCGCAGCCATCGTGCTGGCCGCCGTCGATGGCGACAAGGTGCAACTGGCCGCAGGCGTGACCAAGGCCGAGACCTCGCGCATCAAGGCTGGCGATCTGGTGAACTTCGTGGCCAGCCAGGTTGGCGGCAAGGGCGGCGGCAAGCCCGACATGGCCATGGCCGGCGGCACGGACGCTTCGGGCCTGCCCGCGGCGCTGGCCGGTGTGCAGGCCTGGGTGGCAGAGCGCGTCTGACCCAGCTGCGCGGCAGATGATTCCTGCTGCCCCTTCTTCGGGACGCCCCGGTGGACTCCACCGGGGCGTCTTGCCGTGGGCGCTGCGTATGACCTACATGGCCTGGGTGATGGGCGTGCTGGCGCAATCGGCCGCTGCCGCCGCGCAAAGCGTGGTTTTCATCAACCCCGGCCGCTCCGACGAGCGCTACTGGACCACGGTCAGCGAGGCCATGCAGGACGCGGCCAATAGCCTGGGCATGCAGCTGCAGGTGCGCTATGCCCAGCGCGACCACCTGCGCCCCATCGAGATTGCGCGCCAGATTGCCGCCTTGCCCAAGGGGCAGCGGCCCCGCTACGTGATGTTTACCAACGACTACAGCGTGGCGCCTGAAATCCTGCGCACGCTGGAGGCCGCAGGCATCGACAGCTTCATGGCCTTCAGCGGCGTGCCCGAGACGTTGCGCGGCCAGACCGGCGTGGCGCGAGAGCGCTATCGCCACTGGCTGGGCAGTCTGGAGCCGGGCGCCGAAGAGGCCGGCTACCTGACCGCCAAGTCACTGTTCGCCGCTGCGCGGGCATCGGGCCAGGCGCGTGCGGCCGATGGCCGGCTGCACATGGTGGCCATTGCCGGGGACCGCTCCACGCCCTCCTCGGTGGAACGCAATGCCGGCATGCGCCGCGCGGCGGCCGAGGCCAGCGACGTGGTGCTGCAGCAGGAAGTCTTTGGCGAATGGCGCCGCGAACGCGCCGAGCAGCAGGCGGCCGTGCTGTTCCAGCGGTATCCCGAGGTTCGCCTAGTCTGGGCGGGCAACGACGAGATGGCCTTTGGCGCCATGCAGGCCTGGCGCGCGCGGGGCGGCTCGCCGGGGCGTGACGCCTTCTTCAGCGCTATCAATTCATCGGCCGCCGCCATGACGGCGCTGCGCACGGGCGAGCTGTCGGCACTGGCGGGCGGCCATTTCCTGACCGGCGCCTGGGCCCTGGTCATGCTCTACGACCATGCGCACGGCACCGATTTCGCCTCCGAAGGGCTGGAGCAGGTGCGGCCCATGTTCACGCTGCTGGACAAGTCCCAGATCGACCGCTACGAGCACAGGATCAGCGCGCCGCTGGCCCCTCTGGACTTTCGCAGCTACAGCAAGCACCTCAATCCCCGGCTGCGGCGCTACGGATTCGAGCTCAAGCACCTGCTGCGCTGAGCGCCTTCCATGCCCCGCTTCCGCTCGATTGCCTCTTTGCTGATCCTGCGCATCATGCTGCTGGCCGTGGCCTGCATGCTGGTGTTTGGCGGCGCCCACGCCTGGTGGGAGTACCGCAAGGGGCAGCAGGAGTTTCGCCGCTCCATGGAGACGCTGGTGGCCAACAGCATGATCTCGCTGTCCGCCGCGCTGTGGGACATCGAGCCGGCCCTGGTGCGCGAGCAGGTGCAGTGGCTGGGCAAGCTGCCCCTGGTGGGACATGTGCAGCTGCGCGTCACCTCCACGGGCGAGATGTACGAGGCGGGCGAGCCCAGGGATGGCCGCGCGCCCGCCGTGTCCATGCTCATTCCGGCACCGCGTCACAGCCAGTCCAGCCTGCCGCTGGGCGAACTGCAGGTCTGGGAGAACCGGGGCCACTACCTGGAGGTGCTGCGCGACTCCACGCTGCGCGTGCTGCTGGGCTATGCGCTGTTCACGGCCCTGGTCTGCCTGATGGTGGCCTGGGTGATGCGCAGGGAGCTGCGCCAGCCGCTGCAGCAGATTGCGGGCTTTGCGGCCAACCTCAAGCCCAATGAGTTGTCGAGGCCCTTGGTGCTGGAGCGGGCGCGGCGCGGGCAGCGCGACGAGATCGACATGGTGGTGCAGGGCTTTGGCCAGTTGCAGCATGACCTGCGCGGCCACATCGAGCATTTGGACCTGCTGGTGGCCCAGCGCACGGCCCAGCTGGAGGAGCTGGTGGAAGAGGTCAAGCGCATGTCGCTGACCGATGCGCTGACCGGATGCCTCAACCGCCGCGCCATGGACGAGCGCCTGGCCTCCGAGGTCGCCCAGGGCCAGCGCCTGGGTGCGGCCCTGAGCGTGATGTTCGTGGACGTGGACCGCTTCAAGCAGGTCAATGACAGGCACGGCCATGCCGCAGGCGATGCCGTGCTGCGCGAGGTGGCGCTGCGTTGCCGGCAGGCACTGGAGCGGGAGCCTTCGGCACAATGGATGGCGCGCTATGGCGGGGAGGAGTTCCTGATCGTGATGCCGGGTGTGGCTGCGGCCCAGGCCTGGGCGCTGGCCGGGCAGCTGCGCGAGGCCATACGCTCCACGCCCATACAGGTCCATGGCCTGGAACTGGCGGCGACGGCCAGCTTTGGCGTGGCGCAACTGCAGGGCGCCGAGAGCGCGCAGGAACTGCTGCAGCGCGCCGATGCCATGCTCTACGAGGCCAAGCACGCCGGGCGCGACTGCGTGCGCGTGGCCGGCCTCGCCTGACGGCACGGCGCCGGGCCGGCTCAGAACAGTTCGATGTCGTTGCTGTTCACCTGGGGTGCCAGCAGCCCCTGGGTGATCAGATCACCGTAGTACCAGGTCTGGTTGCGGCCGTGCTCCTTGGCGTGGTAGAGGGCCTGGTCGGCATGGCCCAGCACCTCCACGGGTGCGCCCGTGCCCATGGCGGCAAAGCCCGTGCTCACGGTGATGCGGCCGACCTGGGGGAACTCGTAGCTCTCCACGTCGTGGCGCAGGCGCTCCAGCGCCTTGCGGGCATTGACCAGGCTGACCGAGCGCAGCAGCACCACGAATTCCTCGCCGCCGAAGCGGAACACACGGTCCTTGGCGTCGAAGCAGCTGCGCAGGATGTTGGCCACCAGGATCAGCACCTCATCGCCATACAGGTGGCCAAAGCGGTCGTTGATGCGCTTGAAATGGTCGATGTCGATGGCGGCCAGCCACTGGCCGGGAACGTCTTCCGTGGCCACGCCGGGCATGGCCATCGGCGCCTCCTGCAGCGACAGGCGCAGGAACTGCTCGTCGAAGGTCTTGCGGTTGAGCAGGCCGGTCAGCGCATCGCGTTCGCTGTAGTCCAGCAGGCTCTGGTAGTTGTGATAGACGCCGAAGATGCCCTGGATCACATCGAGCCGGCTGGGCGAGAAGGCCGTGGACTGCGTGATCTCCAGGCAGTGGTAGGCCGTCTCCTGGCGCCACAGCGGCAGCCACAGCACGTGCTGGCCATCGGGCTGCACGGCCGAGGCGATGAGGGCGCGCTGCTGCAGCGCCTGCTGCAGCGCGGGCATGGAGGCCAGCTCCACGCTTTGCGGGTCATACAAGGCCTCGGCATCGGTGGACATGACCTGATCGCCCTGGCTCCAGGTGCGCGCACGCACGCAGTGCCTGCCGTCGGGCATGGCGAACAGCTCCAGCGCCCGCACCTGCACCACGCCATTGAGCTTGAACAGGGTGGACAGCACCGAGATTTCCAATCGCAGATGGTCCCTGTGGGCCGTCATCTCGACCAGATTCTGTAGCAATGGCTGCATGCGAGGCCTTGTATTGGAAGAGGGCGCGACCGGCTCAGCGGCGCTCAAACACCAGATCCCACACACCGTGGCCCAGGCGGATGCCACGGTTCTCGAACTTGGTCAGCGGCCGGTAGTCGGGCTTGGCGGCATAGCCCTCGGCCGTGTTGGCCAGCAGGGGTTCCGCGCCCAGCACCTCCAGCATCTGCACCGCATAGGGCTCCCAGTCGGTGGCGCAGTGGATGTAGCCACCGGGACGCAGCCGGCGTGCCAGCTTGGCCACCAGAGGCTCCTGGATCAAGCGGCGCTTGTTGTGCTTTTTCTTGTGCCAGGGATCGGGGAAGAAGATGTGGATGCCGTCCAGGCTGGCCTCGGGCAGCATGTTGTCGATGACTTCGACGGCGTCGTGCTGCAGGATTCGGATGTTGGAGATGTCCTGCTCGCCAATGCGCTTGAGCAGGGCGCCCACGCCGGGCTCGTGCACCTCGCAGCACAGGAAGTTGTCATCGGGGCGCACGCGCGCGATGTGGGCCGTGGCCTCGCCCATGCCGAAGCCGATCTCCAGGATCAGGGGGGCCTGGCGGCCATAGGTGGCCGAGGCGTCCAGCGGCGCGGCCTGGTAGTTCAGCACGAAGCGCGGACCCAGCTCCTCGAAGGCCTTGGCCTGGCCTGTCGTGGTGCGGCCGGCGCGGCGCACATAGCTCTTGATGGTCTTGGGATGGGCCACGCCCTCGGGCGGCTGGCCGGTACGGGCGGCCGCAGGTGTGGAGGGCGAAGAGGAATCGTGCGGCGCACCGGGGGCAGCGGACATGGTGTTCGGGGTATCGCCGTCCATGGACTGCTCGGCTTGGGGGGAAGAAATTGGGTTCACGGGCTCAATTGTATGTATGGCGCCAGCCCCTGACCCAGAACTGCAGCGCTTCGCCCAATGCGGCCTGGGGTGATGGCTGGGGCAGTCCCAGGTGGGCGGCTGCGGTACGCAGCGCGGCCACGGGGGCGCTCAGGTCCAGTGCGGGGGCGCCGTGCTGCTTGGAAAGCTTTTCGCCGTCGGGCATGAGTACCAGCGGCGTGTGCAGGTACTGCGGGTGACCTATGCCCAGGGCGCGCTGCAGCAGCATCTGGCGGGGCGTATTGTCGGCGAGGTCGGCGCCGCGCACCACATGGGTGATGCCCTGCAGGCCGTCATCGACGACCACGGCGAGCTGGTAGGCCCACAGGCCGTCGGCCCGGCGCAGGACAAAGTCGCCCACGCCGTGGATCACATCCTGCTGCTGGGCGCCCAAGCGGCGGTCCTGCCAGTGCAGCACGGGGTCGTGGCGGGTGAAGCTGTCCAGCGCAAAGCGCCAGGCCCGGGCGCTTTTGCCGTGCAGGCCGTCGCGGCAGGTGCCGGGGTAGGGCCGTTCCACATGGCGCTCATGGGCCCAGCCCAGGTTTTCCCAGGCTGCCTCGATGTCCTTGCGCGTGCAGCCGCAGGGATAGGCCAGGCCGCCGGCCTTGAGCCGCTCCAGTGCGCTTTCGTAGAAGGTGTGGCGGCGGGACTGCCAGACAGGCTCTTCATCCGGCAGCAGGCCGCAGGTGGCAAGCTGGTTCAGGATGGCGGTGTCGGCACCGGGCTGGCAGCGCGGAGGGTCTATGTCCTCGATGCGCACGAGCCAGCGGCCGCCATGGGCGCGTGCATCCAGCCAGCTGGCCAGCGCCGCCACCAGGGAGCCTGCATGCAGCAGGCCCGTGGGTGAGGGCGCAAAGCGGCCGACATACGGGGATGGGGCGGGTGCGGAGCCGGTTTCGGCGGATTCAGGGGCGGCGGGAATCATCGGGGCCGGATGTTAAGGCCTTGCGCCGCCCCCTGCCAGGACCTGGTGGCCTGGTTCAGTCCGCAACCAACGCCAGGGCCATTTCCAGTCCCGAGACAAAGGCATCCTCCACGCGGCGGCCAATGCACCAGTCGCCGCACAGGCCAAGGCCCGCATCCTTGTTGCGCAAATGGCTGCGGCCCAGCGGCGACAGGGTCTGCGCATGGGGCCAGAGGTAGACGCTGGCATGGCGGGGAGGGATGCGGATGCGCGTGATCTCGCCAAAGGCCTTCTGCATCTTGGCCAGCACGCGCGGGGCGTCGTCGGCGCGGTGCTCCTGCGACCATTGGGGGCTGGCCAGCACGGTCCAGCGTTCGCTTTGGGAGCGGCCCGGCTTGGAGGATTCTCGTGCCACCCAGACCGCGCGCTCATGCGTGGTGCGGGCCGCATTCCACTGCGGCCCCAGGGTGGACAGGCCGGCCTCGGTGGCCATGGGGTAGGACAGCGTCAGCGCCCAGCAGGGCGCCATTTCCACGGCCGCCATGCCCTGCACCAGCGACAGGGCCAGGGGCGTGGTCTGCAGCAGCTGGCGCGCCTGTGGAGCGGGCAGGGCGAGTATTACTTCATCGAAGCCTGCGCGGATCTGCGTGGTCGGCTCGGTCGTCTCCACATGCAGGCTCCAGCCGCGCGAGCCGGGCTGGCGTTCGAGCTTGGTCACGCGCTGGCCCAGGTGCAGGCGGTCGGCATCCCACAGCGGCGCGGCCCAGGCCAGCGGCAGGGCCTGCATGTCGGGCGTGGCCACCCAATGGGCTTCGGTGGGTGCGGGGGCAGCGCTGGACTGGCGGCCCTGCGCATCCAGCACGCGCAGCGTGCTCACGCTCCAGGGGCGGCACAGGCCGGGCACGGTCTGCAGGGCCAGCTCGAAGCGCTTGTCGCGCACGGTGAAATACTGCGCGCCGATGTCGAAGGCGCCATGCGCGGCGTTGACAGAGCGCATGCGCCCGCCCACCTGGGGCAGCCGCTCGTAGACATGGACATCGTGGCCGGCCTGCATCAGCGTGCGTGCGCAGGCCAGGCCCGCCATGCCGGCGCCAATCACGGCAATGCGGCGTGCGCCGGCCTTGGGGCGCGCCTTGGAGGCTTC
Organism: Delftia sp. RIT313; assembly: GCF_000632165.1. Classification (NCBI taxonomy): domain Bacteria; kingdom Pseudomonadati; phylum Pseudomonadota; class Betaproteobacteria; order Burkholderiales; family Comamonadaceae; genus Delftia; species Delftia sp. RIT313. Next base: position 41,131 of record NZ_JFYT01000054.1, on the reverse strand, counting down.
GGGGGGCTTGGTGGCCTTTTTCTTGACCGTGGACTTGGAGGCAGCGCGGGAAGCGTTCATGGAGCAGACCTTTGCGGGCAGTGGCAGATTCCGGGAAGCATGTCCTTTCCGGCCTGCTCCACCGCAGCGGCGTGGCAGGCCGGGACCTGTAACCACTCTACACCCGCGAAGACCGCCCGGCGGCGTGCGCCAGCTCAATGTCGGTGATGATTTTCCATGAGAGCGCGGCGCGTGGCGGGGCTCTCCAACTGCTGCAGCCACCACTGCAGCGCGCGCGGCGGAACCTGCTGCGGCGCGCCGGACCATGCGTAGTGCACGCGCACATTGCGCGAGGGCCGGGCGACCTGGCGCGTCACCAGCAGGCCGGCCTGCACATACACATCGGCCATGAAATGGGGCAGGAAGCCGCAGCCTATCCCGCGCACCTGGGCCTCGATCTTGGCCTGCATGGAGTCCACGGTGAAGATGTCCTGGCCGCTGAGCAGGCCCATGCTGGCGCTGTCGCGCAGGCCTGAATCGGCCACGGCGATGATGCGGTGCTGCAGCAAGGTGGCGTCGGTGATGGGCTCGGGCGCCGTGGCCAGCGGATGGTGGGGCGCCACGGCAAAGACAAAGTCCAGCTCGCCCAGCTCGCAGGCCTGCAGGCCTGCCACGTTGCTGGAGTTGACCGCCACCCCGATGGCCAGGTCGGCGCGGCCCGAGGTCAGCGTCTCCAGCGTGCCGGTGAGGATGCCGTCGCGCAGCTTCAGCCGCGTGGGTGGCTGCATGGCGTAGAAGGCCTCGACCAGCTCCAGCATCGGCGTGCGCGCCACGGCACCATCGACCACGATGGTCAGGTGCGGCTCCCAGCCCGTGGCCACGCGGCGTACGCGATGCGCCACGGTGTCGATCTCATGCAGCAGGCGCACCCCCTCGCGCAGCAGTTCCCGGCCGGCCTCAGTGGGCTGGGCGTGGCGCGAGCGGCGGTCGAACAGCAGCACGTCCAGCGCATCTTCGATCTGGCGCACACGGTAGGTCAGGGCACTGGGCACCAGGCCCAGCTGGCGTGCAGCGGCGGCAAAGCTGCCGGCCTCGGCAATGGCCTGGAGCATGGCCAGGCTGTCGGGGGTGAGCACGTCACGGGGGCTGGGCATGGGGCGTTATGGCTTCAAAAGCTTTGAATGATGCCATCAATCCTGCTGCGCCTTGCCTGCGGCAGCGGCTTCTACAGTGGAGCCATCGACGCAAGAGTTTCGAAGATCTGACACGTTGGAAAGGGACAAAAACATGATCGCCCTGCGCAAATCCCGGGAACGCGGCCATGCCGACCATGGCTGGCTGCGCTCGCACCACAGCTTCTCGTTTGCGGGCTACCACGATCCGCGCCACATGGGCTTTGGCAACCTGCGCGTGATCAACGAGGACCACATCGCCCCGGGCACGGGCTTCGGCTCCCATGGCCACAAGGACATGGAGATCATCAGCTACGTGCTCGAAGGCCGGCTCTCGCACAAGGACAGCATGGGCAACGAGCAGACCATCTCGCCCGGCGAGGTGCAACGCATGAGCGCCGGCTCGGGCGTGGTGCACAGCGAGCACAACCACGCACCGGGCCAGACCACGCATTTCCTGCAGATCTGGCTGCTGCCCAGCGAGACGGGCATTGCGCCCGGCTATGCGCAAAAAGCCTTTGCCGACGAGGAAAAGCGCGGCCGGCTGCGCCTGGTGGCCTCGCCCGATGGCGCGAATGGCTCGGTCAGCGTCCATGCCGATGCCCGCCTCTATGCAGGCCTGTTCGACGGCGATGAGCAGGCCGAACTGGAACTGCCCGCCGGCCGCAAGACCTATGTGCACCTGGTGCGCGGCACGCTGAGCGTCAATGGGCAACGGCTGACAACGGGCGATGCGGCCCTTGTGGAGAATGAACCGCGACTGCGCCTGCACGACGGGGAACAGTCCGAGGTCCTGGTCTTCGATCTGCAAGCCTGAGAGCGTGCGCAGCACGCTCTGAAGATTCACGAGGAGTACCCATCATGTTGAACCGTCTGAGCAACCCGCTGGCGCTGGCCGGCCGCATCCTGATCGCGCTGATGTTCGTGCCTGCGGGCTTTCAGAAAATCGGAGGCTTCGCCGGGACCGTGGGCTATGCCGCATCGGTAGGCATGCCCATGCCGCAGATCGGCGTGGCGATTGCCCTGGTGGTGGAGATCGTCGGCGGCCTGGCCTTGCTGCTGGGCTGGTGCACGCGCTGGGCGGCCCTGGTGCTGGCGTTCTTCACGCTGGTGGCCAGCTTCTTCTTTCACACCTACTGGAGCGTGCCGGCCGACGCCGCCATGATGCAGCAGCTGCTGTTCTGGAAGAACATCGCCGTGACTGGCGGCCTGCTGGGCTTTGCCGCCCACGGTGCCGGCGGCTGGAGCGTGGATGCGCGCCGCCATTGAGTGGGTGGGGCAGCGTTGGCCATGCCCTGATTTTTGTTAGGCTACTGTCTTGAGTGGGCCCCGCAGCAGCGCTGCGGGGCCCTTTGGCGTGGATGGATTGATGAATGCGGCGCTGGCTGGCCTGTGGCTGCGCAGGGCGTTCGAGGATTGGATTTCTTGTATGGCAGATATCGTGGTGGTCTACCACTCGGGTTACGGACACACCCAGCGCATGGCCCAGGCCGTGGCCGACGGCGCAGGCGCGCGCATGCTGTCGATCGACAGCGACGGCCAGCTGCCTGCGGGTGGCTGGGAGTTGCTGGCGGCGGCAGACGCCATCATCTTTGGTTCGCCCACCTACATGGGCGGGCCGAGCTGGCAGTTCAAGCGCTTTGCCGATGCCTCTTCCAAGCCGTGGTTCGTGCAGGCCTGGAAGGACAAGCTGTTCGCCGGCTTCACCAACAGTGCCAGCGTCAACGGCAACAAGCAGACCACGCTGGACTACCTGTTCCAGCTGGCCATGCAGCATGGCGGCCTGTGGGTGGGCAGCGGCATGCTGCCGTCCAACGCGCGCGCCGCGCAGCGCAATGACCTCAACTGGATAGGCGCCTTCAGCGGTGCCATGGCGCAATCGGCCTCGGATGCCTCGGCCGCCGAGATGCTGCCGGGCGACCTGGAGACGGCGCGCGTGTTCGGCGAGCGCGTGGCGCAGCAGGCGCTGCGGCTGAAGGCCTAAGCCTTGCCTGGCGGGCTTGTCGGCTGTATCGGCTCCAGCGGCTCTGCCGGAGCCAAGGGCGTGATGGCCAGGTCTGCACCCACGGCCCGGCGCTCGTCAAAGACGAAGCAGCCGCCGTCATAGAAGGCGCCGTCGGTTTCCTCGAAGTACTTGAGGATGCCGCCTTCCAGCTGGTAGACATGCTCCAGGCCCTCGTCCCGCATCAGGATGGCGGCCTTCTCGCAGCGTATGCCGCCCGTGCAGTAGCTGACCACGGTCTTGTCGGTCAGATCGGCCTTGTGGGCGCGCAGCGCGGGCGGGAACTCGGTGAACTTGGTGATGCGCCAGTCGATGGTGTCCTTGAAGGCGCCGGCATCGACCTCGAAGTCGTTGCGCGTGTCCAGCGTCACCACCTCGCGGCCCTCGTCATCGTGGCCCTGTTCCAGCCAGCGGCGCAGCGTGGCGGGGCTGACCGATGGCGCGCGGCCCTCTGCCGGGCGGATGGTGGGGTGGTCCATGCGGATGATCTCGCGCTTGACCTTGACCAGCATCTTGCGAAACGGCACGGTGTCGGACCAGCTTTCCTTGGGCGCCAGGTCGGCAAAGCGCTCATCGGCGCGCAACTGGTCAACGAAGCTGTGCACCGCCTGTGCGGGGCCGGCCAGGAAGAAGTTGATGCCTTCCTCGGCCAGGAGGATGGTGCCCTTGAGCGCCAGGACCTGGGCGCGTTCGGCCAGGGTGTCGCGCAGCGCCGCTGCATCGGGCAGCGGCGTGAACTTGTAGCAGGAAATATTGAGGATGTCGGACACGGGCAGGCAGGCGGGTGCGGCACAGGCCGCGGGTTGTATCGGGGCGCCGGCGAGAGGCGGCCCGATCAGCCGCCCGACACCAGCAGGGCCTTGATTTTATTGGCCAGCTGGGCCACTGCCAGCGAAGCCGGTGCGCCGGGCATGGACTGCAGCAGCAACTGGCGGCGCATCACTGCCTCGCGCACGGCCGGGTCGGACGGAATATCGCCCAGGTGCGTGAGCCGCAATGGCTCGCCGGAGGCCGTGTTGACAAAGCGGTTGAGCACCTGCTGCAGCTGGCCCGTGATGGCGCGGCCATCTCCAGGGCGTGCTGCCTGGTTGATGGCCAGGCGGATCTGCTGGCGCTTTTGCTGGATGGCCAGCACCTTGATGGCCGCATAGGCATCGGTCAGCGAGGTGGGCTCGGGCGTGGCGATGACCAGCACCTCGGTGGCCATGGACACGGAGAACAGCACCACGTCCGAGATGCCTGCGCCGGTGTCCAGCAGCACGATGTCGTAGCGCGGGGCCAGTGTCTCGATGGTGTGCGTGAACTGCTGGCGGATCTCGGGCGTGAGCCGCGAGTACTCGATCATCCCGGAGCCGGCCAGCAGCACCGAGTAGCCACCGGGCGCGGGCAGGATGGCTTCCTCCAGCGAGGAACGGCCGGTGAATACGTCGTGCAGCGTGACCTTGGGGTAGAGGTTGAGCACCACATCCAGGTTGGCCAGACCCAGGTCGGCGTCAAGCACCAGGACCTTGAGGCCATGGCGTGTCAGCGCTGCGGCCAGATTGGCCGAAACGAAGGTCTTGCCCACGCCGCCCTTGCCGCTGGTCACGGCGATGATGTGTCCGCGCGGCTTGGCGCGCACGGCATCGCTCATCGGAACGGCAGCGGGCAGGGAGGGGTGGGGAATGGCGTTGTCGCTTACCACCTGGCTATCAGCGGAGTCCATCTTCGGGGTCCACATCGGTTGCAATATCTGGATTCAGCCCATTGTCAAACGGGGACGGGGCATACAAAGGTCCGAAAAGCAGGCTTTTTTCCTCCGCGCTTACCGTACTGTCAGGTTGTTCTTCAATGTGCACGCGGTTGCGGCCGGCGGATTTGGCCAGGTACAACTGTTTGTCGGCACGCTCGGTCCACAAGGTTGTGGTGCTGCGTATCCACTGCAGCGCATAGGCGCCGCCGATGCTGATGGTGATCTGCAGTGTCAGCGTGGGTGAGATAACGACCGGCATGCGCTCGATGGCGCTGCGTATGCGTTCGGCCACGGAGACACCGAAGGTCGCAGGGCAGGCGGGCAGCACGATGGCGAATTCCTCTCCTCCGTAGCGGGCCAGCGTGTCCATGGGGCGCACGCAATTGGTCAGGGTACGGGCCACCGACTGCAGAACCCGGTCGCCCACGATATGGCCGTGCTGGTCGTTGATCTGCTTGAAATGGTCGATGTCCAGCATCAGCATCAGGGCCGCTTCGCCAGACCGCGCCACGCGGTCGATCTCGCGCTCGGCAATGGTGCGGAAATGGCGGCGGTTGGCCAGCCCCGTGAGCGGGTCGCGCAGCGACAGCGAGCACAGTTCATCGATCAGCGCCTGCAGATATCGCGTCGGCGAATCCGTGGGCAGATGGACCGCCCCACCAGCGTGGGTAACCAGCGCGTGGGCTGTGGCCAGGCGCAGGTCGCGCAGGTATACGGATTGGTGGGATGCGGGGGCAGTCACGGAGGGCTGAATGAAAAGCCAGTGAAGTGTATCAGTGTGTAGGCTCAATTGTCGCCGCGCCGGCATCGACTTTTGCACCATCGGTGGTAACAGATGTTGATCCTGGTGCAGGCACGAACGGCGGCAGGGCAAGGGCGGCGAGGAATTCCGCATCGGTGCGGTACAGCCGCAGGTGCGGTCCGCGGTGCAGGGCGCCTGCCCGCAGCAGCACCTGTTCGGCCGGCAGCTTCAGGCCCACCACATGCAGCACGCCGCTGCGCTTGGCCGCCAGCAGTTGCAGGCGCACGAAAGTCTCCACGCCCGTCACGTCGATGCGGTTGATGGGCTGGGCCAGCAGGCACAGATGGTGTGTCTCCGGGCGCAGCGCCCATTCGTCACCGATACGACGCTCCAGGGCCGAGGCCGAGCCGAAGTCCAGCTCGGCATCCATGCGCAGGGCCAGCAGGCCCGGCGCCAGCGGCGGCAGTTGCCAGAGGTTGCGGTCGCGCAGGCTGCCGTCGGGATGCTGGCCCACCTCGATGATGCGCGGATGCAGGCGCTGGTAGAGGAAGTAGCCCAGGCTCAGCACAATGCCCGCGAACACGCCCCAGTACATGCGCGGCGCCGTGACGATGGTCAGCAGCAGCGTGGCCAGCGCAATGCTGCCCTCCACGCGCGACACCTTGAGCAGCTGCAGCAGCACGCGCGGCTTGACCAGGTTGACCACGGCCGTGATCACGATGGCCGCCAGCGCCGCCTTGGGCACGTGGTACAGCGCCGGGATGAACCACAGCACCACGATGACCACCAGCAGGATGGAGAACACGTTGGACCAGCCCGTCTTGGCCCCGGCCAGCAGGTTCACGGCCGAGCGCGAGAACGAGGCGCTGGTGGCAAAGCTGCCGAACAGGCCCGCACTGATCTTGGACAGCCCCTGGGCGACCAGGTCCTGGTTCTCGTTCCAGCGCGTGCCGGCCTGCTGGTGCTCCACCTGGGCGCTGGAGGCCGTCTCCAGAAAGCTCACCAGCGAGATCACCAGCACGGGCATCACCAGGGCGCCGAACTCGTCCCAGCTCAGCAATCCCGGCAATTGGAAGCTGGGCAGGCCTGCCGGCAGATGGCCGACCACGGCGCCCCCGTCATCGGCAAAGTCCGTGGCCCAGCTGATCACGCCGGTCAGCGCAATGATGAAGATGGCCGAGGGAAAGGCCGCGCGCCAGCGCTTGGCCAGCACCAGCAGCGCAATGCTGGCAATGCCGTAGAGGATGGACTGCCAGTCGAAAAGCTGCAGCGAAGGCGTGTTCCAGACCGCGCTCCAGGTCGAACGCAGTCCCAGCAGGGTGGGCAACTGCGAGGCCAGGATCAGCAGCGCTGCCGCCTGCGTGAAACCCGTGAGCACGGGCGAGGTCACCAGGTTGAGCAGCCAGCCGGCGCGCATCAGGCCCAGCGACCACTGCACCAGCCCCGAAAGAATCGCCATCCAGGCGGCCAGGGCCACCCAGTGCGCGGAGCCGGGTTCGGCCAGGCCCGTGAGGGAGGCGCCGATCAGCAGTGCACTCAAGGCCGTGGGCCCCACACCCAGGCGCGGCGAGCCGCTGAACATCACGGCCACCAGGGCAGGGACGATGGAGGCGTAAATGCCGGTGATCAGCGGCATGCCGGCAAGCGCTGCATAGGCCACGCCCTGGGGCAGAAGCATCAGACCAACGGTGAGACCTGCCCAGAACTCCCCGCGCAGCACGGCTGCCGAGGGTTTGGGCCATGCCAGGAAGGGAAACCAGCGCGCCAGGGAATGCATGGCCGCTATTGTCATGCTAACTGGATGGTGCCGGGATGTTCGGGCTTGTCCTACAGGCGCTTGCGTCGGCGTCGTATGGGTTTGTCCCAGGGCCATAAATAAAGTCGAGGCCTGTGTTGACCGCCTCACAACTATTCAAGGAGTAACCGCATGACTTTCATCACCCAACGCTGCTGCCACATCCTCGCCGTGTCCGCCCTGGCCTTCGGCCTCGCCGCATGCGGCAAGACCGAAGACACTGCCGGCCAGAAGCTCGACTCCGCCGTCCAGCAGTCCCAGCAGGCCGCGCAAAGCGCAGGCCAGAAGATCGACAACGCCATGAGCAGCGCCGGCACCAAGATCGAGGAAGGCGCGATGAAGGCCGAAACGGCCACCAACAACGCCATGAGCCAGGCAGGCGCCGCGCTCGACGATGCAGGCATCACCGCCCAGATCAAGGCCGACCTGATCAAGGAACCCGATATCTCCGCCCTCAAGATCGACGTGGACACCAAGGCCGGCGCCGTCACGCTGACCGGCTCGGTGCCCAGCGATGCGCTCAAGATGCGCGCCGGCGACATTGCCAAGGCCGTCAAGGGCGTGAACAACGTCAGCAACATGCTGGAGATCAAGGCCAGCTGATCGCAGCCACCGGCTTTGCTCCCCCAATGAAAACCAGGCGCTATGTCCGCCTGGTTTTTTTATGCCTGAACGCCGTGGCCCAGCGCATAAGATGCGCTGCATGAGCACACCCGACCTGCAGATCAGCACCCATCTCATCCACCATCCCTACCAGCCGCCCGAAGGCTTTGTCGCACCGCAGCCGCCGGTGCACAAGGCCTCGACGGTGATCTTCGAGAACGTGGCGGCCATGCGCCGCCGCCAGTGGCTGGACAAGAGCAGCTACACCTACGGCCTGCACGGCACGCCCACCACGTTCTTGCTGGAAGAGCGCCTGAGCGCGCTGGAAGGCGGCCTGCAATGCCTGCTGGTGCCCAGCGGCCTGGCGGCCATCGCCACCACCTCTCTGGCCCTGCTGCGCACCGGCGACGAGATGCTGCTGCCCGACAACGCCTACGGTCCCAACAAGACCCTGAGCGAGGGCGAGCTGGCCCATTTCGGCGTGCGCCACCAGTGCTACGACGCCATGGATGTTGCCGACCTCGAAGCCAAAATCACGCCCAAGACGCGTTTGGTCTGGCTGGAGGCGCCGGGCTCGGTGACCATGGAGTTCCCTGACCTCATCGCCATGGTGCGCCTGTGCCGCGCACGCGGCATCACCACCGTGCTGGACAACACCTGGGGTGCGGGCCTGGCCTTCAATCCCTTCGACCTGCTGGGCGACGGCTCGCACAGCCTGGGCGTGGACGCCACCGTCCATGCGCTCACCAAGTACCCCAGCGGCGGTGGCGATGTGCTCATGGGCAGCATCATCACGCGCGACCAGGCGCTGCACATGCGCATCAAGCTGGCCCATATGCGCCTGGGCCTGGGCGTGGGCGGCAACGACACCGAGGCCGTGCTGCGCTCCCTGCCCAGCATCGCGCTGCGCTACCACGCCCAGGACCGCGCCGCGCGCGAGCTGGCGCGCTGGCTGCAGCAGCAGCCGACCGTGGTCCAGGTGCTGCATCCCGCGCTGGAAGGCGCTCCAGGCCACGAGAACTGGAAGGCCCTGTGCGGCGCAGTCGCAGGCGGCGAGGGCGTGGCGGCCGGCCTGTTCAGCGTGGTCATCGACCCGCGCCACGGCCAGCAGGCCGTGGACCGCTTCTGCGACAGCCTGCGCCTGTTCAAGATCGGCTACAGCTGGGGCGGCCCCATCAGCCTGGTCGTGCCCTATGAGCTGCCGTCCATGCGCAGCTGCCCCACGCCCCAGCTGCGCAGCGGCACCGTGGTGCGCTTTGCCATCGGCCTGGAGGCTGTGCAGGACCTGCGTGCCGACCTGGAGCAGGCCCTGGCCGCCGCGTTCGCATAGTTGAGCGCCAGGCGCCGGTGACATGCGCCTGTCACCGGCAACACCGATGCTCGTTGGCTTCATACCATCCCACGGGGGCCTCCAGGCCCTGGTCCAGCATGAAGCACAAAGAGAGCATCACCAATATCCTGCAGCACGCGAAGACCGCGCCCAATGGGCCCGGCATCGTGGCCAGCCGCCGCCATTTCGTGCGCGGCATGGGCGCATCGGCCCTGGCGCTGCCACTGGCCGGCTGCGGCGGCTCCGATGGCGACAGCAGCATTCCCGTCGAGTTCCGCCACGGCGTGGCCAGCGGCGACCCGTTGAGTGACCGCGTCATCCTCTGGACCCGCGTGACGCCACCCCAGGGCCATTCCAGCGACATCGAGGTGGAGTGGGAGCTGGCCTCGGACGCCGACTTCAAGACCATCGTGGTGTCGGGCAAGGCCATGGCGCGCGCCACCCAGGACTTCACCTTCAAGGCCGACGCCACGGGCCTCAAGCCGGCCACGCGCTACCACTACCGCTTTCGCTGCCAGGGCATGACCAGCGCCACGGGCCGCACGCGCACCCTGCCCGTGGGCGCCGTGCAGCAGGTCAAGCTGGCCGTGTTCTCCTGCGCCAACTACCCGGCGGGCTACTTCAATGTCTACGCGCATGCCGCGCGCCAGGGCGACCTGGATGCCACCGTGCACCTGGGCGACTACATCTATGAATACGCACGCGGAGGCTATGCCAATGGCAAGGCCGAAGCCATGCAGCGCCAGAGCCTGCCGTCCAACGAAATCGTCAGCCTGGCCGACTACCGCCAGCGCCATGCCCAGTACAAGAGCGATGCCGACCTGCAGGCCCTGCATGCGGCGGCGCCCATGATCGCCGTCTGGGACGATCACGAAGTCTCCAACGACACCTGGATGCACGGCGCCGAAAACCACCAGCCGGCCACCGAGGGCGATTTCGAATTGCGCAAGGTGGCCGCGCTCAAGGCCTATCACGAGTGGATGCCCACGCGCAACGCGCAGCCCGAGATCATCTACCGCAGCTTCGCCTTCGGCGACCTGCTGGCGCTGCACATGCTGGACACGCGCGTCATCGGCCGCGACAAACAACTGGACTACGCCGACTACTTCACCGCCCAGGGCCTGGACGCGGCACGCTTCACCTCCGACATGGCCAATCCTGCGCGCCAGCTCATGGGCGCCACCCAGACCCAGTGGCTGGGCCAGCAGCTGGCAGCCTCTCAGGCTACCTGGCAGGTGCTGGGCCAGCAGGTCCTGATGGGGCGCATGGAGCTGCCGGCGCCCTTGCTGATGGACATCCTCAGCCCCGGCAGCGGTGTCTCGCTGCCGGCCTACGCGGCGCTGCTGGCCAAGGCGCAGGCGAACCCGGCCAGCCTGACGGCGGCGGAAAAGGCCATCCTGGCCCAGCCCAGCATTCCCTACAACCTCGATGCCTGGGACGGCTATGCCGTGGCACGCGAGACCGTGCTGGCCACGGCGCGCAGCCTGGGCAAGAACCTGGTCGTGCTGGCGGGCGACACCCACAATGCCTGGGCCAGCGAACTGCGTGACCGCAGCGGGCAGGGCGTGGGCGTGGAGTTCGCGACCTCGTCCGTCAGCTCGCCGGGTTTCGAGGAATACCTGTCTGGCCAGGACCCGGCCCAGCTGCGTGGCGCGCTGCTGCAATTCATCTCCACGCTCAAGTACTGCGATACCTCGCGCCGTGGCTACATGATCGTCACGGCCACGCCGCAGGCCTGCCAGGCCGAGTGGATCTACGTGGACACCGTGTTCAGCCGCCAATACCAGGCTGTGCGCGATGCGGCCTGGAAGGTGCTGCCCGGCCAGCCGGGCAAGCTGGTCCGGGCCTGAGTGCTGACTTGGGCACAGACCTGGGGGTCTGGGTGGGCCTCGGTAGTTTCCGCCATGGCAGCAGTGCCATGGCTGCGATAACTTTGGACTCGCTGATCCAGGAGGTCCAGGCATGCAGGCATCCCCCGCTCCCGAGAAAGCTTCCGACAACCCGGCCGGCATGCTGCAGGTGCAACTGCTGCGCATGGCCGATCCCTGGCGCTGGCTGGCCCTGGGCTGGCGCGATCTGCGGCGTGTGCCCGGCGTGGCGCTGTTCTACGGCCTGTGCTTCTGGGCCATGGCCCTGCTGATCGGCTGGGTGTTCCGCGCCAGCCCGGAATACAGCATGGCCATGGCCAGCGGCTGCCTGCTCATCGGCCCCTTCCTGGCCATGGGCCTGTACGACACCAGCCGCCGGCTGGAGCGGGGCTTGCCGCCCCAACTGAGCAGCTCGCTGACCTGCTGGGACACGCAGATGGGCAGCATGGGCATGCTGGTCATGGTGCTGCTGGTTCTGGAGATGCTCTGGGCGCGCGCCTCCATGGTGGTCTTTGCCGTGTTCTTCGATACCGGCATGCCGACCACGGCCGGCATGCTGCAGGCCGTGGCGCGGCCCGAGAACTGGGAATTCCTGGCCATTTACCTGCTGGTCGGCGGCGCCTTCGCGGCCCTGGTATTCGCCAGCATGGTGGTGGCGCTGCCGGCCATGCTGGACCGGGGCAGCGATGCGCTCACGGCCTGCATCACCAGCATGCGCGTGGTCGGCCTGAACCTGGCCGTCATGCTGCAGTGGGCCGCGATCATCACCGTGCTGGTGGCGGTTGCCCTGTGGTGGTATGGCGCGGGCCTGCTGCTGGTGGGGCCTTTGCTGGGCTGTGCCAGTTGGCATGCATACCGTTGCAGCGTGGGCGATTCCGCCGTGCCTGCGTCCACCATATCCTGAGGTTTTCCTGGCAGGCCCCGTCTTGCGGCTACAGTGGGGCTTGCAACAACAGAGGAGTCCACCTGTGGCGACACCCAATTACGCCTATGAAAAACGCCAGCGCGAACTGGCCAAGAAGCAGAAGAAGCTAGAGAAGGAGAAGGCCAAGGCTGAAAAAAGACCCGACGACCATGAGGGCGGCGGCTCAGAAGGTAATGCGCAGGCATCTCCTGCAGCAGCCCGTCCCGGCGAGGAAGGCCGCGGCAGCTGACACCCTGCCTGCCCTGAGCTCAGGGCAGCAGCTTGCTGAGCTGGGGCCAGACGTTGTCCAGCATGCGCGGCTGGGCCTTGGCCGTGGGGTGGATGCGGTCGGCCTGGAACCACTGGGCCGAATCGGCCGCATCACCGATGCCGGCCAGCAGGAAGGGCACCAGCGGCACCTTCTGCTCCTGCGCCACCTTGGCAAACAACTGCTCGAACTGGCGCGTATAGCCGCTGCCATAGTTGGGCGGCACCTGCATGCCCACCAGCAGCACCTTGGCTCCGGCATCCCGGGCCGCGCGCACCATGGCGTCCAGATTGCCCTGCGTGCTTTGCAGCGGCAGACCCCGCAGCGCATCGTTGCCACCCAATTCGATCACCACCACCGATGGCTTGTGCTGCTTGAGCAAGGCAGGCAGGCGAGAGCGGCCGCCCGAGGTGGTCTCTCCACTCACGCTGGCGTTGACCAGCGGCACATTCTTTGGGCTCTCCTGCAGGCGCTTTTGCAGCAGTGCCACCCAGCCCGTGCCACGGGCCAGTCCGTATTCGGCACTCAGCGAGTCGCCCAGCACCAGCAGCGGGCCCGGCTCGGCTGCCCACGTGGACGTGGCCGTCCAAGTACCCAGCAGGCCGAAGGCCAAGCCGGCCGATATAAAGTGGCGGCGTCGGCGCATTGCGCGCAGCTTGTCTTGCATCGTCTTCCCATCCTCCATGTCACAAAGCACTGCCCAGCCCCTGATCGAAGTCGAGCATGTCTTCAAGTCGGTCAGCGATTCGACCGGAACACTGGATATTCTGCGGGATATCGATCTGCGTTTTGCCGCAAGGGAAACCGTGGCCATCGTCGGTGCCTCGGGCTCGGGCAAAAGCACGCTGCTGTCCATTCTTGCCGGCCTGGATACGCCTACGCGCGGCACGGTGCGGCTGCAGGGCCAGGACATGTTCGCGCTGGATGAGGATGCACGCGCCGCCGTGCGCGCGCAAAAGCTGGGCTTTGTGTTCCAGAGCTTCCAGCTGCTGGGCAATCTGACGGCGCTGGAGAACGTGATGCTGCCGCTGGAGCTGGCGGGCAGCCGCGAGGCCCGCCGCCGCGCCACCGAGATGCTGGAGCGCGTCGGCCTGGGGCAGCGCCTGGGCCACTATCCCAAGCTGCTGTCGGGTGGCGAGCAGCAGCGCGTGGCGCTGGCCCGCGCCTTCGTGGTCGAGCCCGCCGTGCTGCTGGCCGACGAGCCCACGGGCAGCCTGGACTTTGCGACCGGCGAAACCATCATGGAGTTGATGTTCGCGCTCAACCGCGAGCGCGGCACGACGCTGGTCATGGTCACGCACGACCGAGCCATCGCCGCGCGCTGCGAGCGCCGCGTGACCATCGAGGCCGGCCGCGTCGCCAGCATCGAAGAGGGGCAGGCGCTGGCGGCCTGATCGGACGCCAGCAAGGGGTGGCGCTCAGGCCGCCACGGCCTCACGGCGCCCGGCTGCCTCGCAGGCAGCTGCCGTGAAGATCACGTCGGTCGAGGAGTTCAGCGCGGTTTCGGCCGAGTCCTGGATCACGCCGATCACAAAGCCCACGCCCACCACCTGCATGGCCAGATCGTTGGAGATGCCGAACAGGCTGCAGGCCAGCGGAATCAGCAGCAACGAGCCGCCGGCCACGCCCGAGGCGCCGCAGGCGCACACTGCGGACACCACGCACAGCAAGATGGCGGTCAGCAGGTCCACCTCGATGCCCAGCGTATGGGCCGCAGCCAGCGAGAGCACGCTGATGGTGACGGCGGCGCCGGCCATGTTGATGGTCGCGCCCAGGGGGATGGAGACGCTGTAGGTGTCCTCATCCAGGCCCAGGCGCTTGGCCAGCGCCAGGTTCACCGGAATGTTGGCGGCCGAGCTGCGCGTGAAGAAGGCCGTCACCGCGCTCTCGCGCAGGCAGGTCAGCACCAGCGGATAGGGGTTGCGGCGCGTCTGTGTCCAGACGATGAGCGGGTTCACCACCAGGGCCACGAAGAGCATACAGCCCAGCAGCACGGCCAGCAGGTGCGCGTAGTCCAGCAGCTTTTCCAGGCCCGACTGGGCAAAGGTGCCTGCCACCAGGCCAAAGATGCCCAGCGGCGCCAGCCGGATCACGCCCTGGATCACGCGGGTGATGGCCTGGCCCAGGTCCTGCATCACGGTGCGCGTGGACTCCGAGGCATGGCGCAGGGCCATGCCCATGGCCAGTGCCCAGGCGAGGATGCCGATGTAGTTGGCATTCATCAGCGCACGCACGGGGTTGTCGAAGGCGCTTTGCACCAGGGCCATCAGCACTTCGCCGATGCGCCCGGGCGCGCCCTGGGCCGGGGCGGCATCCTTGAACTGGATGGTGGAAGGGAAGGCCATGCTGGCCGCCACGGCGACCACGGCCGCCGCAAAGGTGCCCAGCACATACAGCCACAGGATGGGGCGGATCTGCGTGGCCTGGCCAGGCCGGTGGTTGCTGGTGGCCGAGACCACCAGCAGCAGCACCAGCACGGGCGCCACGGCCTTGAGGGCGGAGATGAACAGCGTGCCCAGCAGGGACACGGACTGGGCGGCCTCGGGCCAGAGCCAGGCCAGCAGGCCGCCAGCGACCAGGCTGATGGCGATCTGGCCGACCAGGCTGGTGCGGGCAAGCCGGGCGAAGAGGGCTTTGAGCATGATGGTTGGCAAAGAAAAGGAAAAAACTCAAGCGATGGAAAAATGCAAAGCGGCATGCCCGTGGCTACGGTGCATGCCGCAATGTGCAGGGCTGCTGGAAGGCGGCCAAGCCGCGCAGTGTAGCGGCTACGTAAAAACCACAGGAGCCGTTGCGCGCAGACGGGCTTCGCAAGGCGGGGCCCGGGGCACCGCTCAATTGGCGGGATAATTGCGTCCCATGTCGTCCCCCAAAGTTCTCTTCGGCTTCCACGCCGTCGGCGTGCGCATGAAGACCGCGCCCCAATCCATCATCGAGGTCTACTACGAGGCCACGCGCCGCGATGCGCGCATGCGCCAGTTCCTCGACCGCGCCAAGTCGGCCGGCGTCCGGCTGATCGAGGCCGACGGCGAACGCCTTGCCAAGCTGGCTGGCAGCCATGGCCACCAGGGCGTGGCCGCGCGCGTGGAGGCGGTAGCCCAGGTGCATTCGCTGGACGAATTGCTGGAGCAGCTGGAGGCAGACGGCATCAGCAAGCCGCTGCTGCTGGTGCTGGACGGCGTGACCGATCCGCACAACCTGGGGGCCTGCCTGCGCGTGGCCGATGGCGCCGGCGCCCATGCGGTGATTGCGCCCAAGGACCATGCGGTGGGCGTGAACGCCACCGTGGCCAAGGTGGCCAGCGGCGCGGCCGAGACCGTGCCCTATTTCATGGTCACCAACCTGGCGCGCACGCTCAATGAGCTCAAGGAGCGCGACATCTGGATCATCGGCACCAGCGACGATGCGCCCAAGACCCTGTACGAGGTGGACCTCACGGGCCCCACGGCCCTGGTGCTGGGCGCCGAAGGCGACGGCATGCGCCAGCTCACGCGCAAGACCTGCGACGAGCTGATCGGCATCCCCATGATGGGCGCCGTCTCCAGTCTCAACGTGTCCGTGGCCAGCGGCGTGTGCCTGTACGAAGCGCTGCGCCAGCGCGGCCAGGGCAACACGCCTGCCGTGTCTGCCGCCCCGGCTGACCAGATCTAGGCCGGCGCGCGGCTGGCGCCCGCACTTGCACCCTCGCCCGTGCCCAGTTCCACCACGCTCTCGAAGCCGCCCCAGAACATGCGCTTGGCGTCGAAGGGCATGGTGGCCGGGTCCATGGAGGCGATGCGCGGGTCCTTCATGACGGCGGCATTGATGCGATCACGCTCCGCGCGCGACGCATAGATGATCCATGAGAAGAACACGATCTCGCCTTCCTTGAGCTGCACGGCCTGGGGAAACGAGGTCAGCGTGCCCATGGGCACGTCATCGCCCGCGCATTCCCAGTACTGCAGCGCGCCGTATTCCATCCAGACCTTGCCTGCGGCCTCGGCCACCTCGCGGTAGGCCTGCAGGTTGGCCCGGGGAACGGGCAGCACGAATCCGTCGATGTAGTGCATGGCTCTCTCCTGGTGAAATCCGGCTTCAGAGCCGGGCTGCGAGTTCGGCCAGCTGGTCAGTGCACTGGCCCCAGCCGGTGTGAAAACCCATGGCTTCGTGCTGGGCGCGGTCGGCAGCACTCCAGTGCCGCACCCGGGCGGTATAGCGGGTCTGGCTGCCTTCGGGGTCAAAGCTGACGATGCCCGTCATGAAGGGCTTGTCGGCTGGCACCCAGCCTTGGGTGAATGCGTCGGTGAAGACCAGGCGGCGGTTGGGAATGACTTCCAGGTAGACGCCGCGCCCGGGCATCTCCTGCCCCTCGGGGCTGCGCATGACGATGAGGCTGTGGCCGCCGGGCCGCACATCGTTGTCCACGCGGGACACGCTCCAGGGGCTGGGCGCAAACCATTGCTGGATCAGCGCGGGTTCGGTCCAGCAGCGGTAGAGCCTGTCGGCGGGAATGTCCAGCAGGCGCGTGAGCACCAGGTCGTTGGCGTGTTCGGGAAGGTCTTGTGCTGTCATGGCGCTTCTCATTGCATGGAATGCAGGCCGATTCGGTTGCCCTCGGTGTCCACCACGACGGCGCAGTGCCCGTGGGGGCCTATGGAGAATTTGGCCTGCTCGATGCGCCCGCCTGCGGCCTCGACGCGGCCCTGTTCGATGGCGCAGTCCTCGCAGCCGAAATAGACCAGGGTGCCGCCGCCGCCGGAAGGTGCGCCGTCCATCCGCACCAGCATTCCGCCCGCGCCGGGGCCTGTCATGTCCATCGGAAAGGACAGCATCTCCTGGCTGTCGGAGCCATCTGGCGCCGGCAGATGCTCCAGCTTGCCGTGGAAGACGGTTTCATAGAACCGGCGCGCACGCGCCATGTCCTGCACATGGATCTCGAACCAGACGACTGGGTTGGCGTTCATGAAGACTCCTTCTTGGGTGACAGAGGCAATGTGTCGGCCGGCCTTGTTCAGGCCTCGCTCTTGACGTTGACCATCCAGGGTGTGTTGAAGCGGTCCGTCACCATGCCAAAGCCCGGCGACCAGAACGTGGCCTGGAAGGGCATGGTCACCTTGCCGCCTTCGGCCAGCGCGTTGAAGATGCGGCCGCCTTCGGTGGCGTCGTCCACGCCGATCGAGATCCACATGCCCTGGGCCTGCTGGTAGCCGCCGCCACCGCAGTTGTCGGTGGCGTCCGAGGCCATCAGCGCCTGGTCCTTGATCTGCAGGTGGGCATGCATGATGAGCCCCTTGGCGGAATCGGGCATCTGCTCCATGCCCGGTGTCTCGCCAAAGGTGCTCTGGTGCACGATGGTGCCGCCGAACAGCCTGGCGTAGAAGGCAAAGGCCTCGGCGCAGTTGCCGTTGAAGTTCAGATAGGGGATGAATTGCATGGAATGCTCCTGAAGTGGATGGTGGCGAGGGGAGGGGGAGAGGAGTGGGAGGATGGGCGCCGGAGGCCTCAGCGGCCGTCATGCGCGCGCTCAAGGGCGGCGATGTCCAGCTTTTGCATGCCCAGCAGGGCCTGCATCACGCGCTGGGCGGCGGCCATGTCGGGGCCCCCCATCCAGCCCGCCATCTGGGCCGGAACGATTTGCCAAGACAGGCCATGGCGGTCCTTGAGCCAGCCGCATTGACGCGCCGCCGGGTCGCCGCCCTCGGACAGGGCGCCCCAGTAGTGGTCTATCTCGTCCTGCGTATCGCAACTGACCATCAGCGAGACGGCCTCGTTGAAGCGGAACATCGGGCCGCCGTTGAGCGCCAGAAAGGGCTGGCCGTCCAGCTCGAATTGCACCGTCATCACGCTGCCCGCCGGCCTGCCGTGGATGTCGTGGCCGGCTTCGCCATAGCGGGCAATGGCCGTGATGCGGGAATCGGGAAAGACTTCCGTATAGAAGCGCGCCGCCTGCTCGCCCTGGTTGTCAAACCAGAGGCAGGGCTGGATGCGGCCGGTGTGCAAAGCCATGCTTGTCTCCTTGGTGACGGTGAAAACCGTTTTTGCCGTTCGATGTCGGCTTTTTATCGATTTCTGCCCGGCGTGTGTACGCCGTTCACATATGCTAGGGACTAAAATGGACGCTGTCCACATCAGGCGCTGTCAGCTTCGGTGTCAAGCTGTAAATCGGCGGGGCAGGGCTGTCGTCCCTTGCGTGTGACGTGGTCATGCAGAAAAAAAAGGAATCAAAACAGTGACGCAGCGACGTGTCAGGCGTGAGTCATACCACCATGGCGACCTGCGCCAGGCCCTGGTCGAGGCTGGCCTGGCACTGGCGCGCGAAGGCGGTCCCCAGGCCATCGTGCTGCGCGAGGCCACGCGGCGGGCGGGCGTGGCGCCGAATGCGGCCTATCGTCACTTTGCCAACCGCCAGGCACTGTTTGATGCCGTGCGCGCTGCGGCCCTGGGCGCACTGGCCGCGGCCATCGAGGCCGAAATGGTCCAGGCCCGTGCCCTGCCCGATGCGCTGCAGCGCTCACGCGCCTTGCTGGCTGCCGTGGGCCGGGGCTACCTGGGCTTTGCCCAGACGGAGACCGGCTGGTTCCGCACGGCCTTTGCCTCTGTCGAGTACGACGTGGACCTGCCGCCCGACACCACGCGTGCGGCGGCCATGGGCCTGAACCCGTTCGAGCTGCTGGGCTACGCGTTGGACAGCATGGCCGAGGCCGGCGTGCTGCCGCCCGAGCGCCGTCCCCAGGCCGAGTTCCTGGCCTGGTCGGCCGTGCACGGCATGGCCTTGCTGGTGATCGACGGCCCGCTGCGCCGTGCCACACCCGAGCAGCGTCGGGCGCTGGCGCTGCGCCTGTTGGAGATGGTGGAAAAAGGCATTTGATGCGCCCTGGGGCGGCGCTGCCGCACAATGGCCTGCTTTTTTTCCTTCGCCCTCCGATGCCCGACGAACCTTCCCCCACTTCGCTGCCTGCGGCTGCCGCCGAACTGCCCGGCCAGGGTGAGCTGCACGAGCTGCGCGAGCGCATCGCGCATGCAGCGCACATCGCCGTGCTCACGGGCGCAGGCGTCAGTGCCGAGTCCGGCGTGCCCACGTTCCGCGATGACAAGAACAGCTACTGGGCACAGTTCAACCCACAGGACATGGCCAGCGAGGCGGGCTTTCGCGCCCATCCGCAGCGCGTGTGGCAGTGGTATGCGCACCGGCGCGAGGCCGTGGCGGCAGTGCAGCCCAATGCAGGCCACCATGCGCTGGCGCAGTGGGCCTTGCAGCACCCGGGCCGCATGACCCTGGTCACGCAGAACGTGGATGGCCTGCACCAGCGTGCGGGCAGCCCCGGCGTGCTGTGCCTGCATGGCGAGTTGATGCGCGACCGTTGGCTCGAGCGGCCCCGCGCCTGCTGCGACCTGGCCGGGCTGAACCCTGGCGAGCCTCCGCAGTGCCCTGTTTGCGGCAACCTGGTGCGCCCGGGCGTGGTCTGGTTCGGCGAGTCCCTGCCCATGGGCGTATGGCAGGCCGCCGAGGCTGCCGTGCAGCGCTGCGAGGTGCTGCTGGTGGTTGGCACCTCGGGCGCCGTGTATCCGGCAGCGGGGCTGGCCCGAATCGCGCGCCGGGCAGGCGCGCACGTGGCCGTCATCAATCCGGCGCCTTCCGAGCTGGATGACGCAGCGCACCAGTGCCTGCGCGGCCCATCGGCCCAGATCCTGCCCGCGCTGCTGGCGGGCTGAGAGGCCCCGGCCAGGGCGGGCAGGCTGCCCTGGCCTGCGCAGGTCAGTCCCTTGCGCCTTCTTCCTGACTGGCCTGGTTGAGCTCGGCCACGTCCTGAGCCGACAGCTGCAGGCGCGTGGCCTGCACCAGTTGCTGCAACTGGGCCAGCGAGGTCGCGCTTGCGATGGGCGAGGTCACAAACGGGCGCTGCATCTGCCAGGCCAGGGCCACGCACGCGGGCTGGCTGTTCAGGCGCGCAGCCACGGCGTCCAGGGCCTGCACAATGCGCAGGCCGCGCGGGTTCAGGTATGTGGCCACGGTCTTGCCGCCGCGCGCACTCTTGGCTGCGTCTTCGCTGCTGCGGTACTTGCCCGTCAGAAAACCTGCTGCCAGCGCATAGAAGTTGATGATGCCCACCTGCTCGGCCGCGCACAGCGGAGCCAGATCGCGCTCCAGCACGGCGCGGTCGTACAGGTTGTACAGCGGCTGCAGGCTCTCGTAGCGCGGCAGGCCCAGCTCGGCGCTGGTGCGCAAGGCCTCGGCCAGGCGCGGTGCGCTGTGGTTGGAGGCGCCAATGGCCCGCACCTTGCCTGCGGCGATCAGTTCGGCAAAGGCGCCCAGGGTATCGGCCAGCGGCACGCTGGCGTCGTCGTCATGCGACTGGTACAGGTCGATGTAGTCCGTCTGCAGGCGCTGCAGCGAGGCATCCACGGCCTGGCGGATGTACTCGGGGCGCAGGCCCACCCGGCCTTCGCCCATGTCCTTGCCGACCTTGGTGGCCAGCACGATGTCGGCGCGCCGTCCGCTGCGCCTGAGCCATTTGCCGATCACGGTCTCCGACTCGCCACCCGCATGGCCCGGCGCCCAGCGCGAGTACACGTCGGCCGTGTCGATGAAGTTCATGCCGGCATCCAGCCAGGCGTCGAGCAGCGAGAACGACGTGGCCTCGTCCACGGTCCAGCCGAAGACATTGCCGCCAAAGCACAGCGGCGAGACCTGCAGGCCGCTGCGGCCCAGGGAACGGAGAGAAGGGGCTTGCGCCATGTACGGCTCCTTTTGACGAAAAAACCAGGGTAGTCCTCAGGACCTCTCAGATCCAGCCCAGCGCACCCAGCAGCGCGCCCGCGCCCAGCAGCCACAGCAGGTGGATGCGCGTGCGCCACACCAGCAGGGCGCAGGCCAGGGTCAGCAGCCACAGGCGCCAGTCCTGGGCCGGGCGGCCGCCGGCGCTGCCCAGCAGCCAGCCCGTGGCCAGCAGCAGCCCGATGACCAGCGGCCCCATGCCCTGCTTGAAGGCACGCACGCCGCGCCGGTTCCTGTTGCGCTGGCCCCAGCGCGAGGCCTGCCAGGCCAGCAGGGAGCTGGGCAGCAGGATGCCGACCATGCAGATGGTCACGCCCAGCGCACCAAAGGTCCATGCCAGCGGCCCGGTGCCCCCGCCCGCGTTCAGGCCCAGGTTCCAGCCCAGCAGGGCGATGAACAGCACATTGGGCCCGGGCGCCGCCTGGGCGATGGCGATGGAGCTGCTGAACTGCGCCTCGCTGAGCCAGCCGTGGCCATCGACCAGAAAGCGGTGCATGTCGGGCGCCGTGGCAATGGCGCCGCCCACGGCCATCAGCGACAGCGTCAGGAAATACAGCAGCAACTGAAGCCAGTCGGCGGGCTGCAGGTTCAGGGCGATCTGGTGGGCGGCGTTCATGGGGCGAGCTTTCTCCAGGTCAGCACGCAGCCGGCACCGCCGACCACCAGCAGCACCCAGGCCAGCGGCACGCGCAGCACGGCCATGGCAATGAACGAGGCCAGCGCCAGGGCCGCGCTGCACCAGCGCCCCAGCGGGTGGCGGCTCAGCGTGCTGGTCAGCTTCAGCCCCATGCCCGCCACCAGGCCGGCCGCGACGGCGCCCATGCCGCGCAGCGCCCCGGCCATGGCGGGGTGGTCGGCCAGCTGCGAATAGATCACGGTCAGCGTCAGCACCAGCAGCATGGGAAAGCACAGCATCCCGCACACGGCCACCACGGCACCACGCCAGCCGAAGTAGCGCTCGCCAATGGTGATGGACAGGTTGACCACATTGGGCCCGGGCATGATCTGGGCCACGGCCCAGTCCTCCACGAACTCGTCGTTGGTCAGCCAGCGCTTTTTCTCGACCAGCTCGCGCTGCACCACGGCCAGCACGCCGCCAAAGCCCTGCAGGGCCAGCCAGGTGAAGGACCAGAACAGGTCGCGCAGGTTGGCGGGGGCGGGGCGCTGGGCAGGCGCATCGGCGGTGTCGTGTGGCGGGGAAGCCTGGGGCGGCGATGCGGGCATGTTCTGGCTTGTGTCTGGGCCGCCCGGGCAGGGCCCGGGGACGGCATCGCTGTTGTCATGGGGTGGAACCGTGCGGGCCGATCCTGTCTCCGTGCCTGCCTCGGGGTGGCATGCACGGAATATTAATCCTGCGCAGCGGCCTCGTCGGCAGCGGCCCCATCGGCAACGGCGATGGGGGCATTGCAAGCGCAGATGGCTTGCTGCCGGCATGCACCCAGGCCTGCCCGCCGGCCTGCCTGAACAGGAGTAGATTCTCTCCACCCACACAACCCGAGGATCTCCGGCATGGACATGGATTGGAGCAAGGCGCTGCAGGAAAGCCTGGTCTGGCTGGCGGCGGCCTCAGTGATCACCGTCGTGGCTTTCGCGGCCGTGGCGCTGCTGCTGGTTCGATTCACCCGCTGGGGCCGGCAGTTCTGGCAGCTGGCCGGCCCGTTCCTGCACCCCAGAAACAGCTGGTGGCCGCTGCTGGTGTTCATGCTGCTGCTGGTGCTGGCCCTGGTCTCGGTGCGCATGAACGTGCTGTTCTCCTTTTGGTACAACGGCTTCTACAGCGCGCTGCAGGAACTGGACCAGAAGGGCTTCTGGCGATTCCTGGGCATCTTCGCGGTGCTGGCCACCATCCATGTGATGCGCGAGCTGTTCAACTACTACGTGAACCAGGCGTTCCGCATCCGCTGGCGGGTCTGGCTCAACGAGCGCGTGACCACCGACTGGATGCGCGGCGATGCCTACTATCGCAGCCACTTTCTGGACGAGCCGGTGGACAACCCCGACCAGCGCATCGAGCTGGACGTGAACACCTTTGTCTCGAACTCGCTGACCCTGGCGTTGGGCGCCGTCAGCGCCGTGGTCTCGCTGGTGGCGTTCACGGGCATTCTCTGGGGGCTGTCCGCGCCCATTGCCGTGGCGGGCGTGGAGGTTCCGCGGGCCATGGTCTTTGCGGTCTACGTCTACGTGATCATCGCCACGCTGATCGCCTTTCGCCTGGGCCAGCCGCTGATCCGGCTGAACTTCCTGAACGAGAGGCTCACCGCCAACTTCCGCTACGCCCTGGTGCGCGTGCGCGAATACGCGGAGAACATCGCCTTCTACCAGGGCGCCGCCATCGAACGCAACACGCTTTTGACGCGCTTCTCGGCATTGATCGCCAATGTCTGGGCCCTGGTCTACCGCAGCCTGAAGTTCGACGGCTTCAACCTCACCGTCAACCAGGTGGCCGTGGTCTTTCCCTTTCTGCTGCAGGCGCCGCGCTTTTTCAGCGGTGCCATCAAGCTCGGTGATGTGATGCAGACCTCGCAGGCCTTTGGGCAGGTGCAGGATGCGCTGTCCTTCTTCCGAACCTCCTACGACACCTTCGCCCAGTACCGCGCTGCGCTGGACCGCCTGTGCGGCTTTCTGGATGCCAATGCCCAGACCCGCGAACTGCCCCAGGTCGTCCACAGAGAGCAACCCGGCGCCCTGGACATCGAGGGCCTGCAGGTCAGCCGCCCTGATGGCCACCACCTGCTCAGCGGCCTGCAACTGAAGCTCATTCCCGGCCAGGCGCTGCTGATCAAGGGGCCTTCGGGCAGCGGCAAGACCACCTTGCTGCGGTCCATTGCCGGCCTGTGGCCGCACGCCGAAGGCACGGTGGGCCGCCCGGGCGGCCACCAGGCGCTGTTCCTGTCTCAGCGTCCGTATCTGCCGCTGGGTGACCTGCGCACAGCCATTGCCTATCCCGCCGATGCATCGCCGCAGGACGACGAGCGGCTGCAGCAGGCGCTGCGCCAGGTCAGCCTGGCCCATCTGGCCGACAAGCTGGATGTGAACCAGGATTGGTCCCGCATCCTGTCGATTGGCGAGCAGCAGCGCCTGGCCTTTGCCCGCGTGCTGTTCAACCGGCCCGCCATCGTCTTTCTCGATGAATCCACCTCGGCCATGGACGAGGGCCTGGAGCATGCGCTGTACACCCTGCTGCGCGAGCAGATGCGCTCGACCATGCTGGTGAGCGTGGGCCACCGCAGCACGCTGGCGGGTTTCCATACCCACGCGCTGGCGGTCGATGGCAATGGCGGGTGGACGCTGTCGGAAGGAAGCGCACCGCAGAGCGCGCCCCAGGCTTGATCCGCGTGCGGCCCTGGGCCGCGCGAGATCAATCGTCCATGGGCAAGGGAGCACAGTTGCCCAGGTCGGAGGGCGGCGGCTCGCGCAACTGGCGTACCGCGTCGCGCAGGGCGGTGCGCAGGCCCTCTTCCAGCACGGGGTGGTAGAAGGGCGCACGCAGCAGCTCGTGCACGGTCAGTTGCTGCTGCACGGCCAGGGCCAGCAGATGGGCCAGATGCTCGCCGCCCGGTGCGCACATTTCCGCGCCCAGCAGCAGGCCGCTGGCCGGGTCCGCATAGACGTGAAGCAGGCCCGCGTTGCGCTGCGCAGCACGGGCGCGTCCCTGGTGCGCAAAGTCCACACGGCCCACCACAAAGTCCTGACCCAGCAGCGCCTTCATGGGCTGGCCCACGACGGCTGCCTGGGGCGAGCTGAAGACAATGGACAGCGGCGTGCGCCGCTCGAAGCAGGCCACGTTCTCTGCCATGGCGTTGGTGCCCGCGATATGGCCTTCGTCCACGGCCTCATGCAACAAAGGGCGGTCGCCATTGGCATCGCCCGCGAGGAACAGCGGCAGCTCGCCGACCTGCAGTGTCTCGCGGCTCACGGGCGGCTGCCCATGCTCGTCCAGCTCAAGCCCCAGCGTCTCCAGCCCCAGGCCTTCGAGCTGCGGGCGCCGACCCATGGCGGCCACCACGTGGTCCACGACGATGCGGGTGTCGCCTGCACGCACGACGATGCTGCTGTCCGGGCCCTTGCCCAACTGCACTTCATGGTCGGTGATCACCACCATCTCTTTCTCAAGCAGATGCCGCAATGCGTCGGTGACATTCGGGTCGGACAGGCCGGCAAGCTTCGGGCCGCGTCCCAGTGCGGTGACCTCCAGTCCCAGCCGTGCCAGCGCCTGCGCAATCTCCACGCCCAGCGGACCCAGGCCGACGACGGCCACGCGCGGGCCCAGCGTCTTGCGTTCGAACAAGGTGTCCGTGGTCAGGATGCGCTTGCCAAAGCGCTTCCATTCCTCCGGCACCACGGGGCTGGAGCCCGGAGCGAGGATGAGCTTGCGCGCAGCCAGCACCTTGCCGTTGACCTCGATCCGATTGGCTGCCAGCAGCCTGGCACGCCCGTCGATGGCCCGCCAGCCCAGGCCCTCCGTGGCCTTAATCGTGCTTGCCACGAACTCGTCGCGCAGCTTGCGCACGCGGCGCAAAACGGCGGGCAGGTCCAGCTGCAGCCCGCTCGCGCCGCGTATGCCGAAGGCATCGAAGTGGTTGCGTGCATGGAAGGCGTTGGCCGCCTCGATCAGCAACTTGGACGGCATGCATCCCACCCGCGCACAGGTCGTTCCCCAGGGCCCGTCGTTGACGATGGCGAAATGCTCCGTGTGCTTGCGCACCTCGCGCAGCGCCGACAGTCCGGCCGAGCCGGCACCGACGATGATCACGTCGAGGGCGGTGGTGGGTGGGTTTTTCATGCTGTCTGATTCCTTTGACTGTGGCACCAAGTCCCGTGGAGGTCTCCGCTGCCGGTGGATGTGCCGAAAGGTGTGCCGACGGGAGTGCCGACGGAAGTGCCGACAGATGGTCGAGATGCCTGCCTCGCCTGCCATGGGACATGCGTGCCAGTCTGCATGCTGGCGCTCGCGGCAGTCGTAGGCGAAGGGCCGAAACCGCTGCTGGACATTCAGGCCCGGCCCGTGCCGCGCAGGGGCTAGCCGGATGCCCAGTGTTGCCATGCCGCGTCCGTGCGGCTGCCTGATGCGCCGAAATCCGCTTCCCGCGCAAAGCGCCTGAGAGATGTCTCGGTAACCCTCAAATGGCTGACACGGCACAAGTGGCTTTGCGCCGTCTGCAGCCAGCGGCGCAGGGACCAATCAAGCTGCGCCACCACCCCACCATGCACCTGTGCGCTGTGCAGGCGCAGGCGGCCATCGAGGATGAAGGCCTTCACCGTCCGTGCGGACAACTGCAGATCCTCGCAGACCTGCCGCAGCCCGACGCCCTCGCGGACCCGGGTGCTCAGGCCGCGCCTGTGCATCTGGCAGCGAACGGAGCGCTCGCTGCGGTTCAGCCGGCGGCAGATCATCTGCACGGGCAGGACGCCGGCCCAGCGTTCGAGTGCAAGCAGTTCTGCGGGACTCCAGCGGCGGCGAATTGCGCCATTCGGCCATGCGCTGTCGGATGTCAGGCAGTGTGTGATTGCCATGGAAAGCTCCCATTCATATGGCGCTGCGCTGTGGCATGGCCTGAATCCCGGATGCCGATGAGACAATTATTGATGGGAGATTCTTTTGCAAGCTTTTGATTTTGTTGATTGTTTTTGTTGTTTTGATTGCTGCTCGAATGGACGGCTCCATACCGCGATGCCTATCGTGGGGCCGGGATGCGGATCACGGAAATAGCGTCTGCACCGGCGCGCATATGCCAAGCCCCATGCGGATTTCCTGTTCGGCACCCGATTTCCATGAACGACTTCTTTGCTTTTTCAGGAGAACCCTTCATGCGCCTTCAGCCAAAGCATTTGAATTTTTCCGTTGCGTGCCTTGCGTTGCTGGCACTGCCGGCCGCGCAGGCCCTGCCCATGCAGGACGTGGGCACGTCGGCAGGCCCGCAATGCGTGGGCCTGGACATCAACAACAGCGGCCATGTCGTGGGCGCCTGTGCAGAGAGCGACGGCTCGTCCGCAGGCTTCGTGTCGCTGGCGCCGGGCAGTGCGGCAGACCTTGCACGCCTGTCGCCGGGGCGCAACTGCAACGCGGCGGCCATCACCAACAGCGGCCAGGTGGTGGGCAGCTGCCTGGACGGCAATTCGGTGTCCGTGGGCGTGTTCTGGAATGCGGCCACGCCCGCCACGGTGCAGACACTGCAGCCGCTGACGCTCGATGTGCGCAGCATGCCCACGGCATACAACCAGGGCGGCTATGTGGCAGGCGTCAGCCTGAGCGGCAGCAACACGGCCCGCCCTGTCATGTGGCGCAACAATGAAACCACGGCACGCGCGCTGCCGGCGGGCCTGCTGGGCCTGAACAGCACCAACTGCGTGCCGTCCGATGTGGACAATTTCGTGGTGGGCGGCAACATGCCGGGCATCGTGGGCAACTGTCCCGACAACAGCGGGCATCCGCGTCCTGTCTATTGGTCTGCCGCAGTCCTGGGCGGCTATATGGCCACGGCCCTGAACCTGCCTCTCAATGCCGTCTTCTGCCGCGCAAAGACCGTCGTCAATACCCGCATCATGGGCTATTGCGATTTTGGTGCCCAAGGTGGACGCACCGTCGTCTGGCTCAACTCGTCCTCCAGTCCGCAGGTGCTGTCCATATCGTCCCCGCCCGCGCGAAACAGCGGCGTCGATCTCAACATCCTCGGCGAGGTGATTGGGCACTACCAGTTGGCAGACGGGCGCAGCATGCCCTATTACTGGAACAGCCAGACCGGTGTCATCCGCGATATTCCTCCGCTGCCTGGCGGCATGAATGCACGTGTGGTGGATATCGGTGACAACGGAACGGTGGCAGGCCACAGCGAACTGGCCGACGGAAGTTCGCACGCCATCACCTGGACCCCCTTGGGCGGCACCGTGGACCAGGGAACCCTCGCAGGCGGCGAGAACAGTGCGGCCTCGGCACTGAGCCAGGATGGCTGCTACATGACAGGAAGGAGCGAAGTCGCGCAATTGGCATCGCATGCCTTCGTGCAGAACCTGTGCGCGCCATGAAGGCGCAGCCTCGTCTCACACCGTGCATAAAGGAAATACCATGAAGATGCGATATCCAAGACTTGCAACCCCACTGGCAATCGCTGTGTGCGGGCTCTGGGCCCCTGCAGTGCAAGCGAACGGCATTTCATTCGAGAATTTTTCCTCCTCCAATGCGGCACAGGCTTTTGGCAGCTCATATAGTATGCCGCCCCTGATGATGATGGCGCAAACGAGCGAGTCGTCGAAATTGATGGAAATGATGGCTGCGAATATAGGTGAAACCAGACTAATGCCACTTCAGATGATTGCGAAAGGGATATGAGCATGTTTGCGGTATGAATGCGCCTGTGGTGAATATAGGCGATACCGCAATGGTGGCTTGCCACAGCGAAATGAGCGATGAAAGCTTTCGCGCCATCATGCGGGCGTCCACAGACAACGCGTGCTGTGTGCAGAATCTGTGGACTACTGCTCGTCAGTATCAATTCGAAAACGATGAGATAAAGGGGTTGAAATGAGAGTTCGATATGAAAAATCATTTTCCACTATGGCGGTATTTATTGTTTTAATGTCCTCCTCCGCGCTGCATGCGAATAATATTTATTTTTCGGAAGATGGTCTAATAAATTTGGAAAATAGCAGCCTGCATGCGGATGATGGTTTAGTTGAATATGTCATTTGTGAAGCTGTTTTGCTATTGAAAAGTGAGGGGCTGGCAGTTGCTCATTGCCTGGGGCGTTCCTTTGGGAAATTTCATTAATCGGACCTTGAGAACAGGCTGTGCTAACTATTTAATTTCACGTGACTCGTTGTCCCGGCTTGCGATTTTGCATTGAGGGTATTCGATGGGTGATCACCGGTATCAAATCAGTCTGGCAATGCCATGCGGCCCAGCCTTCCGCCATGGCTGGGCGCCCGTTCCGGCGCAGGGGCATCGTCGGCCATCAACTTCCCCATCAGCCCTCGCAGGATTGCCAGCGTCGGCGCCTCGCTGCGCTGACGCAGCGTGACCAGCCCGAAGCGGGCGGTGCTGCGCATGGGCGGGTCCATTGGCAATTCGGCCAGGTCCGGGGCGACGGCGCGAACGGCCAGCAGCACGGTGTCGCTGTTGCGCGCAACATCCACGAGGCTGGGCAGCTCCTCGCACTGCAGTGTGACGAACCGCGCCGGGTGGGCCATGGCGCCATAGGTCTCCACCAGCAGCCAGGCCACCTGGTCGCTCAGCGGGGTGGAGGCGACGGGGTAGCGCTGCACATCCTCGAAGCGCAGATCCCGCTGCAGGCGGGCCAGTGGATGGTCGGTGCGGCACATGAAGGCGGCGCGCATTTCGTGCACGACGTCCAGCGCAAGGTCGGGTGCGGGCCGCAGCGCGCGCAGGTCCACGACCAGGGCATCGAGCAGGCGCTCGCGTAGCGAGTGCACCAGCAGATCGGTGCTGCCGCGCGCCACCTCGGTTCGCACGCCGGGATGGTGCACGGTCATGTGCTGCAGGAACGGCGTCATCAATATTGCGCCGGGGCCCGATCCCAGGCCCACACGCACGGTGCCGGCCGCACCCTCGCGCAATTGGCGCCCCCTGTCACGCAGCTCGTCGGCCTCGGCCACCAGGGCGCGCGCCCGTCCCAGCATCTCGCGGCCGAAGGCTGTGAGTTCGCTGTGGCGGCCGATGCGGTCGAACAAGGGTATGCCCAGCTCCTGCTCCAGCGCGCGCACGCTGCGGCTGAGGGCCGGCTGTGTCAGATGCATGGCCTCGGCCGAGCGGCTGAAGGAGCCGGTCTGCGCCACCGATATGAGATGCCTGAGCTGCACCAGCGTCATGATTTTTCGCGCCCTGAAGTCTGCATGAAACTCATGCTAATGCAGCCAACAATGCATTGGACGTTCGATGACCCGGCTCCTAGGATGCCGCGTATCCGGCCGACCGAGCCGGAGCCATCCACCAAGGAGACATGATGAGATTTTTGTTCCAGCGCGTTTGGCTGACGGGCGCCGGCCTGCTGCTGAGCGCGGGCCTGGCCTGTGCGCAGAGCCCGTCCTCCAGGCCCGTAAGCCTGATGGTTCCCTATCCGGCCGGCGGCCCTTCGGACGCCATTGCCCGCATCTTCAGCGTGCCGCTGTCCAAGGCACTGGGCCAGCAGGTCATTGTGGAGAACCTGGGCGGCGTGAGCGGTGCCATGGCCGCGCAGAAAGTGCTGGCCGCTCCGCCTGACGGGCACTTTGTCTTCCAGGGCTCGCCCAACGAGGTGATCCTGTCGCCCCTGGCCAATGCGGCCGTGCGGCTCAAGGCGGAGGATTTCCGACTGGTCCATCCCGTGGCCGAGGCCGTGATGGTGTTTGTCGCCCGCAAGGACCTGGAGGCCGGCAACGTGGATGAGCTGATCGCACTGGCCCGCAAAAGCGCCAGCCGGCCGCTGTCCTACGGCAGTGTCGGCATTGGCTCGCTCTATCACCTGATCCTGGAGAAGGTGCAGCAGGACGCTGGCATACAACTCATGCATGCGCCCTACAAGGGCAACGCGCCGCTGCTGCAGGACATCGGCAGCGGGCAGGTCGATTTCGCTGTGCTCGTCTACAGCGCAGCCATGGGCGCGCTGGCCGAGCAGGGCCGGCTCAAGATCCTGGGCCAGCTGGGTGAGCAGCGATCGGAGTTGCTCAAGAATGTGCCCACGGTGCGTGAGGGCCGGGAGCTGAAAAACTTCGCCTACAAGACCTGGACCAGTTTCCTGGTGCGCAAGGACACGCCGCAGGAGGTGGTGCAAAGGCTGCACCAGGCGATAGGCGCCATGCTCAAGGACCCGGGCGTGCGCGAGCAACTGGCCCTGCAGACGCAGCTGGCCGCGGCGCCCATGTCGCTGGCTGAGGCCGCGCAGTTCTATGAGGCCGAGACCGCCCGCTATCGCAGCATTGCCCGCTCCATCCGCCTGCAACCCCAGTGAGATGCCGCACATGAACACCCTTCTGGACACTTTGCGCGGCTCGGCCGCAGCCTTCGTCGATGTGCGCCGCGACATCCACAGGCACCCCGAGCTCGGCTTCGAGGAACACCGCACCAGCGCCCTGGTCGCGCAGCAACTGGAGCAATGGGGCTACGAGGTGGAACGCGGCCTGGGCGGCACGGGCGTGGTGGGGCGGCTGGTGCGCGGCAGCGGCAGCCGGCGCCTGGGCCTGCGCGCCGACATGGACGCGCTGCCCATCGCCGAGGCCAATGAATTCGCCCATGCCAGCACGCATGACGGCGTGATGCATGCCTGCGGCCATGACGGCCATACCGCCATGCTGCTGGCAGCGGCCCGGCATCTGGCCGAGCACGGCGGCTTCGACGGAACGCTCACGCTGATCTTTCAGCCTGCGGAGGAGGGCGGCGGCGGGGCCTTGCGCATGATGGAAGACGGGCTGTTCGAGCGCCACCCCTGTGACGCCATCTTCGCCATGCACAACATGCCGGGCCTGCCCCAGGGGCGGCTGGCGCTGCGCGAGGGCGCAGCCATGGCGTCCTCCGACTACGCCACGCTCACCCTCACCGGCGTGGGAGGGCACGGTGCCATGCCGCACCGCACGGCCGACCCCATCGTTGCGGCCGCCAGCATCATCATGGCCTTGCAGACCATCGTCTCGCGCAACATCGATCCGCTGCAGATGGCGGTGGTGACCGTGGGAGCTATCCACGCAGGCAAGGCCAACAACGTGATTGCCCACAGCGCTGCGCTGGAGTTGAGCGTGCGTGCGCTGGATGCCGATGTGCGCAGGCTGCTGGAGCAGCGCATTCGCGACCTGGTGAGTGCGCAAGCCGAGAGCTTCGGCGTGCAGGCGCAACTCGACTGGCGACCCGGCTATGCCGTGCTGGTCAACACGCCCAAGGAGACGGACTTCGCGCGCCAGATCGCGCTGGAGCTGCTGGGCCCGGAACATGTCACGCTGCAGGCGCCACCCTTGCCGGGCAGCGAAGACTTCGCCTTCATGCTGCAGCGCGTGCCAGGCAGCTATCTGCTGATTGGCAATGGCGAGGGAAGCGAGCAAGGCGCCTGCATGGTGCACAACCCGGGCTATGACTTCAACGACGACAACATCGCCGTGGGCGCCGCCTACTGGGTGCTGCTGGCGCAGCGGTTTCTGGTGGCCGGTTGAACTGCTTGAGCCCGGCGCATCTCATTCGCCGGGGTGGACTTCCATCCAGCCCACGCGCCCCTGACCGCTCTCGTTGAGGCGGCTCACAAAGCCTTCAGCCTGCGACTGCGGCAGGCGCAGATCGAACTGCACCAGCGATCCATGCTCGACCTGGAGCAGCTCGGCGCCTGCTGCATCGATCTCGCGGCGCACCAGGCCTTCCAGCGCATAGGGCACGGCGCAGCGCAGCGATTGCATGCGCTGCAGTGTCACTTTCTCGGCGGTCAGCAGGGCCTGGGCCACGGCATCGGTGTAGGCGCGCACCAGGCCGCCTGCGCCCAGCTTGACGCCGCCGAAGTAGCGCACCACGGTGGCCAGCACGCCTTCCAGGTCCTGGTGGCGCAGCACGTCCAGCATGGGGCGGCCTGCCGTGCCGCTGGGCTCGCCGTCATCGACGGCTGCCGACTGGCCGCCTGCCAGCAGCGCCCAGCAGACATGGGCGGCGCCGGGGTGCTCTCGCCATAGCGCATCGACCACCGCCTGGGCGCTGGCGCGGTCGGCCATGGGCTGCACGCAACCGATGAAGCGGCTTTTCTTGATGATGAGTTCGCTGTGCGCGGGCGCGCGGAGTGTCTGTGGCATGGAGGGCGGCAAGCTTACCCGATCGTCCCTGGTCCGGTGTTTGGCGCATGGATTCATTACGCCTTTATTACGAAGCGCTACACATTTGTGAGCATGCGTACCTTGTGTCATTTCAGCTTCAGAGGGTTGCATCCAGGTTTGTCCTACAGAAATCGTGAAAGATTCGCAGTAAGCTTTCTGTCAAGGAGGCGCAACCATGAACACCCCACCTTCCCGCGATCCCGTTCTCACCGAACACACCTTTGGCCGCGATCATTTCAGTCCCCCGCCCATGGCGCTGGAGCAAGCTGGTCAGGACCATGAAGCCGCTGGCGGCGGCATTCCTCTGGATCTGGACCAGCGCATTCGCAACGTCGGCGAATGGTGATGGCAGGTGCCGCCTGGCCAAGGGCCTGCAGCGGCATCAGTACTATCAGGTCCGGCTGGACCGTGCAGCGGCCCGCCGACAGGCGGTGACCCTCAAGCGAACAGGCCGCGAACCAGGCGCAGCAGGCTCTTGCCTCGCTGCGCTGGATTTATCATTTCCAATTTCCACGTACCCACCCACGCCGGCTGCGCGAAGCGCCGGCCTTTTTGCATTCCTGCAGGAACCATGAGCACTGACACAGGCCGCAGCCATTGGCTGCTGGCGCCTGCCTCCGCCAGCGACGCCAGCCTGCCCGTGCCCCTGGGCGATGTGACGGCGCTGCTGGAGCAGGTGGGCCGCTCCAGCGCCAGCAGCGACGAGGTGGCCGGGCAGTTGCTGCATTTGCTGGGCCGGCACGTGCTGCTGGCGCAGTGCACCATCTTCTCGTTCCAGGGCCGATCGCGGCCGCGCATCTTGGGTTTTGGCGACCGGGCACGCACGGGAGCGCTGCCCATGATTTCGCAGGACTACAGCGAGCGCTTCTATCCCCTCGACGGCGCACAGCGCGTGATGCAGGCGGAACTTGCGCGGCAGCAGCGCGACCCCCAGGCTCCCGCGCGCGTCTGGCTGCACCGCCAGCGCCCCTGCGATGTCAGCCATCCCGAGTACCGCCATGTCTGCTATGGGTTGCCGCGCCTGGTGGAGCGGCTCTCGCTGCTGACCCTGCAGCCTGGCGCACGGTGGCTGGCGGTGAACCTGTACCGGGGCGAGGAGCACGGCTGCCTTGATGCGCAGTCCATCGCACGCATCGAAGCCTTTGCGCCCCTGGTCATGCAGGCCATGCGCCTGCACTATGCGGGCCAGGCGCTGCAGGACGATCTGGCGGGGCTGGTGCTGGCGCGCCTGGCCGGGCGCTTTGCCCACCTCACGCAGCGCGATCTGGACGTGGTGCGCTGCGTGATCGAGGGGCTTGATGCCGAGCGGCTGGCGCAGCGCCTGGGCATCACCGTGTCCAGCGCGCGCACCTATCTCAAGCGGGTCTGCGCCAAACTGGGCGTGCAGGGGCAGCGTGAGCTGTTTGCCTTGTTGATGGCGCCCGAGGCGCTGTCCTGAGCCCCGGAGGCGGGCGCCGCAGTCTGTCCCCATCTGGGGACATCGCCATGGCCGGTGCTGCCTACACTGCGCCCTGAACAAGACGCACGACGGAGACCCCCATGCACCAGCCCCATGCCCAGCCCAGGCAGTCCATCTACTACCGCTACCAGGTGCATCGGCCCTGGCTGCCATCGGAGCATCCGGGGGTGCAGCGGCACCCCGTCGTCATCGTCGGAACGGGGCCGGTAGGCCTGACCACAGCACTGGAGCTGGCGCGCCACGGGCAGCGATGCGTGCTGCTGGAGTCCGAGCTGCAGGTATCCGAAGGCAGCCGTGCCATCGTCTTCACGCGCCGCTCCATGGAGATCCTCCAGCAGGTGGGCGTGGCTGGGCGGGTCAGCGAGAGCGGGCTGCCATGGCGCTTTGGCAACTCCTTCTACCGGGGCCAGCGCGTGTTTCGCATGGAAGCACCGCACAGCGAGGACGACCGCTTCTTCCCCATGACCAACCTGCAGCAGCAGTACTTGGAGGAGTACCTGGTCGATGCCGTGTTGGCCCATCCACTGATCGAGTTGCGTTGGGGCAACCGCGTGGAGCGGGTGGAGCAGGCTGGCGAAGGCGCCGCTGCAAAAGCGCGGCTGCAGGTGGACACGCCCGAGGGGCCGTATGCGCTGGAAGCCGACTGGCTGGTCGCAGCCGATGGCGCACGCTCGGGCATACGCACGGCCATGGGCCTGGTCATGGAAGGGGCGTCATACGAAGGCCGCTTCGTGATTGCCGACATCCGCATCGACCTGCCGCTGCCCACCGAGCGCCTGGCCTTCTTCGATCCGGTGTGGAACCCCGGCAACACCATCCTCATGCACCGCGAGCCGCACGGCATCTGGCGCGTGGACTACCAGTTGCCTGCGGGCGAAGATCCGCAGCAGGCACTGCAGCCCGAATCGCTCAAGGCGCGCATCGACGCGCAACTGGAGATGATCGGCTTTGGCGGCACGCCCTGGGAGATGGACTGGAGCTCGGTCTACTCGGCGCGCGCGCTGACCTTGCCGGACTACGTGCACGGCCGCGTGATCTTCACGGGCGATGCGGCCCACCTGCTGCCCATCTTCGGGGTGCGCGGCGCCAACACCGGTTTCCAGGACGCCCAGGCCCTGGCCTGGCGACTGGCACTGGTGGCGCGCGGCGTGGCGCCGGCCCGGTTGCTGGGCAGCTACAGCAGCGAGCGCGTGGGCGCGGCGCGCGAGATTGTCGAAGAGGCCGGCAAGAGCACGCGCTTCATGGCGCCGCCTTCGCGCGGCTTCCGGCTGCTGCGCGATGCGGTGCTGTCGCTGTCGCTCACCCAGGCCTTCGTGCGCCCGCTGTACCACTGGCGCACATCACGCCCCCATGAGTACGCCCGCTCGCCCCTCAACAGCAGGGACGACGACAACCATTTGTTCAAGGGCGGCCCCGCCCATGGCGCGCCGCCGCAGAACGTGTGCCTGGCGCCGGACGACTATCTGCTGGACCACCTGGGCGGCGGATTCGACCTGCTGTATTTCACCGATGGCTCGGCCGTGCCGCCCGCGTTGAGCGAGGTTGCCCGCGTGGTGCGCGGCCGCGGCGTGGGCCTGCGCATCGTGGCCATCTCCAGCCAGGCGCAGCCGCAGCCAGTTCAGGGCGCTGACCTGACCCTTTCCGATAGTCAGGGCCGCTGCCGCGAACGCCATGGCGTGCCTGCCGATCCACCTTCTGGCGCCGCCTACCTGCTGCGGCCTGACCAGCATGTCTGCGCACGCTGGCTGGCGTTGGATGCGCGGCGCCTGCAATCCGCACTCGACAACGCCACCTGCACGCAAGGAGCCCAGGCATGAGCCAAGCACACACATCGCCCGACACGCTTGAATCGCCCGGCACCCTGGATATCGCCGGTCTGGAAGCCGTCTACGACCAACTGGCCACGGCCATTGACGCGGCAGGCCCGCAGCAGTCCGAGCTGTTTCTGGTCAAGCTGGCGCTGCTGGCGGCCAAGCGGCTGGGCAGCGCCCGGCAGTTCTCCGAGCTGGTGCAGGCGGCGCAGCAGGATCTCCAGCCTAGGGTAAACAGCTAGTCCTGCCGGGTGGTCGCGTGGCCGGCGCTGGCTAACATCGGCCCGGAATCAAGGATGCCACGACCCCATGGATGTGCTGAGCGAAGTTCTCGATATTTGCCGGTCAGAGCGCGCCGTGACGGCGCGTTTTGCGCTGACCGCGCCGTGGAGCCTGAAGTCCACGGGCGTCACGGGCGCCATGATCCGCATGGCGCGCGGCGCGCCTTACTGGATACAGGTGGAGGGCATGCAGCCGCTGCGGGTCGAGCCGGGCGATCTGGTCATGCTGCCCATGGGGGCGGCACATGTGGTGGCCTCTGACCTGGGCATGGCCTGCGAGCTGTTCTCGCGGCTGATCTCCCGCCATGCCGAAGGCCCGCAGGACGAAAATCCGCTGGTCTTCAGCCATGGCGGCGGGGGCGAGGCGACCGACATGTTTTCGGCCCTGCTGTGGTTTTCAGCCTATTGCCGGCATTCGGTGTTCCGCATCCTGCCGCCGCTGATCCATATCCGCGCAAGCGATCTGCCGCTGGCCGATTGCCTGGCCGCCACCATGCAGTCGCTCACGCTGGAGACGCTGGCGCGGCGTCCGGGCTGGCGCCTGTCGGCCGCGCGCATGGGAGAGTTGCTGCTGGTCAACATCCTGCGCGAGCACCTGGCGCGCGAGGCCGCCGTGGGTGAAGGCTGGCTGCGGGGCCTGGGCGATGCCTGCATTGCCCGCGCCATCGTCTGCATGCACCGGGAGCCGCAGCGCAGCTGGAGCGTGGAGACGCTGGCGGCCGAGGCCGGCATGTCGCGCACCCGCTTCAGCATGCGTTTCAAGCAGCTGGTGGGCGCCACCCCCATCGGCTACCTGACGGCGCACCGCATGGCGCTGGCCGCCCAGCAGATGGAGGCCGGCGGGCTGTCATCGGCCCGCATCGCAGAGAACGCGGGCTACGACTCTCCCAAGGTGTTTGCGCGGGCGTTCCGCCGCTGGTCCGGGCATACGCCCAAGGCCTATCTGGCGCAGGAGGCCGCAAAGAGGTCGGGCTGGCAGCAGCAGGAAGGCCGTATCAGGGGGCTGGAGCAAGACCCTTAGCCAGCAGGGTTGAGTGCCGAAACGTACACTGGCCGGTTCCTTCCGCACAGGCTCCCAGAAGCCGAACCGCCCATCATGAACGCCCCCGTTGACGTTTCCTTTTTCCATCGCGCTGCCAAGCCGCTGACCAGCTACCGACCGTACTGGGCCAAGCGCTTCGGCACGGCCCCGTTCCTGCCGATGAGCCGGGCCGAGATGGACCAGCTTGGCTGGGACAGCTGCGACGTGATCCTGGTGACGGGCGATGCCTATGTGGATCACCCCAGCTTCGGCATGTCGGTGATCGGCCGGGTGCTGGAGGCGCAGGGCTTTCGCGTGGGCATCATCGCCCAGCCCGACTGGCAGAGCGCCGAGGCCTTCAAGGCCCTGGGCCGTCCCAACCTGTTCTGGGGCGTGACGGCGGGCAACATGGATTCGATGATCAACCGCTACACGGCCGATCGCAAGATCCGCTCCGACGATGCCTACACGCCGGGCGACGTGGGCGGCAAGCGCCCCGACCGCGCGGCCATTGTCTACAGCCAGCGCTGCCGTGAGGCGTACAAGGACGTGCCCATCGTGCTCGGCGGCATCGAGGGCAGCCTGCGCCGCATCGCCCACTACGACTACTGGAGCGACAAGGTGCGCCGCTCCATCGTGGTGGACAGCAAGTGCGACATCCTGCTGTACGGCAATGCCGAACGCGCCCTGGTCGAGGTGGCCCACCGCCTGGCCGCGCGCGAGCCCGTGGAAAGCATTACCGATGTGCGCGGCACGGCCTTCTTCCGCCGCGAGTCGGAAGCGGGCTGGTTCGAGCTGGATTCCTCCGTGGTGGACGAGCCCGGTGTGGTCGAGCCCCACATCAACCCCTACATGACCACCAGCGAGCAGGCCGAGGCCCAGGGCCAGACCTGCTCCAAGGAAGAGGGTGATGCCGCCGCGAAGCCGGACGGTGCCTCGGTCGCCGCCGTTCAGACCATCCAGTTCGTACCCAACCCGTCGCTGCGCGGCAAGGGCAAGCAGCCGCCGCGCGACAAGACCGTGCTGCGCCTGCCCAGCTACGAGCAGGTCAAGGCCGACCCCATCCTCTACGCACACGCCAATCGCGTGCTGCACCTGGAGACCAACCCCGGCAATGCCCGCGCCCTGGTCCAGGCCCACGGCGAGGGCGTGACCGCGCGCGATGTGTGGCTGAACCCGCCCCCCATTCCGCTGACCACGGCCGAGATGGACTGGGTCTTCGGCCTGCCCTATGCGCGCAGCCCCCATCCCAGCTATGCCGACGCCAGCGGCAGCCATGAAGGCGAGACCAAGATCCCGGCCTGGGAGATGATCCGCACCTCGGTCAACATCATGCGCGGCTGCTTCGGCGGCTGCACCTTCTGCTCCATCACCGAGCATGAGGGCCGCATCATCCAGAGCCGTTCCGAGGAGTCCATCATCCAGGAGGTCGAGGACATCCGCGACAAGGTCAAGGGCTTCACCGGCACCATCTCCGACCTGGGCGGCCCCACGGCCAACATGTACCGCCTGGGCTGCAAGAGCCCCGAGATCGAGGCCGCCTGCCGCAAGCCCAGCTGCGTGTTCCCCGGCATCTGCCAGAACCTGCACACCGACCACGCTCCGCTGGTCAAGATCTACCGCCGCGCGCGCAATCTGCCGGGCATCAAGAAGATCCTGATCGGCTCGGGCCTGCGCTACGACCTGGCCGTGAAGTCGCCCGAGTACGTTAAGGAGCTGGTGCAGCACCATGTGGGCGGCTATCTGAAGATCGCGCCTGAGCACACCGAGTCCGGGCCGCTGACCAAGATGATGAAGCCCGGCATCGGCAGCTATGACCGCTTCAAGCAGATGTTCGAGCAGTTCAGCGAGGAAGCGGGCAAGAAGCAGTACCTGATTCCGTACTTCATCGCGGCCCACCCGGGCACCAGCGACGAGGACATGATGAACCTCGCCATCTGGCTGAAGAAGAACGGATTCCGCGCCGACCAGGTGCAGACCTTCTATCCCAGCCCCATGGCCACGGCCACGGCCATGTACCACTCGGGCCGCAACACGCTGACCAAGGTGCGCCGCGAGATGCGCGACGTGAACGAGGAGTCGGTGGACATCGTGCGCGGTGAAAAGCGCCGGCGCCTGCACAAGGCCTTTCTGCGCTACCACGACCCGAACAACTGGCCGCTGCTGCGCGAGGCCCTCAAGGCCATGGGCCGTGCCGACCTCATCGGCAACGGCAAGCAGCACCTGATCCCCACCTTCCAGCCCCTGGTCGATGGCGGCTACCAGAGCGCGCGCCGCAAGAACAGCACGCAGGGCACGGGTGTGGCCGCACGTGCCGTGGTGTCCCAGCAGGGCAAGGCCTACGCCCTCAACAAGGCCGGTGGCAAGAATGCCGGGCCGGGCAAGGTGCTGGCAGAGTCGCGCGAGCCTGCGGGCGATGTGCGTTTCCGTTCCAGCCAGCCCCAGCCGGGCCGAATGCTGACCCAGCACACGGGCCTGCCGCCGCGCCCCGGTGTGGGTGGTCCTTCCCGTTCTGCGGGCGCTGCCGGTTCGGGCCGCAAGGCGGCGCCGGGCGGTCGCAAGCCGCGCTGACGCGCCTTTGCCTCTAGCTGGCGGCCGGCGCCAGCGTGCCCTGCCATTCGCGGCGGGCGGCCTGGGCGCCGCTTTCAAAGTAATGCGTGTCCAGCGGCACGGGCCGTGCCAGGGCAAAGCCCTGTGCATAGTCCACGCCCACGGCCTGAAGGGCCTGGGCGATCTCGCGGGTTTCCACATACTCGGCCACGGTGCGCTTGCCCAGAATGTGGCCTATGCGGTTGATCATCTCCACCATGGCGTGGTTGCTGGGATCCTGGAGCATGTCGCGCACAAAGCCGCCATCGATCTTCAGATAGTCCACGGGCAGCTGCTTCAGATAGGTCAGCGAGGACATGCCCACGCCAAAGTCGTCCAGCGCAAAGCGGCAGCCCAGGGTGCGCAGGGCCTGGATCAGCCTGGTGGCACTGGACAGGCTGGCGATGGCGCTGGTCTCCGTGATCTCGAAGCACAGCAGTTGCGGCGCAATGCCATGTGTGCTCAGCTGTTTCTGCACGAAGTCCAGCAGCCCGTCGTCATCCAGGCTGGGGCCTGACAGGTTGATGGCGCAGGTGTCGATGTGGCGCAGTGCGGCCGGATGCTGGGCCAGCGTGGCCAGCGTTCTGGCGATCACCCAGCGGTCCACCGTGGGCATGATGCCGTAGCGCTCGGCCGCGGGAATGAAGGTGGCCGGCGAGATGATCTGGCCCTGCTCGTCGCGCAGCCGCAGCAGCACCTCGAAATGCAGGCCCCGCTGGCCGTCGGGCTGCAGCGGTGCAATGCTTTGGGCGTACAGGCAAAAGCGCTCCTGCTCCAGCGCCATGCGTATGCGTGTCACCCATTCCATCTCGCTGACGTGGCGGGTGTACTCGCCATCGTCGCTGCGGTAGACGTAGATGCGGTTGCGGCCGCGCTCCTTGGCGCGGTAGCAGGCCATGTCGGCCATGCGCAGCAGGTCCTGGGCCGACTGGACCTCGCCGCCGATGTGCACCAGGCCGATGCTCAGCCCCGTGCGCAGCACCTGCTTGCCCCAGTGCACGTGCAAGGCCTCGGTCGCCTGGCGCAGCTTCTCGGCAATGCGCAGGGC
>NZ_JFYT01000053.1:0-67400 GCF_000632165.1 Delftia sp. RIT313 | reverse complement strand
GTCCCACCCACGCCATGACCACCATCACCTTCATAGAACACAGCGGCCGCAAGCACGTGGTGCAGGCCACGGACGGCCAGAGCCTCATGCGCGCCGCCGTCTCCAACGGCGTGCCGGGCATCGATGCCGAATGCGGCGGCGCCTGTGCCTGCGCCACCTGCCATGTCTACATACAACCGGAGTGGCTGGACCGCGTGGGCCCGGCCCAGGGCGGCGAAAGGGAGATGCTGGACTTCGCCCTCGACGTGCGCGGCGACTCGCGACTGGCCTGCCAGATCACGGTATCGCCGCAGCTGAATGGGCTGGTGGTGGGCATGCCGGTGGCGCAGAGCTGAGGGCTGTGCCGATGGGGATGCAACCCCGGACAGCCCGCCCTGCAATCGCGCACCACCCATGTCACCTAACGCAAGGCCGTGGGTTCCGGAACGCGTCAAGCGGCACCGCAAGCCATTGCCTGGAATCGAGAGGACGAAGGGCTATCTCAGCCCACTACATTGGGTAATCAAATATCTCAAGAGAACCTGAGATCGTGGTCGGTAAATAGTACCTTGTATACCGGAGCAAAATCATCGTCTGAATTTATCAGCGTGAAATCCATATTCATCAAAAGAACACTCTTTTCCAGAATGACAAATCCAGCCGATACTATC
This sequence comes from Delftia sp. RIT313, assembly GCF_000632165.1. NCBI lineage: Bacteria > Pseudomonadati > Pseudomonadota > Betaproteobacteria > Burkholderiales > Comamonadaceae > Delftia > Delftia sp. RIT313. The sequence continues at coordinate 66,750 of NZ_JFYT01000053.1, read as the reverse complement.
TTTTCAATTATTTGATTCAACAAATGATCGCACCCTGCCCCTGAAATCACCTGCCTGTCTGATTTATCAGAATTTTCCAGGATGGCCACATAATTTCCGACCCAGGAAATAAAAATCTCATAACAACCAATACTGCCATTGATGTCAAGGCGATAGCACACATCATCGTTCACATCTGCATAGTCTTGTGCCTCAGCGATATGCTCAATCGATTCTTTCAGCGCACTGGCATCACAAGATGGAGCAGATAATTCAAAGTAATTGGGTTCACGCAATGAACCATATTTCACCAGAACCTGTTCCGCAATATCCTGGATAATTGTACTCATTGAGTCAACTCCCCCGAAGGGTGACTTTCTTCATTCCACCCGTTTTATCCAGCAAAACAAGATCACGATAATATCCGGAATCTTCGTCAGGCAAATAAATATCAATCTTGAAATCCCTTGCCATAAAAGCAAGGATTGAAACCTCCACCACAACATCCTCTTCAAGATATACAGTGACCATTTTCATCCCTTGGAATTCATGAGAATCTTCAATCAGCAAAACAATTTTTGCCTTTTGCTGCACGAGCTGCTCGACTGAATCTATTGCACAGACATCACCAGGAGAAATATCCAAAGAACTCGCAAGATAACCGAGCAGTGCTGCAGCCTCATGAACGCCGTCTACAAGAAAATTATTCCAGATCATGAATTGAATCTCATCCAGATGGATTCTTAAATCATCTTCAGCCAACAGAAACCCAAGACATTCCTACAGATTCAACTCCTTTTCAAACAGAGATATCGCTTTCAACATCTGACTCTCTGGTGCATCTTGGCAAATCAGCAATACAAACCTCACGCAATTGAGCCCGGGAAATGCCCCATGAGCGAAGAATTCAACGGCATCCTCCAAGCTCTCGATCAGGGAGATAGTGACAGCATCCATATCGCCGGCGTCCAGAATCAAGTCATCAATGATCTCTTCCGCGCCAGAGTAGTCTCCCCACGTCGCAAAGAATTCACACCCGATCTCCAGCAACCTCGTTATTGCAAGATTGAATCCGGGGTCCTTACCCTTCCCCGTCACAACAAAACAGCCATGCGGAAGCGGACTGGATTGAATTTTGCCCGCATCGCAGGTTTTCGATACTACAAGCATGTTCTTCATGGGCGCATCTACATGTCCGACTGAACCCACTTCACCTCAAATGGGTGAATGGAAAAATTCGCCATCAGCTTGTTGATGGCAAAAACCGTCTCAACACCTCTGTCCACATAGATCGCGGTGCCTTTGGCTGGCGAATTCACGTAAAAATGAAAGAGGATGGTACCAACATCCTTATCCAAGGCATAGCAATAATGGCAGACATCCAGATCGTCAACATCTCTCACAAAATGCAGTCCGTGCTTTCTGGACAGCTCCGAAGGCCCATCAGACAACAGGATGACCGGCTTTGATTCGCCGCTGGGCCATGGATTATCTTCAGACATTGCTGCGTTTCCTTATCTGCCATGTTGCAATTGCTCGCCGTGGCGTGCTGTAGCCAACGACTTGCCCACCACCGCCCGCAAACACTCCACCAGCAACCGCGTCGTCGCCGTCATCGGCTGGCCGCGCAGGGTGATCAGGCCCACGGGCGGCAGGTCGATGGGCACGGGCAGGTCCAGCACGGCGACCAGCCCCTGCTGCGCGAAATGCTGCGCCACGCCGCGCGCCATGAAGGCCACGGCGCCGCGCTGGTGCAGGAAGCTGATCTGCGACAGGAATGAGGCGGACTCCACCAGATCGGCCGGCGGATGCAGGCCGTGGGCGAAGAACTGCTGCTCCAGCTTCACGCGCAGCGATGCCCAGGGCGGGGGCATGACGCAGGGCATGTCGGCCAGCGCCTGCCAGCTGGCAGGCTGCGCCAGCAGCGCATGGCCGGGGCGCACGACGGCGACCATGGGCTCGTCGTACAGGGCTTCGGTCTCCAGGTCGGGCGAGGCATAGCCGGGTTCCAGCCGGCCCACGAACAGGTCCAGCTCGCCCATGCGCAGCTTGGGCAGCAGCCGCGTGAGATCGCCCTCATCGACCAGCACCGTGGTCTGGGCCGATCGCGCCTTCAACTGCTCGACGGCGCGGGCCAGCAGTACGGGCGTGGCCACCACCATGGCGCCCACGCTGGTGCGCCCGCGTGTGCCGCTGGCCTCGGCCGCCATTTCATCGCGCGTGCGTTCGAAGCCCGCCAGCACCGAGCGCGCAAAGCGCACCATGCTGACGCCGGCCGCCGTGGGCTCGGTGCCGCGCGTGGAGCGCTCGAACAGCGTCATGTCCAGCATGCGCTCTATCTCGGCCAGGGTCTTGGAGACGGCGGGCTGGGTCACGGCCAGGAACTCGGCGGCACGGCCCAGGTGGCGGAACTGGTCCAGCGCCACCAGCAGCTGCAGGTGGCGCAGCTTGAGGTTGGAGCGCAGCACGCGGTCTATCTTGCTCATGGGATCTTCATAGCTTTGAGGTTATGAAGCCAGTCTATCTTTTCATTGGATTGTCATGATCAGGCGCTGAACAATCGCGCCAGTCAGCCCAAAGCCCGGATCACAGGGCTGCAAAAAGCCAATACAGGAGACAAGCGATGAACACCCCACGCACACGCCATGCAAGCCGGCGCGAATTCGTGCTCGCCACCCTCGGCGCCAGCGCACTGGCAGCCACCGGACCTCTTTTCGCCCAGAACTGGCCCGAACGCCCCATCACCTTCATCTGCCCCTGGCCTGCGGGCGGCACGGCCGACCAATCCATGCGCGCGCTGTGCACGGTGGCCGGCAAGCTGCTGGGCCAGCCGATCGCGGTGGAGAACCGTGCGGGCGCATCGGGAATGATCGGCGCCAAGGCGCTGGCCTCGGCCAGGGCGGACGGCTACACCATCGGCCAGATTCCCATCTCGGTCACGCGCTTTTCGCAACTGGGCAGCCTGCAGGCCGATCCGCGCAAGGACTACACCTACATAGCGCGCACCTCGGGCCAGACCTTCGGCATTGCCGTGCCCGCCAATTCGCCGTTCAAGACGCTCAAGGACTTCGTGGCCGCCGCCAAGGCGAGGCCCGGCCAGGTGACCTATGCCCATGCAGGCGTGGGCGGTGCCACGCATGTGGGCATGGAGGAATTTGCGGGCGTGGCCGGCATACAGCTCAACCATGTGCCCTACAAGGGCGGCGCCGAGGCACTGCAGGGCGTGCTGGGCGGCCATGTGGATGCGCTGGCCGACTCCAGCTCCTGGGCTCCGCATGTGGAGGCCGGCAAGCTGCGCCTGCTGGCGACCTGGGGCGAGCAGCGCACGGCGCGCTTCAAGGACGTGCCCACGCTGCGCGAATGCGGCTACGACGTGGTGGTCGATGCGCCCAACGGCATTGGCGCGCCGCGTGGCCTGGACCCGGCCGTGGCGGCCAGGCTGCGCGAGGCCTTCCGCGCCGCCGTGGCCAGCCCCGAGTTCAAGTCCGTGGCCGAGAAGCTGGATGCGCCGCTGCTCTACCTGGACGGCCCGGACTACGAGAAATACGTCAACACGGTCTATCAAAAAGAGACCGTCCTCATCGACAAGCTCAAGCTGCGCGAATTGATGAAGGGCTGACAGCCCGCGAACCCACATCGATGAAAGCCCCTCATGCCCCGCATGTACCGCACCGATAGCCCCCTGCTGCACCTGCATCCCAACGACAACGTGCTGGTCGCCAAGACCGCTCTGTCGCTGGGCCAGGAGATTCCCGAACTGGGCGTGCGCGCCCGCGCCCAGGTGCCTGCGGGCCACAAGATCGCCGCGCGCCGCATCGCAGAGGGCGAGCAGGTGAAGAAGTACGACACCGTGATCGGCGTGGCCATGCGCGAGCTGGAGGCCGGCGACTATGTGCACAGCCACAACCTGCGCATCGTGGACTACTACCGCGACCCGGCCTTCGGCGCAGACGTGCGGCCCGTGGACTATGTGCCCGAGGCGCAGCGCGCAAGCTTCCAGGGCTTTGTGCGCGCCGGCGGCGGCGTGGGCACGCGCAATTTCATCGGCATCCTGTCGTCGGTGAACTGTTCGGCCACGGTGATCAAGCGCATTGCCGCGCATTTCACGGCCGAGCGCATGGCGGCATTCCCCAACGTGGACGGCGTGGTGGCCTTCGCCCAGACCAGCGGCTGCGGCATGTCCTCGCCCAGCGAGCATTTCGACGTGCTGCGCCGCACGCTGGCCGGCTATGCGCGCCACCCGAACCTGGCCGGCGTGCTCATCGTGGGCCTGGGCTGCGAGCGCAACCAGGTCGATGCCCTGGTGCAGTCGCAGGGCCTGAGCGAAGGCCGGCTCATGCGCACCCTGGTGATGCAGGAGGTCGGCGGCACGCGCGTGACCATAGAGGCAGGCATCCGCGCCATCGAAGAGATGCTGCCCGAGGCCGACGCCGCGCGGCGCAGCACGGTCAGCGCCAGCCACCTGAAGATCGGGCTGGAGTGCGGCGGCTCGGACGGCTTTTCGGGCATCACGGCCAACCCGGCCCTGGGCGCGGCCATGGACATCCTGGTGCGCCACGGCGGCACGGCCATCCTGTCGGAAACGCCCGAGATCCATGGCGTGGAATTCATGCTCACGCGCCGCGCCATCACGCCTGCCGTGGGCCAGAAGCTGCTGGACCGCCTGGCATGGTGGGAGCGCTACGCGGCCGGCCAGAACGCGCAGTTCAACGGCGTGGTCGGCCACGGCAACCAGGCAGGCGGCCTGGCCAACATCTTCGAGAAATCGCTGGGCTCGGCCATGAAGGGCGGCACCACGCCGCTGCGCGCCGTCTACGAATACGCCGAGCCCATCACCGAGCCGGGCTTCGTCTTCATGGATTCGCCGGGCTACGACCCCGTGGCCTCCACGGGCCAGATTGCCAGCGGCGCGCACCTGATCTGCTTCACCACGGGGCGCGGCTCCATGTTCGGCAGCAAGCCCGCGCCCACCATCAAGCTGGCCAGCAACACGCCCATGTACCGGCGCCTGGAGGAAGACATGGACATCAACTGCGGCCTGATCGTGGACGGCGAATGCGGCGTGCCCGAGATGGGGCAGCGCATCTTCGCGCAGATCCTGCGCCACGCCAGCGGCGAGCCCACCAAGAGCGAGGCCCTGGGCCTGGGCGACTATGAGTTCGTGCCCTGGCACCTGGGCATCGTGAGCTGAGCCGCCCCTTACAACACCTGCATCCACCGATTCCATGCCACTGACCCTGACCCGACCCGAGCTGCTGCGCAGCGCCAACTTCATCGCCGGCCAATGGACGACCGCGACGGCCACGCCCTCCGCACCAACCCCACGCCTGGCAGTGACCGACCCCGCCACGGGCGCACTGATCACCGAGGTGCCCGACTCCAGCGCCGCCGAGGCCCGCGCCGCGCTGGACGCCGCGCATGCCGCCTTCCCCGCCTGGCGCAGGACGCCTGCCAAACAGCGCGCCGCCATCATCAAGCGCTGGAACGACCTGGTGCTGGCCCACCAGGACGACCTGGGCCGCCTCATCAGCCGCGAGCAGGGCAAGCCCCTGGTCGAGGGCAAGGGCGAGGTCGCCTATGCGGCCAGCTACATCGAATGGTTCGCCGAAGAGGCCACGCGCATGAACGGCGAGATCATTCCCGCGCCCGTGCCGGGCCGGCGCATGTTTGCGCTGCGCGAGCCCGTGGGCGTGGTGGCCGCCATCACGCCCTGGAATTTTCCGGCCGCCATGATCGCCCGCAAGATCGCGCCCGCGCTGGCCGCCGGCTGCACCGTGGTCTGCAAGCCCGCGGAAGACACGCCGCTGACCTCGCTGGCCCTGGTGCTGCTGGCCCAGGAGGCGGGGGTGCCGGCCGGCGTGCTCAACATCGTCACGGCCTCGCGCGAGAAGACGCCCGAGGTGGTGGATGTGTGGTTGGACGACGTGCGCGTGCGCAAGATCACCTTCACGGGCTCCACGCCCGTGGGCAAGCACCTGGCGCGGCGCAGCGCCGACACGCTCAAGAAGCTCTCGCTGGAGCTGGGCGGCAATGCGCCCTTCATCGTCTTCGAGGACGCCGACATCGATGCCGCCGTCGACGGCTTCATGGCCGCCAAGTTCCGCAATGGCGGCCAGACCTGCGTGTGCCCCAACCGCGTCTTCGTGCACCGCAGCGTGCACGACACGTTCGCACAGAAGCTGGCCGCGCGCGTGGCCGCGCTGCACGTGGGCCCGGCCAGCGACCCGGCCTCGCAGATTGGCCCCATGATCAATGCGCGCGCCGTGGAAAAGATCGAGCGCCATGTGCAGGACGCCGTGTCGCGCGGCGCCAGGGTGCTCACGGGCGGCAGGCGCCTGGATGCCCTGGGCGCCAACTACTACGCGCCCACCGTGCTCACGGGCGCCGATGCCTCCATGGCCTGCGCCTGCGAGGAAACCTTCGGCCCCGTGGCGCCGCTCACGGTCTTCGACAGCGAGGACGAGGTCATCGCCGCCGCCAACGACACGCCCTTCGGCCTGGCCGCCTACTTCTACAGCAACGACGCACGCCGCATCTGGCGCATGGCCGATGCGTTGGAGACCGGCATCGTCGGCATCAACGAAGGCGCACTGGCCGCCGAGGCAGCGCCCTTCGGCGGCGTCAAGGAATCGGGCTACGGCCGCGAGGGCTCCACCCACGGCCTCGATGACTACCTGCACACCAAGTACGTCTGCCAGGGCCTGCTGGACTGAATCTTTCCCTCAACGAAATCACCGGACACCATGCCAGCCCATAACCCCTTCAAGACCGCCCTGGCCGCAGGCCAGGCCCGCATCGGCCTGTGGCTGTCCATGGCCGACCCCTACCTGGCCGAGGCGGCCGCCACCTGCGGCTACGACTGGCTGCTGATCGACGGCGAGCACGCGCCCAACGACGTGCGCAGCACCCTGGCCGCGCTGCAGGCCGTGGCCCCGCACCCGGCCCAGGCCGTGGTGCGCGTGGTCGAAGGCAGCACGGCCCTGATCAAGCAGATGCTGGACATAGGCGCCACCACCTTGCTCGTGCCCATGGTGGACACGGCCGAACAGGCGCGCGCCGTGGTGGCCGCCACGCGCTACCCGCCGCTGGGCGTGCGCGGCGTGGGCAGCGCCGTGGGCCGCGCATCGCAGTGGAGCGCACGCGCCGACTACCTGCAGGTGGCCGACGACGAGGTCTGCCTGCTCGTCCAAGCCGAGACCGTGGCCGCGCTGCACAACCTTGAAGCCATCTGCGCGGTGGACGGCGTGCACGGCGTCTTCATCGGCCCCGCCGACCTGGCCGCCTCCATGGGCCACCGCGGCAACCCCGGCCACCCCGAGGTGCAGGCCGCCATCGAAGCCGCCATGAAGACCATCATCGCCAGCGGCAAGGCGGCCGGCACCCTGACCTCGGACCCCGCCCTGGCCCGCCGCTACCTGGATCTGGGCTGCAGCTTCGTGGCCGTGGGCGTGGATGTGCTGCTGTTTGCGAACGCGGCGCGAAGGCTGCGGGGGCAGTTCGATGATTCGCCGGTGGCCGCGCCTGTGCAGCGCCTCGGGGCTGCGTATTGAGAACATGGGGCGGCACAGGCGCGGATCAGTCGCCCACCATGATTTCCATGAATTTGTCGAAATCCACGGAGCCTGAGCCATCCGAGTCAATCTCCGCAATCAGCTCGTCAAGCTCCTCCTCCGTGAGTTGGTCCCCTAAAACTTTCCTCAAGTCTGTAATAGGAGTGAAGGCAACGCCATTTTTGTCATAAAGACGGTACGCTTCCCGAAGATCTTTGGCGTCACCAGGAACGGGCAGCACCATCATTGCACAAGCAAAAGGCAGAAATACCGTATATCTGACCTGTGCAACAATGCTTATTTCCCGCATCAAGGCAGCCCAGCCACCAATTGCTCCATTGGATTTATTCATGAAACACTCCATTCATTGAAAATATGAAAAGAGGCATATTCATTCAAGGCGCACACAGGTTCTGCACAAACGCATGCGTATCCTGCCCCGAGCCCGTCTCGCTGCCGCCCGTCAGATAGCAGCCGTCCTGGCTCAGCGCAATGGCGCCGCTGTTCTTGCCACCCGGCAACGTACCCAGGTCCACCGATCCTCCGGCCAGGGTCCACTTGAACGCATGGCGGGTGCCGTCGCTCATCTCGCTGCTGCCCACCACATTGCCGTTGTCGCCTATGTCAGACACCGAGGCATGCCTGCCACCGGTTGGCGCGGGGATGTCGGTGCGCACATTGGTCATGGTGTCCCAGTAGAAGGGAACGGGGTCGCCGTTGGTGTTGCTGTACTTGCCGATGACCCGGCCATTGGCGTTCAGCGTCTTGGCACTGCTGCGCTGCGCGCCCGTGGACAACACCAGCGGCGCCGAAGCCGGATTGCTCCACAGCACGGCATGACCGCCCTGTGCACCAAAATCACAATGGCCCAGAATGCGCGAGTTCACAATCTGAGAGGCGCGGCAATGCAGCGCATCGGCAGGCAGCGGCAGCGCGGCGGAGGCGTAGGTTCCCAGCAGCCCCGGGGACCACAGCACGGGCTGGGGCCGGCCGCTGGAGCCGGGACAGTTGCCGACGATATTGGGCATCGTCGGATTCACGGAATGGTCGTCCACATCGGCGGGCACGCAGTTCGTGGCAACCAGGCCCAGCAGGCCAGCCGGCAGCGTGCGTGCCGTGGTTTCGTTGTTGCGCCACATCACCGGCAAGGCCGTGTTGTCGGCATTGAGGCTGACACCCGCGACCGCGCCACTCTGGCTGAGCGCGGTCACCTTGGTGCGCACACCGCCCGCCAACGCCTGCAAAGCCTGTACCGTAGTGGGGGCCGTGGCATTCCAGACCACGCCCGTTGGCAGCGAATTGCTGTTCATGCACCACCCGACCAGACGGCCCACATTGGTGATGGCGCCTGCCACGCAATTGCGACCATCGATCAGATGTGCCAGATCCACCGCGCTGCCGGGCGCCAGGGCAACAAAGCCCGAGGCAGATCCATTGGCCTCTGCACAGGCGCCCACTACATATCCGGAATTATTGACATCCAGGCCTGCGCACTGCGGACCCGAGGCAGTCCCTATATCCTGCATGGGTCCTGCCTGAGCCATACTGGAGGCAAGCATCAAGCCGCCAGTCAAAACCAGAGGGAAATAAAATGCCGGAACAGTCATACGCATTCTCCTGCCAAAGAACCACAGTTTGACAACACGAATCGAACTTGTTTCTGACTGATGGATTGAAATCAGATGCTGACTATTGATATTCAATCACGCAGCGATCTCTGCGCACAAATATGTGATTGTTATTGATAAATCACAATTAATAGGAGGTCCGCACCATTTGCATGCTCAGCAATGGGGCGGGGCCCGCAAGGGGCCCCGCCGTGTGATTCACTCAAAGGAAAACAGGAAAAAGCGAAGGGAAAGACCTGCCCGCTCAGCCCAGCAGCAGCCAAGTCCCCAATCCTGCGGCAGCAGCCACAATCGCCACACGCCGCGCGAACTGCGGCGCATAGGTCAGCAGCAGGCCCAGGGCCAGGGCCGCAAAGGTCAGCAGGCCCAGCCAGGCGGCCACGGCCACCGAGGCATTCCAGCGCAGCAGGCAAGGCGCCAGCGACACGGCCAGCAGCGCGTGGCCGGCCAGCCGCCAGGCCTTCAGGCGCGCGGGCGCCAGGCCTTCGGTGCCCAGCTGGTCCTGGTGCCGGTCCATGGAAGCGGCGATGACGGCAAAGCCTGCAAAGGCCAGAAAAAAGGCGGCAAGAATCATCATGACGCGCGCTCCAGCGTGGGGGCATGGCTGGCGGCGCGGGCTTGCGTGCGGGGCACTGCAGCCGCTGCCGGCTTGCCGCGCAGCAGCCACCAGGCCACCACGCCGTGGATGGCGGCCAGGCCCAGCATCAGCAGCTCGAAACTGGCGATGCTCCACTGCCCGTTGGCCAGGGTCTGCACCAGCGATGCGCCGCCCGTCAGCAGGTTGAGCAGGGGCAGCAGCGCGTACAGCACGGCGGCCAGCGCCATCTGCTGCAGCCAGGCATTGCGGTGCGAGACCAGCAGCGGATGCAGCAGGCACAGCAGCCAGATCAGGAAGAAGCCGTTGATTTCCCAGTCGGCACGCCCCTGCATGGGCACGGGCAGCAGGCGGTTGAGCCAGAAGAAGCCGGCCACGGCCACCGACAGGCCCGCGATGGAGCCCACGTTGAGCACCTCCACCAGACGGTGACCGAAGGGCGTGCGGCCCAGCTTGCGGCGCTCGGGCATGCGCTTGACCACCCACAGCACCATGCCGGACGCGGCCATGAAGGTGCCGACCACGCCGCTGAGCAGCAGCAGCCAGCGCGTGGCCGGCTCGGCAAAGCGGCCCAGGTGCACGCCGGTGATCACGTTGCCGGTGGCGCGCACCCAGGAGATGGCGGGCGCCTCGGGGCTGGCCTGCAACTGGCCGGTCACGCCGTCGAAGCGCAGCGTCTCGGCCTGGCCCCGGTTGATGAGGCTCATGCCCCCGCCTTCGCGCAGCTCGACCACCGCGCGCGAGGTGCCGGGCGCGTTGACGGTGATGCTGCCCACGCCGTGCTCGGGCCAGCGGCGCGCGCCCTCGGCCATCATGGGCGCGATATCGGCCAGCGCGGCGGCCTGGCGCTCCTGTTTGCCACCGCGCGCGCCCGGGCCCTGGTTGGCCGCCTGACCGCGCGCACCCCGCACATCGGCGAAGTAGGCATTGGTGTCGCCGTTGTAGGCCGCCTGTATGCCCCAGGGCATGAGCATGAACATCAGCAGCACCAGGCCGCTGAAGGTGATGACGATGTGAAACGGCAATGCCAGCACGGCCGTGGCGTTGTGCGCATCCAGCCAGGAGCGCTGGCCCTTGCGCGGGCGGAAGGTGAAGAAGTCCGTGAAGATCTTCTTGTGCGTGATCACGCCCGTGATGATGGCCACGAACATCAGCATGGTGGCGAAGCCCACGATCCAGCGGCCCCAGATGCGCGGCATGGCGTGCAGCTCGAAGTGGAAGCGGTAGAAGAAGTTGCCGGCGCGTGTCTCGCGCGGCTCCAGCTTCTCGCCCGTGGCGGCGTCGATCTCGGCGCGCTTGGTGCCTGCGCGGCCCGTGGCGGCGCCGGGCTCGCGCCAGGATGCGGCCACCGCCACCTGGCGCGGGCCGGGCAGGCTCAGCGTCCAGGTCGTGGCTTCCGGCGCGATGCGCTGCATGGCGTTCAGCGCGCGCTGCGCGGTGTCGGCGTCCTGCACCGAGCCGTGCAGCTCGGGCCGCATCCAGTCGTTGATCTCGTCGCGGAAATAGCTCAGGGTGCCCGTGAAGAACACAGCGTAGAGCAGCCAGCCCAGCAGCAGGCCGCTCCAGGTGTGCAGCCAGGACATGGACTGGCGCAGTCCCTCGGGTTTGCCGTCTGCCCTCATGCGGCGGCTCCGTTCGACAGCATCCAGGCCAGAAGTCCCAGGCCCGCGCCAGGCAGGCCGATCACGGCCCAGGCGCGCCAGGCGCTGGCGCAGCCGAAGGCCCACATGGCCGCCACGGCGTAGATGATGAAGGCCAGCATCGTCGAGCCCAGCGCCGCATCGGCCCGTTCCACGCCCAGCCAGACCATGGCGCGCGCGCCCGTGGCGGCGCAGGCGGCCGACAGCAGATAGCCGCCGCCGATCGCCGCCAAGGTGCGCGAGGCCACGGCCACGCGGTAGCGCAGCAAGGATGGAGAGGACCCTCCCGGGGTCGAGGCTTGCATGGGGATGACCTTTCTTGCGGATCGTTGCCCGTCATGGACGCCGCGGCCGCAGCGCAGGCCCGGACGGACAAAGGCGCCACAACAGTCCAAGGTCTGTGCGGCGCCGGGCGTTGGCCGCGCGCCTGAAGCACGCCGCCTTTCAAAGATCGGGAATGATAATGATTTTTATTACCCGAGTCATTTAAAGAAATGCAAAGCCGGCCTCCTGCCACCGGCCCCGACCATCTCCCTGGCGCTTGTTCCCCTATCGCGCCCGCCCCGCCAGCCAGCGCCCGCCGAACTGGTTGATCACCATGCCCGCCAGCACGGCCAGCGTGCCCATCCACTGCATCAGGGTGGGCCGCTCGCCCAGCAGCAGCATGGCCGAGACCAGGCCCACCACGGGCACCATCAGAGACAGCGGCGCCACCGTGCCGGCCGCATAGCGCTGCAGCAGGCGCGTCCACAGGCCGTAGCCCAGCAGCGTGGCCAGCAGCGCCAGGTACAGGATGGAGGCCACGGCGGTCAGGTCGATCCCCGCCAGTTGCTGCACGACCGTATCCGCGCCATCGGTCCAGACGGCCAGGGCCATCAGCGGCGCGATGGGAAAGATGCTGCTCCAGACGATGAAGGGGAAGGGCTCGTAGGGGCCGCTGCGCGCCGCATAGCGCGTGATCATGTTGGACACGGCCCACATGCAGGCTGCGCCCACGGTCAGCAAAAAGCCGGCCAGCGTCATGGCGTTGTCGCCTTCGCCATGGGCGCTGCCAATGGCAACCAGCCCACCCAGCGATACCACCAGACCCAGCCAATGCCACAGGCGCGCGGGCTCGCCCAGCAGGAAGGCGGCCAGCAGCAGCGTGACGAAGGCCTGCGTCTGCAGCACCACCGAGGCCATGCCGGCCGGCATGCCCAGCTTCAGGCCCAGAAACAGCATGCCGAACTGGCCCACGCCCTGCACCAGACCATAGGCGGCCAGATAGCGCCAGCCCACCGACTTGGGCGGGCGCACGAACAGCAAAAAGGGCAGCGACGCCACCACGAAGCGCAGCGCGCTCAGCAGCATGGGCGACAGCGTCAGCAGGCCGAACTTCATGGCCACGAAGTTGGTGCCCCAGATCAGGATGACCAGCAGCGCACGTGCCCAGTCGCCACGGCTCAGGTGCTGCGCGGTCATGCCCTGCCCTCGGTGCAGCGGGGCCTGCAATGGTCAGGGACAGCGGCCGGCAGCACCGGCAAGGAACAGGAAGAAGGCATGGCGGGCAATGGGCAAAAAGAAAAGGGGCGGATCACATCCGCCCCCGGCGTTTGTACCACCGCAGCCCGTGCGCTGCCGGGCGGCCGTGGCTCGGCCCTGCGTTTCAGTCCGCCGCGTAGTCGATGGGATCGTGGGCATGCTGGCGCCCCAGCGCGCCGGCCATGGCCAGCATGAAGGCCAGGCCGCGCCGCACATCGGGCTCGCGTGCCATGCGCATCAGGCCGATCAGGGTGGGCGTTTCCTCCATGGCGTGCACCTGGGCCGCCGCCATGCGCGCGGCATTGCCCGCGGCCCAGGCCCCGCCCACGCCATCCTCGAAGGCCTTGGCGACCTTCTCGACCATGTAGTCGTCTGCCATGTCCACCAGGTCCGCCGTGGCCGACAGCAGATCGACCACGCGGTTCAGGCGCCGGCCCGCCAGCAGCGGCTCCAGCTTGCCCATCAGTTCGGCCAGCCCCTGCAGCGCGGCGTCGTCCTGCAGCAGGCCGCCAGCGGCGGGCTGCGCCACGGGAATGTCGGAAGCGATGTTCATCTCGGTGCTCCTTGTCTTCGTGCTTGGAATGACAATGCAAAGGCCCTGGCCTCAGACCAGGGCGCGGGCCACGGCCCAGTACATGCCGCGGTTGAAGCCCTTGCGCATCATGGAGCCGACCTTGGTCGGCGGCGTGGGCTTGACGTCGACCTGGTAGTCGTACCAAAGCGGCATGCCGCCGTCCAGGCCCATCTGGGCGATGGCCACCACGCGCCCGTCGTAGGCATCGCTGGTGCGGCCGAAGCGGATCTGCGAGGCGATGTTGTTCACCACCACGGGCGACTGGTTGTGGCAGGTGCCGCCGGCCTTGCTCACCGGCAGGTCCACCGTATCGCCCAGCACATAGACATGGCTCTGGCCCAGCACCTGCATGGTCTCGTGGTCGGTGGGCAGCCAGCCCTCGCCGTCCTGCGCCTGCGACAGGCCGCAGTCGCGCACGGCCTGCACGGCGCGTATGGGCGGCGTGGCCATGAGGATGTCGAAGTCCTCGGCCTGACCCTCTTCCGAGTGGGCCACCTTGGCCTCGGGGTCCACGCGCGCCAGCGTGAAGCCGCGCTGGTGGCGAATGCCGCGCTGCTCGAACACCGTGGGCAGGATCTCGCAGGTGTCCTTCTGCAGGAACAGGCAGTTGCGCAGCAGCTGCGAGACCGTGGGATAGGTGTAGACGATCTCCACCTTGTCGCGCACGCCGCGCCGGCGCAGCAGGTCGTCCAGCATCAGCGTGGTCTCTATGGGCGCGATGCCGCACTGGTGCGGCACATTGGGCGTCTTGGGAAAGGTGACGGTGACGAAGATGCGGCCCTTTTCGATGCGCGCCAGCTTGTCGGCCAGCTGCCGCGCGGGCGCGTGCTGGTAGAAGTGGTCGCCGGCCTCGGCCAGGCCTTCGATGCGCTCGGGCGAGGGCAAGCAGCCCGTGGAGATCACCAGATGGTCGTAGCCGAAGCGCTTGCCGCTCTTGCAGTGCACGGCCTGCAGCGCAAAGTCGAAACGCTCGACCTCTTCCACCTGGAAGTCGATCTCGGGCCGCAGCAGGCCGCGCTGCCTGCGCCGCAACTCGTCGCGGAAGAAGGCATTGAAGGCCACGTACATGAAGGCCGGCTTGTAGTAATGCCAGGGCGAGTTCGACAGCATGGTGATGCGCACCTTGCCCGTGACCACCTCCGGATACAGCTTGCTGACCAGGTGGTTGGCGGTCATGGTGCCGCCAATGCCCCCTCCGATGATCAAGATGTGATGCGCCATCCCTGCTACTCCTTGTGCTTTCGCCTCAGTGGAACAACCGCTGGCGCCGCACGGCGCCAGCGCCGGAAAATGCGCCGCTCAGTCAGGCTTGAGCGATCGCCACACCCCGTCCCAGAGCGCGTCGAACAGGGGCTCTATGGGCGTGTCGATGATGCCGTCCAGCCGCAGGCAGATCATGCGGATCGCGCTGCCGTACATCAGGCTGGCCGCCACCATGGGCTCCATCTGGCGGATCTCGCCATCGGTCATGCCGGCGAACACGAAGCCGCGCATGCGCACGAAGGCCGAGGCCGAGCAGATGGCCTGCTCGTCGGGCAGAAACTCGCGGTGGCGCGCATTGACCACGAAGCCCATGGCCTCGGGCTCGGCCTCGGCCAGCCCGAACAGCATGCGCAGCACCTCGCGGCAGCGCTGGGCGCTGCCCGCGTGCCGCTCCTCGATATCGTCGAGCAGCACATTCATGCGCGCCAGCAAATGCCGGTACAGCTCGCGCGCAATGCCTTCCTTGTCGGCAAAGTGGTTGTAGAAGAAACCGATGGACACGCCGGCCTCGGCGCACAGGTCCTGTATCGAGGTATTGAAGAAGCCCCGCTCCACAAACAGCCTGAGCGCCACGCGCAGCGTCTGCACATGGCGCGATCCCGCGTGCGGAAAGAAGGTCCAGGCCTCGTCTTGCATGAGAACCGATAGTAGAACGAATCTTCATTCTATTTTTCACAAGCACTTGCAAACTACACCAGGGTTTTCCTGGACCTTGGCCTTAATCCATCAGCCGGAGTGCCTCGGCAAGCGACGCCACGTTGGCAATGCCCAGCTTTTCGTAGATGGAGCGGATCTGGTTGCGCACCGTGGCAGGAGCACGCTGGAGCTGGACCGCAATCTGCTTGTGCGTCAGGCCCCGGACCACAAGCCGGGCAACCGTGGCTTCGCGGGGGGACAGCCCGTCGGCTGCGCACCGGGGGCGCGCTCGCAACCACAGCAGGCCGTGCTGCGTGAACAGCGTGATGACCAGGGTGTGGGCCACCAGACGATGGACGCCACCCTGTGCCGCAGTCTGCACGGCCGCAGGCAGGCGAGGACCTTGCCAGCCCGGCCATTCGGCGCGCAAGGCGTGCTCGAAGACGACGTCCATGTGGTGGATGATGCCGCGCGGGTCTGCCAGTGCCGAGCCCAACGGATCACGGGCCAGGCCCTGTCGAAGCTGCCCCAGATGCGTGAGGCGGTTGAGTTCCAGCGCCTGCTGCACATGGGGCAGCAGCGCGGCCAGCAGTTGGCGCTCGCCCTCGGTGCAATGCGCATCCGTGCGGGCGCGAAACAGCGTGAGCCAGCGCGTGTAAAGAGTGGCCGGGTCCACCATCCCGCCGATGAAGAAGTGCGACTGCTCGAAGCGCCTGCCGTAGTCGCGCAGCGCCCCCTGGTGCCTGCCACCGAACCAGGTCCTCGCTTCAAAGGCCAGCGTCTCGCTGGGGTGCCTGGCGATGGCCTGCGCCGCCGTGTCCAGGTGCTTGACCTCTTCATAGGCCTGCAGCATTTCGGGCGGCTGCAGGTGAAGATGGATGGTGTGGATATCGATGCCGGCCGTCGTCATGGTGGCCGAGCCCCACATGGCCGAGTCGAAGGGCAGCACGGGTTTGAGCAGGTCCAGCGCCTGGTCCTGGAAATGCTCGACAGGCTGCTCGTGCGATAGCCGGTAGAGGTTCAGCAGCAGGTGGTTGTACGCAGCGTCCATGGCGGCTTGCCTGCCTCTCTTCGATACGTTGAGAACAACTGCACGGGCGGGTGTTGCGCGTGCCGTGCCCTCTTGTCCCACCCCGGCAGCGCTTCAGGATAGTGCAATTGCATCATTTTGTTTGTTGCGTGTCACAAATAGAGTTGGCTTGCCACACACATTCCTGTACCGACACCATGCAAATTCAATCCCGTGCATCCACTTCCCTTCCCGCCGTGCGCCCTTTGCTGCTGTGCGGCCTTGTTGCAAGCCTCTATGCCTGTGGAGGAGGCAGCGGCGGTACCGACAGCGGCGGGGGCACCGGCGGCGGCACCGTGACACAGCCGGCCATCACGCTGTCAGGCACCGTCGCCATCGACCAGGCCGTGCGCAACGCTGCAGTCTGCGTGGATCTGAACGCCAATGCAGCCTGCGACACGGGCGAACCCAGCGCAGCGGCCACCGGCAGCGACGGCAAGTTCAGCCTGACCTATCAACCCGGCGATGCGGCAGCCACCGCTGCCTTCAACCAGGCTCCCGTGCTGGCTCGCATCACACCCGAATCCGTGGACGCTGCGGACCCCACCAGCACCGCCACAGCCAAGGCGTTCGTGCTGTCTGCACCGGCTGGCAAATCCGCGCAGATCAATCCACTGACCAGCCTGGTGCAAAAGGCCATCGCGGCCGGCACGGCCAGGGAAGTGGCCGAGGCTGCAGTGGCCCGCCAGCTCGGCATCGACGCCGCCAGGATCTACGACTACCAGAGCGACGCGGCCTCCAGTGCCGCCGTGCTTGCGGATACCGCGCGCACAGCCGCCAAGGTCACCGCCTACGCGCTTGAGTTGGGCGTGCCTATCCAGGTGACGGCACCTGGCGCAGCGGCCGTGGCATCGAACCAACTGGCGTTCCTGAACTACGGCAACGCGCAGAACTACTCCGTGCGTGAACGCAGGTCCGATGGCGTCGTCCAGGCAGACGGCTTTGCCCACCAGTTCGAGACACGCAGCGGAAAAACCAACGGTGCGCCCAGTACGCAGGAAGCGCTGTTCCCGTCCGTCACGCTCACCAGCACCGGATGGACGCGCTGCGACAGTTCCGTTGCGCGCCTGACGACACAGGGGGTTCCCTCGCGCACACTACTGTGCAACCAGTCCACCGCCTACCTGGGCTTTACCACCGCTTCGCAGGACGTCAGCGGCAAGCCCATGGCCGAAGTCATCACGCAATTGCGTGCCGGAGACACAACGCTGCAGGCTGAGGGCATCCGCCATGACCGCTCCATCGAAATGAACCCCGCCACGCTGGGCTCGGCCGTCTTCCCGCAGGGCGCACAGATACGCACTGCACTGTCGGTGCAGTTGAACCGGTCACCAGCTTTCATCAACAACACGGCCGCGGACCGCTTCGGCTTCGCCACGCTGGAAGCCATGATTGCCGGCCGCCCGGCCAGCGCGGTGAACCTGTCGACTCCAGCCACCGTGCGCGCCTCGACAGTCGGGGCGGCGGGGCCGGTCGATGCCAACCATGTGTTGCGCGTGGCCTTCATCGACGCGGCCAACGCCCAGTTCTACAGCTGTGAGTCCACCCCTCCGGCCTACAGCGATCTGGGCGCCTGCACCGCGCATTCGCAAAGCGCCTACACCCTCTCCACCTCCCAGGGCGTGCGCCTGCTGAGCTTTGCCGACTTCCCTGGCAAGACCTTCATGCAAGGCGTGACGCGGGGCTATACGGAATTCGACGGCAGCGTATTCGGCTATCGCATGCCTGCCGCCATTGCCAGCGAAGACCAGGCGCTCAGCTATTCCACCCGCCTGAACGGCGTGGCCTGGACCGCCATGAAAACGGTTCTGGGCATTGAGTGAGCCTTGCAGCCGGGAGCGGGCATTTCAAGCAAGGGATGGGGCGAGGCATCCCACGCGGCGCCCTGCAGCCGCGCGGGACGGCATGCCGGGCATGCGTGCCTCAGCTCTGTCCTGCGGGACCGTAGAATCCGCGCGCAGCCATTGGAGACAGAGACAAGAATGACCGGCTGCACACGAATCCGACCCAAAGGCCTTTTGCAAATGCAACTCCCCATTCACGTCATCGACGCATTCACATCGGAACGATTCAAGGGCAATCAGGCCGCCGTCATTCCCCTGGATGCATGGCTTGCCGATTCCACGCTGCAGGCCATTGCCGCAGAGAACAATCTCTCGGAAACCTCGTTCCTGGTCTGGAGTGCCGAGCGCGCCGCCTTCGAGATCCGCTGGTTCTCCCCGCTCACGGAGATCGCGTTCTGCGGCCATGCCACGCTGGCAAGCGCCTTCGTGCTGTTCGAGGCCGACCCCGCGCTGCGCAGCATCACGTTCTGGGCCGCTGCCGTGGGCAAGGTCACCGCCATGCAGGAGGATGGCGGACGCATCGTCATGACCTTCCCGCGCCGCGATGCCAAGCCTGTGGATGAGGCGCCTGCCGCGCTGCGCGAAGGCCTGAAGCCTGCGCCCACGGCCTATCTTGTGAACCAGCAGGCCTACGTGGCGGTCTACGCCGCCGAGGCCGACGTGCTGGCCGTCAAGCCGGATCTGGAACGCCTCAAATCGCTGGGGCCGCTGGACGTGGTGGTGACGGCGCCTGCGGATGCGGGCGCATCGTATGACTTCGTCAGCCGCTACTTCTGGCCCGCCAATGGCGGCGAGGAAGATCCCGTCACGGGCTCCATCCATGCGGCGCTTGCGCCTTACTGGGCGGGCAGGCTGGGCAAGAACCGTCTGATCGGCCACCAGGCCTCTCGCCGCACGGGCACGCTGTTTTGCGAAGTGACGGATGCCAGCGTCGAGGTGGCTGGCCACTGCGCGCGCTACCTGACCGGGACGATCACCGTCTGACTGCGGGCTCGTCCCGATGGAGCCGACGCGGAAGGCGCATCAGCGCCGCAGGCAGCGACCGGCGCCATCGATGAGCCGGGCCATTTCCCTGTCCACGCCCAGGTCGGCGCAATAGGCACCCGCCCCGCGCAGTGACAGATCCAGAGTGGCAGGCTTGCTCCTGGACACCTCGGCCCTCAGCCGAAAGCCTGCCACGTTGGGCGCGCCGTAGTCGGCCGTCTGCAGCACGCCCGCCCGGGCGTCGCGGATGGCATGGCCGTTGCCAAGGTGGTAGGCCCCCTCTTCGTCGCCCATGGTTTCGTCAAGGCAGGCAAAGGCCTGCTCGACCGAGGCGCCTTGGGGCAGGACCAGCGACGCGGTTGTGCCTGGGCCCAAGGCATCGCACATGCCTGCAGAGATTGCGCAGCCGCTCAACAGGCCTGCAAGACCCAGTACCCATATCCGCATTCACGCTTCCTTTCCAGAGGCCATGGAATCCGCGGCAGTGTATCGACCCGGCCGCGGCGCCGGGCTCGCAATGCGCAGGGAATAGTCTCTCGCCTTGCCGATACCCCCGAGACACGCAGGTACCATCCGCGCATGAGTACCCACTACGAATCCCTGTCGCAAGCCGACGCCTACCGCGACGCCTTCGACGTGGAAGCGCCCGCGGCCAGCGAGCGCAACATGACGCCGCGCAAGTCCGGCTTTTTCATCCGCAGCGTCGCCGTGGCTGCAGAGGCAGCCGCCGAACAGGCAGAACCTGCAGCTCCCGACACACCGCCTGCAGCGCCCACCACTCCCGCACGCGAGCTGGTTGCCGCCCAATGGGGCCTGGTGCCGCACTGGGTGAAGTCGGCCTCCGACGGCCGGCTGCGCGCGCTCAAGCTGGTGAATGCGCGCTCCGAAACGGTGTCCACGGCCCAGGCCTTCCGCGATGCCTGGCTCAATGGCCAGCGCTGCATCGTGCCCATGGCCGCCTTTTTCGAGGATGACTACCGCAACGGCAAGGCCCTGCCCACGCGCATCTCGCGCATCGACGGCAAGCCCATGGGCGTGGCCGGCGTGTGGGCGCAGTGGACGGGTCCGGACGGCGAGGTGCTGCTGAGCTACGCCCTGCTCACGGTCAACGCCAACAGCCATGCGCTGCTGCACCGCTACCAGCAGCCCGGCGCGGAAAAGCGCATGCCGGCGATTCTCAACGAGGGTGCCTACGACGCCTGGCTCAACGCGCGCGTGGAAAAGGCGCGCGAGTTCATGCGCCAGTACCCGTCCAACTGGCTCACCGCCAATCCGGTGGAGCGCAAGGCCGACAAGCGGCCTCCAGGCCTGATGGGCTGATGGGCCTTGTCCCGCGCGCTAAGGCGCCTTGGGCAACGCGTTGATGGAGCGCAGGATGTCGCGCGTGATGCCCTGGCGCTTGGGCAGGTCGGCCAGCCGGTGGGGCGTGTCCATGTTCATGGCGAAGAACACGGGGCCGGCCGGCCATTCCACCCAGCCCACCCACCAGCCGATACGGCCCGTCCAGCCGGTTTTGGCGCGCAGTATCCAGTCCGGGCCCGCCTCGTTGATCATCACGTCCTTCACCAGCCGCTGGTGCTCCACCGGCAATGGCAGCCGATTGCGGTACAGCCGCTGCAGGAAGGCCACCTGCTCCAGTGCCGAGATGGCCAGGTCGCCTTCCACCCAGAAAGGCGCCTCGCCCGTGGCCAGCGCATTGCCGTAGTCGATCTTGCGCATGTAGGCAGCCTCGCGCGCGCTGCCAAGCTCCCTGGCAAAGCCTTCGTACACCCACAGGGTGGAGTTGCGCATGGCCGAGCGCAGGTCCTGATCGGCATTCCAGGCCGGCAGCTGGCGCTTCACGCCATCCCAGGGAATGCGCTGGAATTCATCGCGCAGCAGCCCGGCGTCCAGCGCGAACAGGCTGTGCGGGATCTTGAAGGTGGAAGCGGGCGAGTAGCGCCGCGCCGCGCGGTCACGGTTGTGGACGTAGACGGCTTCGGCCTGGCCTCTGGCATCGACCACGACGATGCTGCCATCGACCTTGGCATCGGCAAAGAAGCGGTCCCACTCGGGCTTGTCCTGCAGTTCGGCAGCCGCCAGCGCCGCCTGTGACAGACAGGCGAGCAGCGCGGCGCACATCAGATTTCTTCGATTCATGCAGGCAGTTTAAGAGCTGCACCACCGCACGGCGATGGTGCACCGCCCGCCCGGCTGCCCTGTTTTGACTCGCTGTTTTCCCGTTTTGGTGTTCCGGCTGCATCGCGCGGGCCCCAAGGGCCCCGTGTGCGCTGGCACGACTTGTGCAAGGCCGCTGCAGGCCGGCCAATGCAGCCATGGCGGCAAAGGCAGACGGCCCCATGACCACAACAAACAAGGGAGTCATTGCATGCACAGGTGCGCACGGGCATTGAGAACATTGGTGGGGGGAGGATGGGTCGCGGTCCTGGGTGCGGCGCAGACGGCGCAGGCGGCCGAGCAGGCGATCACGCGGCCGTCGCTGGTGGCGGTGGAATCCATCAGCGCCGTGGACACGGTCTGGCTGATGACGGCCACGGTGCTGGTGCTGCTGATGACGCTGCCCGGCATTGCGCTGTTCTATGCGGGCATGGTGCGCCGCAAGAACGTGCTCAACACCATGGCCAGCGTGGTGGCGATTGCCTGCCTGGTGAGCATTCTGTGGTTTGCACTCGGCTATTCGCTGGCCTTCACGCCCGGCAATGCGTGGATAGGCGGTGATTCGCGCGCCTGGTTCGCGGGGCTGGATTTCAACGCCGCCAAGGGCCTGGTGGCCGTGAGCCACCTGGCGCCGCATGTGCCCGAAGCAGCCTATGCCATGTTCCAGCTGGCCTTTGCCGTGATCACCGCCGCCTTGCTGGTGGGCGCCTGGGTGGAGCGCATGCGCTTCGGTGCCATGCTGATCTTCGTGGGCCTGTGGAGCCTGCTGGTGTATGCGCCGGTAGCGCACTGGGTGTGGGAGCCGGGCGGCTGGCTGGCGCGCATGGGCGCGCTGGACTTTGCCGGGGGCACCGTGGTGCATGTGAACGCGGGCGTGGCCGGCCTGGTCTGCGCCTGGTTCCTGCGGCCGCGCCGCGGCTACGGGCACGAGCCCTTCGAGCCCTACAACCTGGCCCTGACCATGATGGGCGCAGCCCTGCTGTGGATG
Source organism: Delftia sp. RIT313 (assembly GCF_000632165.1). Taxonomy (NCBI): domain Bacteria; kingdom Pseudomonadati; phylum Pseudomonadota; class Betaproteobacteria; order Burkholderiales; family Comamonadaceae; genus Delftia; species Delftia sp. RIT313. The sequence goes on along the minus strand of NZ_JFYT01000053.1, from coordinate 44,322 downwards.
GGCTGGTTCGGCTTCAACGCCGGCTCATCGCTGGCCGGGGACAGCCGCGCGGCGCTGGCGCTGGCCGTCACCCACATTGCCGCCAGCGCGGGCGCGCTGGCCTGGTCGCTGGCCGAGTATGTGGTGCGCGGCAAGGCCACGCTGCTGGGGCTGTGCTCGGGGCTGGTCGGCGGGCTGGTGGCGATCACGCCGGCAGCGGGTTTCGTGACGCCGCTGTCGGCGCTGTGCATCGGCCTGATCGCCGGTGTCGCCTGCTACTGGGGCGCCACAGGCCTCAAGCAGCTGCTGGGCGCGGACGATTCGCTGGATGTGTTTGGCGTGCATGGCGTGGGCGGCATCGTGGGCTCGCTGCTGACCGGCGTGTTTGCCAGCCCGCAGATCGGCGGCGTGCAGGGCAGCGTGCTCACCCAGGCCGTGAGCGTGCTGGCCGTGGCCTTGTTCACGCTGGTGGCCACGGCGGTTCTGCTGTGGCTGCTGGACATGCTGATCGGCCTGCGCGTGGACGAGGAAAGCGAGCTGCAGGGCCTGGACCTGGCGCTGCACCGCGAACGCCTGAGTGGATGAACGGCCGAGCCGCAAAGCGGCCCGGCGCCCGATGATCGTCAAACCGAAGGAGTGCCCACTACATGCCCGAAAGCGAACTCCTGGCCATTGCCGCGCACCTGCATGTGCTGCTGCGCAGAAGCTGCGGCCGCGTGACCGATACCGAATGGCTGGCAGCCAATGCCGAATACGCCGCCGAAATCATCCGCTTCGCCCGAGAGCAGGAAGGAGCGCGCAGCACGCCCGAACTGGTGGATTGGACCCATCGCTTCGAAGCCGCCTGGAATGCCGCGCTGGCCGGGCCCGCCGAGCGCTCGCCGCTCATGCAGCGCGCCGGCGAGCTGATGCGCCAGCGCGCGGAAAACCGCAAGTACGTGGGCACGCTGCGCTAGCGTCTTGCCTGATCAGGCCGGTGGAGCGGGCACGGAGTGCAGCAGCACGGGCGCGTCGCCATCGCCGTTGACGCTTTCCATCTGCACGCCAAAACCCCACAGGCGCGCTGCGTGCTTGAGCACTTCCAGCGCATCGTCGGACAGGGGCCGGCCCTGATAGCGCGTGTGGCGCAGTGTCAGGCAGCGGTCGCCGCGCAGGTTTACGTTCCAGACCTGGATATTGGGCTCGCGCGCACCCAGGTCGTACTGCTGCGACAGGGTCTGGCGCAGGGTGCGGTAGCCGTCGTCGTCGTGGATGGCGCTGACCAGCAGCTCGCGTTCGCTGGCATCGTCATGGATGGAGAACAGGCGCATGTCGCGCATCAGCTGCGGGCTCAGGTACTGGCCGACAAAGCTCTCGTCCTTGAAGTTCTGCATGGCGTGGTGCAGCGCCGGCAGCCAGGGCGTGCCGGCCAGGTCGGGGAACCAGCGGCGGTCTTCCTCGGTCGGGTCCTGGCAGATGCGGCGGATGTCGCGGTACATGGCAAAGCCCAGCGCATAGGGATTGATGCCGCTGTAGGCGCGGTGTCCGGCGGGCGGCTGGTAGATCACGTTGGTGTGGGAGGACAGCCATTCGATCATCACGCCGTCGGTCAGCCAGCCTTCGTCGTACAGGGTGTTGAGCAGGGTGTAGTGCCAGAACGTGGCCCAGCCCTCGTTCATCACCTGGGTCTGGCGCTGCGGGTAGAAGTACTGGGCGATCTTGCGCACGATGCGCACGATCTCGCGCTGCCAGGGCTCCAGCAGCGGGGCGTTCTTCTCGATGAAGTACAGCAGGTTTTCCTCGGGCTCCTTGGGAAAGCGCTCGCTGTGCTGCGCCGCGCTGTCCTTGCCGGGGCGCGCCGGCAGGGTGCGCCACAGCTCGTTGACCTGCTGCTGGGCATAGGCCTCGCGCTGCTCGCGCTCGGCCCGCTCGCGCGCCAGGCTTTTCTTGGAGGGGCGGCGGTAACGGTCCACGCCCAGGTTGGACAGGGCGTGGCAGGAGTCCAGCCATTGCTCCACCGTCGTCAGGCCATGGCGCTCCTCGCACTGGGAGATGAAGTCGCGCGCATAGACCAGGTAGTCGATGATGCTGCCCGCATCCGTCCACATGCCGAACAGGTAGTTGTTCTTGAAGAAGCTGTTGTGGCCGTACGCCGCATGCGCGATCACCAGGGCCTGCATGGCGGTGGTGTTCTCCTCCATCAGATAGCTGATGCAGGGATTGGAGTTGATGACGATCTCGTAGGCCAGGCCCATGTGGCCGCGCCGGTAGCGCCTCTCCGTCGCCATGTATTCCTTGCCATAGCTCCAGTGGCGGTAGCCCACGGGCATGCCCACGCTGGCGTAGGCGTCCATCATCTGCTCGGCCGAGATCACTTCCAGCTGGTTGGGATAGGTGTCCAGGCCGTAGCGTTCGGCGGCGGCCGCAATCGCTGCGTGATAGCGTTCGATGAGCTCGAAGGTCCAGTCGCTGGGATCGGGCAGAGGCTCGGCTGGCCGCGCCCCCGCCGGCAGCGGAGCGGAGGGCACGATGCGCTGGGCCCGGTCGCTGGCCAGATGGGATTTCCACTGCGGCGTGGCATGGCGGGGCGCCAGCACGGGATAGTGAGAGAGGTTCATACCGATACCCCCTCTTTCTTGAACAGGTCGCGGAACACGGGATAGATCTCGCTGGCGTCCGACACCTTGCGCATGGCGAAGTGCGAGAACAGCGGCAGCACCTGGCTGTACTCCTGCCACAGGCTCTGCTCTTCCTGCACCACCTGCACATAGGCGAAGTAGCGCACCAGCGGCAGGATTTTCTCGACCAGCAGGTTGCGGCAGTTGGAGCCGTCGTCGCCGAAGTTGTCGCCATCGCTGGCCTGGGCCACGTAGATGTTCCAGTCCCCGGACGGATAGCGCGCGCGGATGATCTGGTCCAGCAGCACCAGCGCACTGCTGACCACCGTGCCGCCGCTTTCCTGGGAGTGGAAGAACTCGTCCTCGCTGACCTCGGCCGCCTGCGTGTGGTGGCGGATGAAGACGATGTCGATCTTCTCGTAGTGCCGCGTCAGGAACAGGTACAGCAGGATGAAGAAGCGCTTGGCCAGGTCCTTGCGGTCCTGGTCCATGGAGCCGGACACATCCATCACGCAGAACATCACGGCCTGGCTGATGGGAGCAGGCACGCGCGTGCGGTTGCGAAACCGCAGGTCGATGGGGTCGAGAAAGGCCACCGTGCCCATGCGCAGCTTCAGCGCATCGATGCGCTGCTGCAGCTCGGCCGCCGCCTCGCTGGTGCCATCGTCCTGCGCCAGCAGCGCTTGCAGCTGCTCCTCCAGTGCCTTGAGTTCGCGGTGCGGCGCCTTGGTCAGCGCAATGCGCCGGCCCAGGGCGCCGCGCATGGTGCGCAGCAGGGCCAGGTTGTGCGGCGTGCCGTCGTGGCTGTAGCCGGCGCGGCGCGTCTTGTACTGCATGGTGTTGCCGATGTGGGTGCGCAGCAGGCGCGGCAGGGCCAGGTCTTCAAAGAACAGTTCCATGAACTCTTCCTTGGTCAGGGTGAAGGTGAAGTCGTCCTCGCCCTCGCCGCTGTCGCTGGCCTGGGAGCCGCCGCCGCCTGCGCCGCCCTGCGGCCGGGCAATGCGGTCGCCGCGCACATGCTCGGTGTTGCCCGGGTGCACCGTGTCATGGACGCCGCCCTGCCCGTGGTGGAACACGGGCTCGCGGATGTCCTTGCGCGGGATGGAGACGCTCTCGGACTCCTCCATGTGGCGGATGCCGCGCTTGTCCACCGCGCGGCGCACCGCCTCGGCGATCTGCGCCTTGTAGCGGCGCACGAAGCGCTCGCGGTTGCCCACCGACTTGTTCTTGCCGGCCAGCCTGCGATCGATGATTTGCAATGCCATCTGTTCCCCCCAGCCCGGGCGCGCCGAAGGGCGGCGCACCCACCCGTCAGTTGCTCTTGCGAACGCGCAGGTACCACTCGCACAGCAGGCGCACCTGCTTGGACGTATAGCCCTTGGCCTCCATCCGGGTGACGAAGTCCTCGTGCTTGCGCGCGTCCTCGGCACTGGCCTTGGCGTTGAAGCTGATCACGGGCAGCAGCTCCTCGGTATTGGAGAACATCTTCTTCTCGATCACCACGCGCAGCTTCTCGTAGCTGGTCCAGCTGGGGTTCTTGCCCTGGTTGTTGGCCCGCGCGCGCAGCACGAAGTTGACGATCTCGTTGCGGAAGTCCTTGGCATTGGCAATGCCCGCGGGCTTCTCGACCTTCTCCATCTCGGCGTTGAGCGCGTTGCGGTCGAAGGCCTCGCCGGTATCGTTGTCGCGGTACTCGCTGTCCTGTATCCAGTAGTCGGCGTAGGTGACGTAGCGGTCGAAGATGTTCTGGCCGTATTCGCTGTAGCTCTCCAGATAGGCGGTCTGGATTTCCTTGCCGATGAACTCGGCATAGTGCGGCGACAGGTATTCCTTGATGTAGCTGGTGTACTTGGTCTCCAGCTCGGCAGGGAACTGCTCGCGCTCGATCTGCTGCTCCAGCACATACATCAGATGCACCGGGTTGGCCGCCACCTCGGTGCTGTCGTAGTTGAAGACCTTGGACAGGATCTTGAACGCGAAGCGCGTGGAGATGCCTGACATGCCCTCGTCCACGCCCGCATAGTCGCGGTACTCCTGGAAGCTCTTGGCGCGCGGGTCCGTGTCCTTGAGGCTCTCGCCGTCATACACCTGCATCTTGCTGAAGATGCTGGAGTTCTCGGGCTCCTTCAGCCGCGTGAGCACGGCGAACTGGGCCATCATCTTGAGCGTGCCGGGCGCGCACACGGCGCTTGCCAGGGACGACTCGCGGATCAGCTTCTCGTAGATGCGCACCTCCTCCGACACGCGCAGGCAGTACGGCACCTTGACGATGTAGACGCGGTCCAGGAAGGCCTCGTTGTTGCGGTTGTTGCGGAAGGCCTTCCACTCGCTCTCGTTGCTGTGGGCCAGCACCATGCCGTCGAAGGGAATGGCGCCAAAGCCTTCCGTTCCCTTGTAGTTGCTCTCCTGCGTGGCCGTCAGCAGCGGGTGCAGCACCTTGATGGGCGCCTTGAACATTTCCACGAACTCCAGCAGGCCCTGGTTGGCCAGGCACAGGCCGCCCGAGTAGCTGTAGGCGTCGGTGTCGTCCTGGGCAAAGTTCTCCAGCTTGCGGATGTCCACCTTGCCCACCAGGCTGGAGATGTCCTGGTTGTTCTCGTCACCGGGCTCGGTCTTGGCAATGCCCACCTGCCTGGAGATGCTGGGATAGCGCTTGACCACGCGGAACTGGCGGATATCGCCGCCGAGCTCCTCCAGGCGCTTGACGGCCCAGGGCGACAGCACATGGTTGAGGCAGCGCCGGGGAATGCCGAACTGCTCCTCCAGCAGCGGCCCGTCCTCCACCGGATCGAACAGGCCCAGCGGCGACTCGTTCACGGGCGAGCCCTTGAGCGCGTAGAACGGCACCTTCTGCATTAGGTATTTGAGGCGCTCGGCGATGGAGCTCTTGCCACCGCCCACGGGGCCCAGCAGATAGAGGATCTGCTTGCGCTCTTCCAGGCCCTGGGCCGCATGGCGGAAGAAGCTCACCACCTGCTCGATGGAGTCTTCCATGCCGTAGAACTCGGCGAAGGCCGGATAGCGCCGGATGACCTTGTTGGCAAACAGCCGCGACTGGCGTGGATCATTGCGCGTGTCCACCATTTCAGGTTCGCCGATGGCTGCCAGCATGCGCTGGGCAGCACCTTCGTAAGCCATGGGATCGCGCTGGCACAGGGCGAGAAATTCGTCCAGCGACATCTCTTCTTCGCGAAGGCGAACGTAACGTGCAGCCGAGTTGCTGATGACATCCATACGACCTCTCCCGGCGGCACCCGAGGGCGAACAGTGCCGCGAAGTTGCAAGGCATTCGCTACCGTGTGGAACTGTTGTAGCACCTTGCATCGGCTTTGAATAGCTCATACGTCCCACATGTCTGCATTGCGCGCGAGGTCACAATGTCAGGTTCCTGGACTACCCCGCTTTTTGCGGCGCCGGGACAGGGGCTTGAGCCAGCCGGGCCTGCAGCAAGGCCCGTGAATACAGCGCCTGACGCTCCCACTTTTGACAAATGATAGTCCGCACTCACACAGCGGCACAGGCCCGAATTCAGAACCGATGTCTCCTGCCGACAACCCCCTACTTGCCGCCGGTCGCCCATCGCGCAAACTGGCTGCCGTGACGCCGATGCACCTGCTGCGGGCCATGTGCCTGGTGCTCGGCCTGCTGCTCGCCCTGCTGGCACCGGGCCTGGCCAAGGCCGCACCGGCAGCAGGCCCTTTGGGTGCCTTGCAGGGCACGCTGGGCGGTGGCTCCGCGTCCGACAAGGAACGAAGCAACGCCATTCAGGCCCAACTGGATGCCGCCGCATCGGCCACAAAGGAAGCCGATGCGCTGGCGCAGGAACTGGACCGCCTGCGCGCCAGGGCACGCACGCCCGTGCCTGCCCTGCCCGCGCCGCTGAGCGACGAGCAGCTGGGCAGCCTGTTCGATCGCTGGAAGGAACGCGTTCCCGCCAACGCCAGCCAGGAAGTTCTGGAGCGGCTGCTGGCCGATGAGCGCGATGCCATCGCCGCACTCAAGGTGGGCATCGAAAAATCCGCGGCCGACCAGGCCAACCTGGTCTCGCAGCCCGGCCCGGGGCGGATCGATCTGTCCATCCTCCAGCAACGCGCGCAGGAAAACGCCGAGCCCGTGACCGCCGAGCCCGGCGAAGCCCCCGACCTCACCCAGGCCCGCCAGGCACGGCGCAGCGCAGAGCACCGCCGCGCCCTGCTGGAGCTGGCGCTGCGCCAGGAAGAGCAGTCCACCATCGAAGCCCGCCAGCGCCTGCTGGCCGCCCAGCTGCAGGCCCAGCGCCGCGAGCTGCTGGAGCGCATGCCGCGCGCCGCCTGGCTGACCCAGCGCATTGCCGAGCGCAGCCGCCAGCAACTGGAGCAGCAGGTGCAGGAGATGGAGCTGGCCGCCCAGCACGCTTCCGCCGCCGATCCCGCCATACGCGACCTGGCCCAGCGCAATGCGGCGCTGGCCGCGCAGATCCTCAAGAACTCCAATGAACTGGCGCAGGAGCGCAAGACCCTGGCCAATGACGAATATGTCCGCGACCAATTGAGCGCCACGCTGCGCGACACCCAGGCACGCCTGCGGCTGGGCGGTGGCAGCGCGGCCGTGGGCCAGTGGCTGTGGCAGCAGCGCGTGGAGCTATCCTCCGGCAACACCTTGCAGTCCAGGCACCGCGCCGTGCAGCGCCAGCTGGCCGAGCTGCGGCTGATGCTGTTCAACTCCAGCAAATGGCGCCAGAACCCCGGCGCGGACACGGCGGCACAGGCCCCGGCCGACGCTGCGGATGCAGGCGGCGTGGCGGCACCTGAACCTGCCGCCAGCGCCACCACGGCCATCAATGCATCCACCTCGGCACAGCAGACCGCCCTGCTGGCCCGGCAGGTGGCGCTCACCGATCAATTGCAGCCCGTTTTGCTGCGCCGCATTGCCGTGCTGGAGCAGACCGATGAAGCCCTGCGCGCCGCCCTGCGCAGCGGCAACGAACTGCGCCAGGTGCTGGACAAGGAACTGCTGTGGTTCCCCAGCCACCGCCCCATGGACCGCACCTGGCTCAGCGAGTGGCAGGCGCTGGAGCAGGACATCGAAGGCAGCAGCTCCCCCTGGAAAACCGCGCGCGCCCTGGCCGCCAGCATCTGGAACGATCCCTGGGCCTTTGGCGCCGTCGGCCTGATCGTGGCCCTGCTGCTGGGCCTGCGCCGCTACGCGCTGCGCCAGTTGCAGTCCATCGCCGTGCGCGTGGGCGACTTCATGCGCGACAACTTCGGGCTGAGCCTGCTCGCGCTGGGCTGGAGCCTGCTCTACACCCTGCCCTGGAGCTTTGCGGCCGCGGCGCTGGGCAGCCTGCTGCAAGGCCCGGAAACCGTGGGCACGGCGCTGGAGCCGCTGGGCGCCACCCTGGTCCAGCTCAGCGATTTCATCTTCGTGGCCACCTTGCTCAACGCCCTGTTCTGCCCGGGCGGGCTGGCACTGGCCCACTTCGGATGGCCGGCCGCTCGCGTGCAGATGCTGCGCCAGATGGTGCGCCGCGCCGCCTGGCTCATCGTGCCTGCCGAACTGCTGGGCGGCCTGGCCTTCTACAGCCATGACAACCACGCCATCAGCACCTGGGGGCGCATCTCCATCCTCATGCTGTCGCTGGGCCTGGCCTGGATGGCCTGGCTGTACTTTCGCCGTGTCATGCAGCAAAAGCGGCCCGGCATCCACTGGGGGCAGATCGTCAGCGTGGTGCTGATGCTCATGCTCAGCGCGCTGGCCGTGGGCATCGTGCTCGGCTATGTCTACACGGCCACCGAATTCATCCAGGCCCTGATGGCCAGCTTTGTGTTCCTGGGCGCGGTCGAGGTCGTGGTCAACCTGCTGCGGCGCTGGCTGCTGCTGGGCGAGCGACGCCTGGCGCTGAACCGGCTGCGCGAAGCCGCCAGGCTGGCCCAGAGCGGCTCGGGCGTGGACACCGGCAAGGCACCCACCGACGAAGCCACCCAGATGGCCCTGGTCACGGTGGGCGCCCAGGCGCACAGGCTGCTGGGCCTGCTGCAGCAGGTGCTGGTCGTGCTGACCCTGGTCTACGCCTGGCTGCCCGTGCTGCCTGCGCTGCTGCGCTCTGAAGGCGTGGTGCTCTGGTACACCACCAACACCGGCGCCGACGGCATCGCGCATGCCGCCCCCGTGAGCCTGATGGACGCGCTGCTGGGCGTGATGATCCTGCTGCTCACCTTCAGCTTTGCACGCAACCTGCCGGGCCTGCTGGAAGTGACGCTGTCGGCCTCCAACCGCATCAGCAGCTCCGCGCGCTACACCCTGGCCACGCTGGCACGCTACGCCATCACCATCGCGGGCACGGTCAGCGCCTTCACGCTGCTGGGCCTGCGCTGGGGCCAGCTGCAGTGGATGGTCGCCGCGCTCACCGTGGGCCTGGGCTTTGGCCTGCAGGAGATCTTCGCCAACTTCGTCTCGGGCCTGATCCTGCTGGTGGAGCGGCCCTTCCGCGTGGGCGATGTCATCACCATCGACACCCTCACCGGCACTGTCACGCGCATCCGCACGCGGGCCACCACGGTGCTGGACTTCGACAACAAGGAAATCGTCATCCCCAACAAGACCTTCATCACCGGCCAGGTGACGAACTGGACCTTGAGCGACGACGTGACCCGCCTGGTGATCGACGTGCCCGTGGCCCACGGCAATGACCCCGAGCGAGTGCGCGACATGCTGCTGGCCATTGCCAGGGAACACCCCCAGGTGCTGCGCGAACCCGAGCCCAACTGCTGGTTCATGGCGCTGGAAGGCAACGGCCAGCGCTTCGAGCTGCGCGCCTACGTGGGCAAGGTCGAAGACCGCCTGCCCGTGCGCCACGACCTCAACCGCCGCGTCAACGACCGGCTCAAGGACGCTGGCATTGCCGTGGCCTTCCCGCAGCTGGACCTGCATGTGCGCAACATGCCGGCCCATGCACCGGGGCAAGCACCTGGGCAGACCCCACCCCATCCGACGGCATGAGGCCGGCAAGTCCCCCGGTTCCACGCGCACAGCGCGGCATTGCCGCGCTCGCGGTCAGAACACTTCCCAGTTCTCGTCCACACGCTCGCCCGCATTGCGCAGCGGGGTGACCTTGGCAGGCGCTGCAGCAACCCTGGGTGCCGCTGCGGACGCCATCGTCCGATGGCCGCCCTTGCTGCCTGCGGCGGCCGGCGCTGGCGCCTGGGCCGGTGAGGACGCGGGCAGGGACACGGACGAGGACACCCCGTCCAGCTTGAACAGGCTGACCAGATCGACCAGCCTGGCAGCCTGCGCGTTCAAGCTTGCGGCAGCAGCCGCCGATTCCTCGACCAGGGCCGCATTCTGCTGCGTGACCTGGTCAAGCTGTACGACGGCATCGCCCACCTGCGCCACACCGTCGGCCTGCTCGGCCGTGGCCGCGCCTATTTCGCCGATCAGGTCGGCAACGCGCTGCGCCTGCTGGACGATGTCCTTCATCGCGGAACCCGTCTCGCTCACCAGGCCCGAGCCCTCGTCCACCTTGGACACGCTCTCGCCTATCAGGGCCTTGATCTCCTTGGCTGCCCCCGCGCTGCGCTGGGCCAGGCTGCGCACTTCGGATGCCACCACCGCAAAGCCTCGCCCCTGCTCGCCCGCCCGCGCCGCCTCCACGGCGGCATTGAGCGCCAGGATGTTGGTCTGGAAGGCAATGGAGTCGATCACGCCGATGATGTCCTCGATCTTCCGGGAACTGGCGGTGATCTGCTCCATGGTCGCCACAACGCGGTCCACGATCTTGCCGCCGCCAGTGGCGGCCTGGCTCGACGAAGCGGCCAGCTGGGTGGCGGTACGCACCGTATCGGCATTGAGCTTGACGGTGGCGTTCATCTCCTCCATGGAGGCGGCGGTCTGCTCCAGATTGCTGGCCTGCTCTTCCGTGCGCTGGCTCAGGTCCGCATTGCCCGAGGCAATCTGGCTGGCGCCGGTCGCAATCGATTCGCTGCTTTGCCGTACATCGGCGACCACGCGCGCCAGGCCGGCCCGCATGTCCTCCATGGCGCGCAGCAGGCTGGAGGTGTCGCCGGGCGCCAATTGCACCCGCACGGACAAATCGCCCTGCGCGATCTGGCGCGCCACCCCGGCGGCATAGGAGGGCTCTCCGCCCAGTTGCTGCTTGACCGTCCTGGTGATCATCCAGGCCACCAGTCCGCCCAGCGCGGCGGCCAGCAACGTCAGCACCAGCATGGCCACGCCGTCTTCGGCCACGCGGCGCAGCGAGCCGTCCACCGTGGCCTGCGTCTGTGCCTTCTGGTAATCGACCAGTGCCTCGACCGCATCGAAATAGGTCGTCTGCAAGGAGCGCAGGCGCCCCATGATCAGATCCCTGGCGGCATCGCCCTGGTTGGCCAGGCCCAGGTCACCGGCCTGGCGCATGGTCTCCACGAAAGGCTGGCGCGCCTGACGTATGTCGGCAAAGAGCCGGCGCGCCTGCTCGGTCTGCAGGCGCTGGTCCAACTCCTTCATGACCAGGCCGTTCCTGGCAACCACCTCATCCAGCCGGCGGCTCTCCTCGGCCATCTGCGCCGGATCGGTGATCAGCGCCAGATTGCGCACCACCCGTGCCGACGCATTGGCGTTGTCCTTGAGCGATTGCAGCCGGGCCAGATTGCCCATGCGGTCCTCGGCCAGCACGCGCAGCTGCTCGCCCTGGTCATGCAACTTCATCCAGCCGAAGGCCGCCACGCATACGCAAACCACGATCACCGCGAAAAAACCCATGCCCAGCATGGTTCCCAACTTCATACGCCTCAAAAAACCCACGTCGCTCTCCCTCGAACCACCTACGCAAACCGGCCAGACTGCTGGCACGGAAGAAACACATTCAGGAACAAATTTGACAATTTGAATCAACTGAATCGCCTTCCCAAACCCTGCACATCCGGTAGGACAGCGCCTTGCCGACATGCAGGCATGGCGCTGCCAGCGGTCCGCAGTCAGCGATGGGAAGCCAGGGGCGCGTAGATATCCCGCAGCAGGTGCTCCAGCTGCGCCAGCACCATGGCACTGGCCCGGCTGCGGACGGCCTGCGGCTTCGTGGCCGTGAGCACGTCGCGGTAGAGGTGCTCGACGTCGAGGGGGCGGATCACCGTGGAGCGCCGTGGCCGCAGCATGCGCAGGCTGATCCACGGCAGCACACTGGCGCCCAGCCCTGCGCGCACCGCACCGATCTGGGTGGCAGTGGAGTTCACCTCGCCTGCCACCTGGTAGCCGGTGTCCAGCGCCGCAAAGGCCCGGTCCAGCGCACCGCGCGTGGCATTGGGCAGGCTGGGCAGCAGCAGTGGATGCCGTGCCAGATCCTGCAGCGACATGGGCTTGCCATCCGCCTCGGGCGCCAGGGCGCGGGCGCAGCCGAAGAAGAAAGGCTCGCGTACCACGGGCCGCGTCTCCAGCTTGGCCGTGGCCTCCGAGGCATAGAGCACGCCCATGTCGAAGCGGCCACTGTGCACGCCCTCCACCAGATGGCCGCTCAGCCCTTCGTGGATGGACAGGATGACGGCCGGCCAGCGCTCACGGCAGGCGGCCAGCAGGGGAACGGCCAGCACCTGGGCGATGCTGCCCGCAATGGCCACCGATACAGAACCGGCCACCTGCGATTCCTCGACCTGAACGCAGGCCCGCGCATCGGCCACCTGCCGCAGGATGGCCTGCGCCTGGCCGTACAGCAGCCGGCCCGTGGCCGTGGGTTGCACGCCCAGCGCGCCACGCACCAGCAGCGTGCTTTGCAGTTCCTGCTCCAGCAGCTTGAGCTGGTGGCTCACGGCGGATGGCACCACGTGCAGCACATCACAGGCGCGGGTGATGCTCTGGGCATCGATCACGGCAATCAGGTATCTGAGCTGGCGCAATTCCATGTCAGGTCCGAAGAGGGGTTCGATTTGCACGAAGGCCGGTTCTGAATTCCTCAGCCATGCGCTGCGAGGTGCTGCCTACATTGTGCTTACCGCCACTCCGCTACCCAAGCCCCATGCCGTTCCACCCCCGATCCCTGCTATATGTTCCTGCAACCTCCGCACGCATGCTGGCCAGCGCAGGGCGGCGCGGTGCCGATGCCCTCGTGCTGGACCTGGAAGACGCCATTGCCCCCGCGCAGAAGGAGCAGGCCCGCGCCATGCTGCAACCGGCCATCGCCAGCCTGCGCGGGCAGTGCCCGGTGCTGGTGCGCATCAACGCGGACAGGGCATTGGCACAGGCCGATACCGAGGCCGCCTTGCAGGCTGGTTGCGATGGCCTGGTCATCCCCAAGGTGGAATCTGCCGCCGATGTGCAGCGCATCGCAGCCCTGGCCGATATCCACGGCAGCCCGCCGGTGCTGCTGCAGGCCATCGTGGAGACGCCCACCGGGCTGATGCGCCTGCAGGACATTGCCCGGGCCTCACCCCGGCTGGTGTCGCTGGCCTTTGGCGGCGAGGACTTCGCCACTGCATTGGGCGTGGCGCCCACGCCCCAGGCCCTTGCCATGCCGGCACAGGCCGTGGTCATCGCAGCCGTGTCAGCCGGGCTGCATCCCGTGGGGCTGGCAGGCAGCATCGGCGGCTATGCGGATCTTGCGCAGTTCGGCGAACTGGCCCGGATCTCCCGCGCACTGGGCATGCAAGGTGCCGCCTGCATCCACCCGGCCCAGTTGGCGGCCGTGCACGCAGCCTTCGGAGCCAGCCAAGAGGATCTGCGCCAGGCGCGCGACACCGTGCTGGCCTATGAACAGGCGCTGGCGCAGGGACAGGGCGCCGCGGCCGTTGACGGCCGCATGGTCGATGCACCCATTGCACAGCGCGCACGCCAGTTGCTGCGCAGCACCGGGGAAGCCGCATGAACGCCACGGACAACACAGGCGCCCTGCCCCTGCGCGGCATCCGCGTGCTAGACCTGTCGCGCCTGGCTGCAGGCAACATGCTCACGCTGCAATTGGCCGACTTCGGCGCCGAAGTGATCAAGGTCGAGGCGCCAAGCGGCGACACCCTGCGCGACTGGAAGAACGACGGCCAGCCGCTGTGGTGGCAGATCTACGCGCGCAACAAGAAAAGCATCTGCCTGGACCTGCATGACGGGGCCGATGTGCAAAGTCTTCTGCAGCTGGCCGAATCGGCACAGGTCCTGGTGGAGAGCTTTCGCCACGGCGCACTGGAAAAGTTCGGACTGGGACCCGATGTCCTGCTGCAGCGCAATCCCCGCCTGGTGATCGTGCGCATCTCAGGCTGGGGCCAGACCGGTCCCTATGCGCAACGGCCCGGCTTTGGCACCCTGGTCGAAGCCTTCTCGGGCTTTGCCCAGAAGAATGGCTTTCCCGACAAGCCGCCCGCCCTGCCCAACCTCGGCCTGGCCGACATGATCGCGGGCCTGGCGGGCGTGGGCGCCACCATGTTCGCACTGCGCGAAGTGGAAACCAATGGTGGCCGCGGCCAGGTGGTGGACCTGTCGCTGCTGGAACCCATGTTGGCCGTGCTCGGCCCCGACCCTGCCATCTTCCAGCGCACCGGCCAGCGGCCACGGCGCATGGGCAACCGTGCCGACATCGCCGCACCGCGCAATGCCTACCAGTGCGCAGACGGGCGCTGGCTGGTGATGTCGGGCTCCACCCAGCGCATGGCCGAACGGATTTTCGAGGCCATGGGCCGCAAGGACCTGTGCAGCGATCCCCGCTTCGCCACCAACGCGGCACGGCTGCGACATGTCGATGCGCTGGACGCGCTGATCGCCGGCTTTGTGGCACAGCGCAGCCTGCAGGACAACCTGCTGCACTTCGGCCAATGGGAGGTGACCGTGGGGCCGGTGCTTGACGTGGAGCAGTTGCTGGCCGACGAGCATGTGCGCGCCAGGGCCTGCATCACCTGCATCCCCGATGCCGACGGCCAGCCCCTGCCCATGCACAACGTCTTTCCGCGCCTGTCGCGCACACCCGGGTCCATCCGCAGCCTGGGCCCTGCGCTGGGAGAGCACCAGCACCTGGTGCCACCGGGCGCCTGGAGCGATCACCCTGCCCCGACCGAATGAACCCTCAGCCCATACAACGAAGGAGACATACCATGGCCTTTCTCAGGAATTTGCTCACCAGGGTCGCCACGGCGGCGGCCCTGGGCCACGCCGCCCTGCTCTCTTTGCCAGCCCACGCGGCCCCTGCGCAACTGGTCACCCTGGTGGTGCCTGCCGCGCCGGGCGGCTCCAACGACATCGTGGCGCGCGTCATGGAGCCGCTGCTACGCGGCGCACTCGACCGGCCCGTGGTGGTCGAGAACCGGGGCGGCGGCGGGGGCAATGTCGGCGCAGCCTACGTGGCACGCGCCGAAGCCGGCAGCAACATCTGGCTGCTGACATCAGCCAGCATCGTCACCATGAACCCCGGCTTGTTCGCCAACCCCGGCTTCGACACGCTGCGCGACTTCGTGCCCGTGGCCGGCATTGCCAGCGTGCCCCATGTGCTGTTGGTCAACAAGGACTTTGCGCCGTCCACCCTGCCCGAGCTGCTGGCCTTGCTGCGCAGGGAGCCGGGCAGGTACTTCTTCGGCTCTGCCGGTAACGGCACCTACTCGCACATCCTCATGGAATTCCTCAAGCGCGCCGAAAAGGTGGATGCCTCCCATGTCCCCTTCCGTGGCGTGGCCCCGGCCATGACCGAACTGATGGCCGGGCGCATACAGATGCTGATCAGCACCCTGCCTTCGGCCATGCCCTACCTGCAAAGCCGCGACGTCAAAGCCCTGGCCGTTTTCTCCGACCAGCGCAGCGAGTTCCTGCCCGACCTGCCCCTGGCCCGCGACACCGTTGCCGGCCTGGTTGGCGACCTGTGGATTGCGCTGTACGCGCCCAAGGACACACCCTCGCAGGAAGTGCAGCGCATGCGCCAGGCCGTGGACAAGGCCCAGGCATCACCCGGACTGCGCGAGAAATTCCGCAAAATGGGCGCCAGCGTCTACGCCCCCACCGCTGCAGAACTGCGGCTGCAGACGGCAGCCGACCTGGCACGCTGGAGCCAGTTGATCCGGCAGGCAGGCATCCAGGTGGACTAAGCAGACGGCCCATTTCAAGACATTCCAGAGCATTCCAAGGAGACTCCATGAAACTGCTGAGATTCGGCCCCGAGGGCCAGGAAAAGCCCGGCCTGCTGGATGCCGAAGGCCGGATCCGCGACCTGTCCGCCCTGTTGGACGACTACACGCCCCGCCTGCTGGGCCGCGAGGCGCTGCGGGCCCTGGCCGCCATCGACCCCGCCAGGCTGCCCCTGGTGCAAGGCCCGGTGCGCATCGGCATGCCGTGGAGCGGCATGTCCAAGTTCGTCGCCATCGGCCTGAACTACCGCGACCATGCCGAGGAAGCCGGCATGCCCATTCCCAAGGAGCCCATCCTCTTCGCCAAATGGCCCAGCTGCGCCTGCGGCCCCGACGACGACATCCCCCTGCCCGAGGGCAGCACACGCATGGACTGGGAGGTGGAACTGGGCATCGTCATCGGCGAGCGCGCGCGCAATGTGTCCGTGGCCGATGCGCTGGAGCATGTGGCCGGCTACTGCCTTGCCAACGATGTGTCCGAGCGCGAATACCAGATCGACCGCAGCGGTGGCCAGTGGAGCAAGGGCAAGGGCTTCGACCGCTTCGGCCCCATCGGCCCCTGGCTGGTCACGCGCGACGAAGTGCCCGACCCGCAGGCCCTGCAGCTATGGCTGGATGTGAACGGGGAGCGCCGCCAGAGCGGCAGCACGCGCACCATGATCTTTGGCTGCGCCGAACTCATCAGCCACTGCAGCCGCGTGATGACGCTGGAGCCCGGCGACCTCATCATCACCGGCACGCCCCCGGGAGTCGGGATGGGCATGAAGCCGCCGCGCTATCTGAAGGCTGGCGATGTGATGGAGCTGGGGATCGAGGGGCTGGGGGTGCAGAGGCAGCGAGTGGTGTAGATCCACAAAAAAGCGGCTTCAAAAAGCCGCTTTATTCTTGAGCTGAACCAGCGCTCAGCTGCCCGCCACCTTCATCCGGTTGATCAGGATCGAGCCCACGGTCTTGGCGCCGTAGTTGTAGGCATCTGCGCCCACGGCCTCGATGCCCTTGAGCATGTCCTTGAGGTTGCCGGCGATGGTGATCTCATGCACGGGGAAGGCGATTTCGCCGTTTTCCACCCAGAAACCGCTGACACCGCGCGAGTAGTCGCCGGTCACGTAGTTCACGCCCTGGCCCATGAGCTCGATCACGAACAGGCCCGTGCCCAGCTTCTTGAGCATGGCGGGCAGGTCGTCGCCGGCCTTGGTGCGGCGCGAGGTCATGACCAGGTTGTGCGATCCGCCGGCATTGCCGGTGGTCTTCATGCCCAGCTTGCGTGCCGAGTAGCTGGACAGGAAGTAGCCCTCGACGCGGCCGGCATCCACCACCTTGCGGGCCTGCACGCGCACGCCTTCCTCGTCGAAGGGCGAGCTGCCCTTGCCGCCGAGGATGAAGGGGTCTTCCGTGATGTCGATGTGCTTGGGGAAGACGGGCTTGCCCAGCGAGTCGAGCAGGAAGGTGCTGCGGCGGTACAGCGCGCCGCCGCTGACGGCCTGCACGAAGCTGCCCAGCAGGCCTGCGGCCAGCGTGGACTCGAACAGCACCGGGCATTCGGTGGTCGGGATCTTGCGGCTGCCCAGGCGGCTCAGGGCGCGCTGGGCGGCGTAGCGGCCCACGGCTTCGGGCGAGGCCAGGTCGGCCGCGTTGCGCATGGAGCTGTACCAGGCATCGCGCTGCATCTCGCCATTGCGCCCGGGCAGCGAGGCGATGGGCGCCACCGACAGGCTGTGGCGCGAGCTGGCGTAGCCGCCACGGAAACCATTGGTGTGGGCACTGAAGAAATGGCTTTGCTGGGCCGAGACGCCCGCGCCTTCGCTGTTGGTGATGCGCTTGTGCGTGCGCAGCGCGGCTTCCTCGCATTGCAGCGCCAGTTCGGCCGCTGCCTCGCTGGTGAGGTCCCAGGGGTGGAACAGCTGCAGGTCGCGGTGGGTGCCGGGCTGGGCGATGTCGGCCGCATCGGGCAGGCCGGCCATGGGATCTTCGGCCGTGAAGCGTGCGATGTCGTAGGCGGCCTGCACGGTCTGCTGGATGGCTGCATCCGAGAAGTCCGAGGTGCTGGCGTTGCCACGGCGGTTGCCCAGGTAGACGGTCACGCCCAGCGACTTGTCGCGGTTGCGCTCCACGGTCTCCAAAGCCCCCTTGCGCACGCTCACGCTCAGGCCGCAGCCCTCGGAAGCCTCGGCCCCGGCGTTGGTGGCGCCGAGCTTCTTGGCGTGGACCAGGGCACGGTCCACCAAGTCTTCAAAAAACGGTTGGCTGTAGCTGAAGCCGGAATCAGCCTGCGGTTTGGCGGTGCTTGCCGAGCGGGGACGGGGTTTTTTCATAGCGGCGGCTATGATAGCCGCCACTGCAGCGCTCTCCGCGCCGCCACTGCATTTGTCCCCTACCCCATGTCACGCAAACCCAAAAAAGGCTACTACGTCAAAGGTCACTTCGTTGCCGAAGGCAGCGAACTCGACCTGCAGCTCAAGGCCGAACTCAAAGGCACCCCCGACTCCAGCAAGACGGATCTCAAGCGCGAGTCCGACGCCCTGCAGGACCTCGGCAAGGATTTGCTGACGCTGCGCTCCGACCTGTTCAAGCGCCTGCAATTGCCCGACCAGCTGGCCGATGCCCTGGCCGAGGCCAAGCGCATCACCAATTTCGAAGGCAAGCGCCGCCAGATGCAATTCGTCGGCAAGCTCATGCGCAAGCTGGACGATACCGAGATCGCCGCCGTGCGCGCGGCACTGGACGAGCAGCACAACGGCTCGGCCGCCGAGAAGATGGCCCTGCACGCCGCCGAGCAATGGCGCGACCGCCTGATTGCCGAGGAATCGGCCCTGTCCATCTGGCTGGACTATTTCCCCGACACCGACACCCAGCAACTGCGCGCCCTGATCCGCCAGGCCCGCAAGGACATGCCGGGCGCCCATGAGGCCAATGTGCAGGAATCCACCGGCCTGGCCCAGCGCAAGGGCCGCGCCTACCGCGACCTGTTCCAGCTGGTTCGCCAGCAGTTGGGCGGCACGGGCCGCGAGACTGCCGAGGACGGTGATGGCGCTGGCGAGGAAGCTGACGATGAGTGAACCCGTCCATGACGCTGTGCGCATCGGCATCGTCTCGATCAGCGACCGTGCCAGCAGCGGCGTCTATGAGGACAAGGGCCTGCCGGCCCTGCAGGACTGGCTCACCCGCGCGCTCAGGAACCCCATCACGTTCGAGCCGCGCCTGATCCCCGACGAGCAGGCCGGCATCAGCGCCACGCTGATCGAACTGGTCGATGCAGGCTGCTCCCTGGTGCTGACCACGGGCGGCACCGGCCCCGCTCTGCGCGATGTCACGCCCGAAGCCACCCTGGCCGTGGCCGACAAGGAAATGCCGGGCTTTGGCGAGCAGATGCGCCAGATCAGCCTGGCCTTTGTGCCCACGGCGATTCTGTCGCGCCAGGTGGCGGTGATCCGCGGCAAGAGCCTGATCATCAACCTGCCGGGCCAGCCCAAGGCCATCGCCGAGACTCTGCAAGGCCTGCAAAACCCTGATGGCACGCAAACGGTCAACGGCATCTTTGCGGCCGTGCCCTATTGCGTGGACCTGATCGGCGGGCCCTATCTGGAAACGGATGACAGCGTGTGCAAGGCCTTCCGGCCCAAGAATGCCGTGCGCGCGCCGCGCACTGCTGACTGAGTTCCAGGCCAGGAGGCCCCTCACGGTGCATCCAACAAGGCAGCCTCAGGGCTGCCTTTTTTGCGGCCGCACGGCCTGACTGTCGCACCGGGGCCACCAAGCCCGTGCTTGCCCCAATGCGGCAGGCCCCTGTCCCTGCCAGCATGGAATCACCCCGGCCCCTGCGCAACAGCAGCGGGCTTTTTCCATCCAAAGCAAGGAGACTTCATGCAGCAACGCCCCAAGACATCGCTGATGACACCGCTGGCCCTGGCACTGTGCGCCGCCGCACTGGCAACGCCGGCCCTGGCGCAGCAGGACAAGGTTCGGATCGGCTTCATCACCGACATGTCCAGTCTCTATGCCGATGTCGAGGGCAAGAACGGCGCCGTGGCGATACAGATGGCCATCGACGACTACGGCGGCAAGCTGCTGGGCAAGCCCATCGAGCTGCTGACGGCCGACCACCAGAACAAGGCCGACATTGCCGCCAGCAAGGCGCGCGAGTGGATTGACACGCAGGGCATCAGCCTGGTGTTTGGCGGCACCAACTCGGCCACGGCCCTGTCCATGGCCAAGGTGGCGCAGGAGAAAAAGCGGGTCTTCATCGACAACGGCGCGGGCAGCTCGGCGCTGACCAACGAGCAGTGCAGCCCCTACACCGTGCACTACGCCTTCGACACCGTGGCCCTGGCCAAGGGCACGGGCGCGGCCGTGGTGGAGGCCGGCGGCAAGAGCTGGTACTTCGTGACGGCCGACTATGCCTTCGGCCATGCGCTGGAGGCGGACACCACCAAGATCATCGAGGCGCGCGGCGGCAAGGTGCTGGGCTCGGTCAAGACGCCGCTGAACGCCAGCGACTTCTCCAGCTTCATGCTGCAGGCGCAGAACTCCAAGGCCCAGATCCTGGGCCTGGCCAACGCGGGTGGCGACACCATCAACTCCATCAAGGCCGCGCGCGAGTTCGGCGTGACCAAGGACATGAAGCTGGCCGGCCTGCTGGTGTTCTTCACCGACGTGCACAGCCTGGGCCTGAAGAACACCCAGGGCATGCAGTTCACCACCAGCTGGTACTGGGACATGAACGATGCCTCGCGCAAGTTCGCCGATGCCTTCATGGCCAAGACCCAGCGCCGCCCCAGCGAGATCCAGGCGGCCGACTACTCGGCCACCATGAACTGGCTCAAGGCCGTGGAGAAGGCCGGCACGCTGGACGCCGACAAGGTCATGGCCACCTGGCGCGGCATGAAGATGGATGACTTCTTCGGCAGCGGCTACCTGCGCGAGGACGGCCGCTACGTGCACGACATGTACCTGATGGAAGTGAAATCCCCCGCCGAATCCAAGGGCACCTGGGACTACTACAAGCTGGTCAAGAAGCTGCCGGCCGAGCAGGTCTGGACGACGAAGGCAGAGAGCAAGTGCCAATACTGGCGCTGAACTTGCGGTGAGCCGGGGGGCAGCCCGGCCGCTCCCGCCCCTCGCTTTTCTCCACTGAATCTCCATGCCTTGGTCAATGCCGGGACATCGAACCGCGCCAGACTGGTAAGTTCGAGCATTGGGCGCGGCGCCGGGCAGGAACTTCTTCCCCTGCGGCCGACCGCGCGGCAGGGGAAGAATGAAGTTCAATCGCAAGTGGACCATTGGCGCCGTGGTGGGTGCCTGCATCATCGCCGGGGGCGCACTGTGGAAGGCCAGCGCCAAGCCCGCCACCCGGTACGCGACGGCCGCCGTCACCGTGGGCAACCTGGAGCAGACCGTGCTGGCCGTGGGCCGGCTGCATGCCAAGGAGCTGGTTGCCGTGGGCGCCCAGGTCTCCGGACAGGTCAAGCGCCTGCATGTGGAACTGGGCCAGCAGGTCAAGGCCGGCGACCTGATCGCCGAAGTCGATGCCCAGCCGCAGCGCATCAAGCTGCGCAATGCCGAGGCCTCGGTCACCGCGCTGCAGGCCCAGCTGGCCGCGCGGCGCGCGGCCCTCGTCCAGGCCCGGCTCACCTTCCAGCGCCAGCAGGAACTGCTGCAGGCCGACGCCACCTCGCGCGCCGACCATGAGGCCGCCAAAGCGGCGCTGGACACGGCCCAGGCCGAGGTCGGCGCCCTGCAGGCCCAGATCGAGCAGGCACGCACCCAGGTGGAGACCGAGCGCATCAACCTGGGCTACACCCGCATCGTCGCGCCCATGGACGGCGTGATCGTGGCCGTGGTCACCAAGCAGGGCCAGACACTGAACTCCTTCCAGACCACGCCCACCATCGTCATGCTGGCCAAGCTCGACGTGATGACCGTGCGTGCCGAGATTGCCGAGGCCGACGTGGACAAGATCCAGCTCGGCCAGACCGCATGGTTCACCACGCTGGGCAGCAACCGCCAAAAACACATGGCGAAGATTGAGCGCATCGAGCCCGCACCCACCTCCATCGTCAATGACGCGGGCGGCGGTGCCTCGCCCGCTGCGGCCACGCCCGCCGCCAAGGCCATCTACTACAACGCCCAGTTCGACGTGCCCAACCCAGACGGCAAGCTGCGCCCTTCCATGACCGCCCAGGTCACCGTGCGCGTGGCCCAGGCCGACAAGGCCGTGCTGGTGCCGGCCGCCGCACTGGGCAGCCGGGCAGAGGACGACAGCTACACCGTGCGCGTGCGTGACGGCGAAGGCAAGGTCGCCGAGCGCAAGGTGCGCATCGGCCTGCGCACCAATGCCCAGGCCCAGGTGCTGTCGGGCCTGGAGGCGGGCGAGCAGGTGGTGATCGGCGAGGCGGGCCCGAACAACGCCCCCGCCGCAGACCCCATGGGAATGTGAGCATGGACCAGCCATTGCTGCAGATGCGGGGACTGCGCAGGGAGTTCCCCGCCGGTGACACCACGGTCGCCGTGCTCAAGGACATCGACCTGACCATCGAGGCCGGCGAGATGGTGGCCATCGTCGGCGCCTCGGGCTCGGGCAAGTCCACGCTGATGAACATCCTCGGCTGCCTGGACCATCCGACCTCGGGCAGCTACCGCATCGCCGGCCGCGAGACCGGCGAGCTGGGCCCCGATGCGCTGGCCGCGCTGCGGCGCGAGCATTTCGGCTTCATCTTCCAGCGCTACCACCTGCTGGCCGACCTCACGGCCCAGGGCAATGTGGAGCTGCCATCGGTCTACGCCGGCACGGCGCCCACGGACCGCCATGCGCGCTCGGCCGCCCTGCTCGAACGCCTGGGCCTGGCCGACCGCATGCAGCACCGGCCGGGCCAGCTGTCGGGCGGGCAGCAGCAGCGCGTGTCCATTGCCCGCGCGCTGATGAACGGCGGCGCCGTCATCCTGGCCGACGAGCCCACGGGCGCGCTGGACAAGGCCAGCGGCGAGCAGGTCATGCGCATCCTGCAGGAGCTGCATGCCGACGGCCACACCATCATCCTGGTCACGCACGACATGGCCGTGGCGGCCCACGCCTCGCGCGTGATCGAGATCAGCGACGGCGCCATCATCGCGGACCGGCGCAGCGCCCCGCATGAAAGCAAGCCCCCGCTGGAGGCCACAGCCGCCCCGCGCGCCGCCTCCTGGCGCATGTTCGGCGACCGCTTCGGCGAAGCGCTGCGCATGGCGCTGCGGGCCATGAACGCGCACCGCCTGCGCACCTTCCTGACCATGCTGGGCATCATCATCGGCATCTCTGCCGTGGTCTCGGTGGTGGCGCTGGGGCGCGGCGCGCAGCAGCAGGTGATGAACCAGATCAGCGAGCTGGGCACGAACACGCTGGACATCTTCCCGGGCAAGGACTTCGGAGACACGCGCGCCGCCGCCATCGAGACCCTGGTCGCCGCCGATGCCCAGGCCCTGGCCGAGCAGCCCTACGTGGACAGCGCCACGCCCAACGTATCGGTCAGCGTCACGGCGCTGTACCGCGAGAACGCGGCCATGGCCCAGGTGACGGGCGTGGGCTTCGAGCACTTCCGCGTGAAGGGCCTGCGCCTGGCGTCAGGGCGGTTCTTCGACCAGCGCGACGTGGACCTGCACGCCCAGGTCGCGGTCATCGACCAGAAGGCCGCCACCGCGCTCTTCCCCGGCAACCCCAGCCCGTTGGGCGAGGTGGTGATGCTGGGCGAGATGCCCGTGGAGATCGTGGGCGTGCTGCGCCCCGCGCAAAACAGCTTCGGCGGCTCCACGCCCACCTTCTTCGTGCCCTACACGGCAGCCGCCACGCGCCTGGTCGGCAAGTACCACCTGGACAGCATCACGCTGCGCATCAAGGACGAGGTGCCGGCCGAGATCGCGCTGAAGGCGGCCACCAGCCTGCTCACGGAACGCCACGGCACCAAGGACTTCTTCGTCTGGAACTCCGACCAGATCCGCCAGGCCATCACGCGCACCAGCACCACGCTGACGCTGCTGGTCTCGGCCATCGCCATGATCGCGCTGCTGGTGGGCGGCATCGGCGTGATGAACATCATGCTGGTGTCGGTGACCGAGCGCACGCGCGAGATCGGCGTGCGCATGGCCATCGGCGCGCGCCAGTCGGACATCCTTCAGCAGTTCCTGATCGAGGCCGTGCTGGTCTGCATCGTGGGCGGCATCCTGGGTGTCTCTCTGGCGCTGGGCCTGGGCCTGGCAGTGAGCCTGTCGGGCTCCAGCTTCCAGCTGTCGTTCTCGGCCGCCTCCATCGTGCTGGCCGTCGCCTGCTCCTCGCTCATAGGCATCACCTTCGGCTTCCTGCCCGCGCGCAGCGCGGCGCGCCTGGACCCCGTCCAGGCCCTCTCCAGAGATTGACATGCATATGCTCAAGACCAGCGCGCTGGCATGCGCCGTGGCCCTTGCGGGCTGCGGCGCCATCACGCGCACCCCCTACGAAGCGCCACAGGTGGCGCTGCCCGCGCAGTTCGAACATGCGCAGGCATCGTCCCCGACAGCCACGCCCACGCCCATGACCGATGCCTGGTGGCGCGGCTTCGCCGATCCACGGCTCGATGCCTGGATTGACCTGGCGCTGGCGCGCAATCCTGACATGGCCACGGCCGGCATCCGCGTGCGGCGTGCCGCGCTGCAGGCGCAACTGGCAGGCCATGCGCTGCTGCCCCAGCCCAGCGGCAGCGTAGGCACGGGCGCCAGCCGCCCGCTGTCGGGCAGCCAGCGCAGCACCCTGGAGAACGCCAGCGCCACACTGGGCGTGGCCTGGGAGCTGGACCTGTTCGACCGGCTGGGCGCGCAGCGCGATGCCGCCGTCTTCGAAGCACAGGCCAGCGTGCAGGACAGGGATGCCGTGGCGCTGTCGCTGACCACCACCACGGCCAGCCTGTACTGGCAGCTGGCGCTGGCCAACGAGCGCCTGGACATGTCACGCCAAAGCCTGGAGTACGTGCGCCGCACCATCGACCTGGTGCAGGCCCAGTACCGCAGCGGCGCAGTGTCCGGCCTGGAGCTGCGCGAGGCCCGGCAGGCCCTGGCCGAGCAGCAGGCCCTGCTGAGCCAATACACCCAGGCCCGCGCCGAACTGCGCCAGGCATTGGCCGAACTGCTGCAGGGCGCCGAGCCGCCCGGTGGCGAGCCCCTGGCGCTGCCCGTGGCCGACCTGCCCGCCGTGCAGGCGGGCCTGCCCGCCGATCTGCTGGGGCGCCGCCCCGACCTGCGCGCCGCCGAACTGCGGCTGCGCGGCGCCCTGGCCGGCAGCGATGCCACGGCCACCAGCTACTACCCCCGGCTATCGCTCACCGGCAGCCTGGGCACCTCCAGCAGCACCCTGCTTGATGTGCTGGCCAATCCCGTGGCGGCCCTGGGCGCCAACCTGGCCCTGCCGTTTCTCAATGTGCGCGAGATGCGGCTGAACACCGCCATTGCACGCAGCCAGTACGAAGAGGCGGTGGTCAACTTCCGCAAAACGCTTTACGCCGCGTTGGCCGAAACGGAAAAATCCCTGTCCGCCCGCACCGAACTGGCCCGCCAGGAAGAGGCCCAGCAGCGCGCCACGCAGGAATCCGTGGAAATCACGCGGCTGTACGAGGCGCGCTACCGCGCCGGCCAGGTGCCGCTGCGCACCTGGCTGGACGCCCAGGAGCGCCGCCGCGCAGCGCAGCTGGCCCTGTCCGCGCTGCACCTGGCACGCCTGCAGAACCAGCTCACGCTGCACAAGGCGCTAGGCGGAGGGTGGCCGGCTTCCTGAAGCCACCACCCAGGGTCCGCCAGAGTCAGAACGAATGCGCCATGCCTACGTAGAAGCCGGTCTGGCTGCCGCCCGGCGCCGGGTTGTTGTTGGTGGTCTCCACCGAGAAGTTCGCATTGCCGCCATTGCGCACATTGCCCACGCTGGCGTACAGCAGCGTGCGCTTGGACAGCGCGTAGTCGGCGCCCGCCATGAACAGGTTGGCGCTGCCGCCGCCGTTGTTGACCGTGGTGCGGTAGCCCGCCCCGATCAGCGTCAGCGGGCCTGACACCTTGTAGCGCGCGCCCATCCAGTACTGCCGCGCCTTGTTGGGCACGCCGGCCGCGCTGTCGGGCGCGGACAGCTGCTCATAGCCCGCGAACAGCTTGAGCGCGGACAGCGTCACCGTGCCGCCCAGCGTCAGGTTGCGGGAGGTGGTGTAGAGATCGCTGAAGCGGCCATTGGCATCGCGGGCCACGTCGTAGATGGCGCGCAACTCGAACGTGGGCGCGGTATAGGACACGGACAGCGCATCCTTGCGCAGCCGCGATGCGCCCTGCGGCTGCTCGCCCAGGCCGGTCAGCGCCAGCACGCGCAGGCCGCCCCAGCTGGGCGTTTCGTACGAGATCATGTTGTCATGCCCGCCCCAGTTGCGCCCCCGAACCAGCGTGGCCGAGCCGATGAACTGCTGGCCCGTTGGGTCCAGCGCCCAGTGCGCATCCGAGATCGACAGGTCCTTGCCCAGCTTCAGCGTGCCCCAGCCGCTGCGCAGGCCCACGAAGGTGCGGCGGTTGAAGAAACCTGCGCCGTTGAACCTGGCATCGTCGATGCTGAAGCCCGACTCCAGCGTGAACAGCGCGTGCAGCCCGCCGCCCAGGTCCTCCTCCCCCTTGAAACCCAGCATGCTCGTGCCCCACTGGTTGCCCACGGCCCGCCACAGATTGCCAGAGCCCCCCGTGGCCGGGTCGTACACATTGCTCTGGTAGTCCACCCCCGCGACCACACGCCCATAGAGCGTGACCGAACTCTGGGCCTGGGCCGCCAGGGCCGTGCCAAATGCAAGCGCCGTGCCCAGCCATTGAATGGTTCTTCTAGCCATGTCGTCTCCTCCTCCCGATTGCCAGTTGGCGAAAGCCCTCGCCACGAGGGCCAGGGCGTACTGAAATCCTTGCCGGCCACGCGTGAAAACTGCGGCCGTGCAGTCAGCGCGTTCTTGTTCTTGTGCCTGCGAAGCCTGCGGGGCAACGCCGGTAACGGCTGGCCATGGAATTCTCGGTGGGAGAAGGTGGCTGGAGATAAACGATTCGGCGACGGACTGATCCTCAGCCATCACGGACCGCTAGGTGTTTTCCCAAGGAAAGGCCGCCGCGCCATCCACGGCGGCCACCGGGCCGCGCATTGCACGCAGCCCGGATCGGCTCAATGCCGCGCGATCAACGCGCCGTCGTATCGCTGCTGGCCGCCACGATGGGGATATAGAACTCCCCGCCCGCGCGGTTGAATTCCTCGGCCTTGGCCTGCATTCCGGCGGCAATGCCTTCCTGCTCGGCCACGCCCTTGGCAGCGGCGAATTCGCGCACTTCCTGGGTGATCTTCATGGAGCAGAACTTGGGGCCGCACATGGAGCAGAAGTGCGCCACCTTGGCGCTGTCCTTGGGCAGGGTTTCGTCGTGGTAGGCCTGGGCGGTGTCGGGGTCCAGGCCCAGGTTGAACTGGTCCTGCCAGCGGAAGTCGAAGCGGGCCTGGCTCAGCGCGTCGTCGCGGGCGCGGGCGCCGGGGTGGCCCTTGGCGACGTCGGCGGCGTGGGCGGCGATCTTGTACGCGATGATGCCCTGCTTGACGTCGTCGCGGTCGGGCAGGCCCAGGTGTTCCTTGGGCGTGACGTAGCACAGCATGGCGGTGCCGAACCAGCCGATCATGGCCGCGCCGATGGCGCTGGCGATGTGGTCGTAGCCGGGCGCGATGTCGATGGTCAGCGGGCCCAGGGTGTAGAACGGCGCCTCGTGGCAGTGCTTGAGCTGCTCGGTCATGTTGGCCTGGATCATGTGCATGGGCACGTGGCCGGGGCCTTCGATCATGGTCTGCACGTCGTGCTTCCAGGCCAGCTGGGTCAGCTCGCCCAGGGTCTTGAGTTCGGCAAACTGGGCTTCGTCATTGGCGTCCGAGGCGCTGCCGGGGCGCAGGCCGTCGCCCAGCGAGAAGCTGACGTCGTACTGCTTCATGATGTCGCAGATATCCTCGAAGTGCTCGTACAGGAAGCTCTCGCGGTGGTGGGCCATGCACCACTTGGCCATGATGGAGCCGCCGCGCGAGACGATGCCCGTGCGGCGCTGGGCCGTGAGGTGGATGTAGGCCAGGCGCACGCCGGCGTGGATGGTGAAGTAGTCCACGCCCTGCTCGGCCTGCTCGATCAGGGTGTCGCGGAAGATGGGCCAGGTCAGGTCCTCGGCGATGCCGCCCACTTTTTCCAGCGCCTGGTAGATGGGCACGGTGCCGATGGGCACGGGCGAGTTGCGGATGATCCAGTCGCGCGTGGTGTGGATGTTCTTGCCCGTGGACAGGTCCATCACGTTGTCCGCACCCCAGCGGATGGCCCAGACCAGCTTCTCGACCTCTTCCTCGATGCTGGAGGTCACGGCCGAGTTGCCGATGTTGGCGTTGATCTTGACCTTGAAGTTGCGCCCGATGGCCATGGGCTCGATCTCGGGGTGGTTGATGTTGGCCGGGATGATGGCGCGGCCGCGCGCCACTTCGTCGCGCACGAATTCGGGCGTGATGATCTTGGGGATGGCGGCGCCCAGGCCGTTGCCGGCCAGGCGCGCCTCGCGCGCGGCGTCCTGCTGGTACTCGGCCATCCATTCGCGGCGGCCGTTCTCGCGCAGGGCCACGTATTCCATCTCGGGCGTGATGATGCCCTTGCGCGCGTAGTGCATCTGGGTGACGTTGCCACCGCTCTTGGCGCGGCGCGGCTGGCGCTGCAGCGAAGCGGCCTCGGCCCGCAGGCGGGCCACGCGCTCGTCTTCCTCGCCGCGCTTGCCGCCGTCGTCCAGGGCCTGGCGCAGGCGGCCGGCGTAGTACTCGCTGTCGCCGCGCGACTCGATCCAGGCATTGCGCACGCCCGGCAGGCCGCTGCGCACGTCGATGGCCACGGCCGGATCGGTGTAGGGGCCCGAGGTGTCATAGACGCTGACCTGCTCGCCATTGGTCAGCTGGATATCGCGCACGGGCACGTTGAGACCGCTGTGCAGGCTGCCTTGTAGATAGCTTTTGGTGGAGGCCGGGAACGGCTTGCGCGACTGCGCCAGCAGGTCGGAAAAACGCTGTGCGTCTGGAGCTTCGCCGGCTGCGGGGGTGAAGATGGAATCGGGAGCGTTCATGTCGGGTTCCTTGCGTTCAAAGCGTCGATCAACAACGCTCCGGGAACCGGACACTCCTTGGGCTGTGCCAAAGGCCGCGCACCGGGCTATGCCAGTGTGGGCCTGCCAGGGCCGTATGGCCTTGGCCCCTGGTTGCCACGCACGCCAAGGCGCACGAGCAGCCTTGGTTGGCAAGGGCCGATGTGCGTTGGATGGTGGCCTGCCTGGCCGTTGCGGCCCTGCGTGTATCCGCCGTGGCGGACTTCCATCCTCTGACTTCGGCCCCGCTTCAGGGTCCCGCTCTTCTTCCGCCGGTATCAACCGGATCAAGTTCGTCGGGTTCGCCGCCTGGCCCATGCAGCGCATGGACCGGTTGGCATCTCAGTGCATCAGCACACCCCGGAGCAGAGCGCAGTATAGGGGATGGCAAGGCGCCCTTGCCCTGCGGGTTTGCCCAGGGGCCTGAAAGCCCTGCTCAGTCGAAGCCGCGCATCTGCGCCCATTCGGCCACCGGTGCGCGCGTGGCGCGCCAGCCGTTGATGGGGGCGTCCTTGTCCTCGTAGCCCAGCGCAATGCCGAAGGCCACGTGGTAGCCCTCGGGCAGCGCCAGCGCCTGAGTCACGGCGTCGTTGTAGCGGCGCCAGAAGCCCTGGGCGCAGGTCGCCAGGCCATTGGCACAGGCCAGCAGCATGAAGGACTGCAGGTAGATGCCCAGGTCCACCCACTGCGGCAGGCCCATGCGTTCGTCCACGGCCACGATCAGGCCCACGGGCGCGCCGAAGAACTGGCCATTGCGCGCCAGCTGCTCCAGCCGCGCGGGCTTGTCGTCGCGCGGAATGCCCAGCGACTGGTACAGCTCCTCACCATTGGCAAAGCGCCGACTGCGGTAGGGCTCCCAGAGATTGGGCGGGTAGGACAGGCCGGGCTGGGCGTCCTGGGGCTCGGCTTCGGCAACGGCGGTGAGCAGCTGCTGCAGCGGCTCGCCCGTCAGCGCCAGCACGCGCCAGGGCTGCAGGTTGCCGCCCGAGGCCGCTTGTGCCGACTGTTCCATCAGGGAGCGCACCAGCGCCGCATCGGGCGACTGGGGCAGGAAGGCGCGCACGGAGCGGCGCGCATGCAAGGCCTGTTCAACGTTCATGCTGGTCGGGGTCTCCGGTCTTCTTGGGGGATCTTGGGGGATCTTTGGTGATCTTGTGCAGGCCTACTTGCCCATGATCTGGTCGATCTTGTCCTTCTGGAAGGCCTGCGGGCGCTCGGACTCGCAGGGCACGCAGTCGCCCACCTTGCTGCCGGCCGAGAGCTTGGCAATGGCCTCCCACAGCAGCGCGATCTGCTGCTCATGCGCGGCCGCGCCGTCGCTCAGGCCGCGCATGGCCTGGGCCACGGGGTCCATTTCCTGGGTGATGCCGTAGGCCGTGAACGGCTGGGGTGCGGCGGCCGACGGGACCTTGATGGACTCGGCCTTGGCCGATGCCAGGTCGTGCTCGGTCACATCGGCGCTGTGGCCGTTCTTGCTGGCGATGATGCGCGCCGGAATGCCCACGGCCGTGGCGCCTGCGGGCACGGGCTTGATGACCACGGCATTGCTGCCGATCTTGGCGCCGTCGCCCACCTCGAAGCCGCCCAGCACCTTGGCGCCCGCGCTGACCACCACGTCGCGGCCCAGCGTGGGATGGCGCTTGGCGCCCTTGTACAGCGAGGTGCCGCCCAGGGTCACGCCGTGGTAGATGGTGCAGCCGTCGCCGACCACGGCCGTCTCGCCGATGACGACGCCCATGCCGTGGTCGATGAAGACGCGCTCGCCGATGACGGCGCCGGGGTGGATCTCGATGCCGGTGAGCCAGCGGCCGATGTGCGAGATGAAGCGCCCCAGCCACTTGAGGCCATGGTTCCAGCACCAGTGCGCCGGGCGCTGCAGCCAGATCGCATGAAGACCCGGATAACAGGTGATGACCTCCCAGGTGCTGCGTGCCGCAGGGTCGCGGTCGAGGATGCACTGGATATCGGAGCGCAGGCGGTCAAGCATCTAGGGGCTGGTTATTGTTGACAAGACCGCTCAGTCTAGCGTTTCGGTGGGGTGCTCTGCAGCATGGCCTTCGCAACACCGCGCAGGATGTGGATTTCCTCGGCGGTCAGTTGCGAGCGGTTGAAAAGCTGGTTGAGGCGCGGCATCAGCTTCTTGGGCGCAGCCGGATCGAGAAAGCCGATATGCGCCAGCGCCTGCTCCCAATGGCCCAGCATGCCGGCCACCTGGGCCGCGTCGGCGCGCTGCGGCGCGGGCGTGTGCTCCACCACGGGAAAGCCGCCCAGCGCCTGGCGCCATTCGTAGGCCACCACCTGGATGGCTGCCCCCAGGTTCAGCGAGCCAAACTGCGGATTGGACGGAATCGACAGCGCCACATCGCTGCGGTAGACATCGTCGTTGCTCATGCCGAAGCGCTCGCAGCCGAACAGGAAGGCCACGCCGGACTGGTTGCAGCGCGGCGCGGGAGCCGGTGACGGCACGGATGCATCGGCGGGCGGCGCCGCCTCATCGGGCGCCGCCAGCACATCCAGCGCCCCGCTGAGCAGCAGCTCGAAATGCTGGCGCGGCGTGCGCGTGGGCGGGCCGAAGTCGCGCGGCGTCATGGCCGTGGCGCACAGGTGGCTGATGCCGTCCAGCGCCTCCTCCAGCGTCTCGACCACGCGCGCATTGCCCAGCACGTCCAGCGCGCCGCTGGCCCGCTGGATGGTCTCTTCCTTGCGCAGCACGTTGGGCCAGCGCGGGCGCACCAGCACCAGGTCGTCAAAGCCCATGGTCTTCAGGGCGCGGGCGGCGGCGCCCACATTGCCGGCGTGGCTGGTTTCTATCAGTACGAATCGGGTTTTCATGGCGTCGCTGGCCTGCCGGCGCCGGCAGAGCCCCCAAGACGGGACAGGTTGCGCAGCACAAAACGGACAAGGCGGGTAAAATTGCGCGCTATTGTCGCCGCCCCGCATCGCCGGACGCGGCTTTTTCCGTTCTTACCCGCGTCAAACAGCCTGCTTTTGCCAGAGAGGACCGTCCTCTCCTTGCACAGCCGCTGCTCCGCCAACGCCTCACAATCTATGTCGACCAACCTGCATCCCATGCTCAACGTGGCCATCAAGGCCGCACGCGCCGCCGGCGCCATCATCAACCGCGCGGCTCTTGACGTGGAATCCGTGCGTGTCGCACAAAAGCAGGTCAACGACTTTGTGACCGAGGTGGACAAGGCGGCCGAGCAGGCCATCATCGAAACCTTGCTGGGCGCCTACCCGGGCCACGGCATCCTGGCCGAGGAATCGGGCAACGAGTTCGGCGCCAAGAACTCCGACTACGTCTGGATCATCGATCCGCTGGACGGCACCACCAACTTCATCCACGGCTTCCCCGTGTACTGCGTGAGCATTGCCCTGTCCTTCAAGGGCAAGGTGGAGCACGCCGTGGTGTACGACCCCTCGCGCAACGACCTGTTCACGGCCACGCGCGGCCGCGGTGCCTACCTGAATGACCGCCGCATCCGCGTGTCCAAGCGCATCCAGCTCAAGGACAGCCTGATCTCCACCGGCTTCCCCTTCCGCCGTGGCGACAACTTCAAGCAGTACATGAACATGCTGGGCGACGTGATGCAGGAAACCGCAGGCGTGCGCCGCCCCGGTGCCGCCGCGCTGGACCTGGCCTACGTGGCAGCCGGCTTTGCCGATGGCTTCTTCGAAAGCGGCCTGCAGATCTGGGACGTGGCCGCTGGCAGCCTGCTGGTGACCGAGGCCGGTGGCCTGGTCGGCAACTTCACGGGCGAGGCGGATTTCCTGGAGCAGAAGGAATGCCTGGCGGGCAATCCGCGCATTTATGGCGCGCTGGTCGGCATCGTTGGCAAGTACAGCAAGTTTGCTTCGGCTGGTGAGAAGGCTGGTGTGCGGCAGGCTTTGGCGGATTCGGGTGAGGCGGCTCCGGCTGCTGAGGCTGAGGCTGCTGAATCTGAGCAGCAGCCTGAGGCCTGATTTCGGCTTCTCCTGTCTCTCTTTAAAACAGCTCCTTCTAGGGGCTGTTTTTCATTGGGCGTGGATTTGGGTACTTTGTTTTTGACCCTGCGGGGGGTTGCTTTTCGAGGCCGGGTCTCGGCCCGGCGGCCGACCTACCTTCTTTTGCTTCGCCAAAAGAACGTAGGCCAAGAAAAGGCGACCCGAATGCCCACGTCCCTTCGCTTCGCTGCGGGCAACCTGCGCCGGGCCGCCTGCGGGGTTCGCCGTGAAACTCGTTGCGCGCTGCGCGCTTCACTCAAACATCACGGCGAGTCAGTTGACGAAGCAGTCCTGTCCTTCGGCAGGACTGCAACCCCGCAGGCGGCCCGACGCAGGCGTGGACATACGGGAGGGGTGAGAGGGGGTCAGGGCCAGGGTCAGGGGCAGCATGCTGCCCACTGCACGTTTGCCGCCTCTTTTACCTCGCGCGTGCGTTGATCACGGCCTCGGCCACGTTGCGCGGTGCTTCGGCGTAGTGCTTGAACTCCATGGAGTAGGTGGCACGGCCTTGCGTTTGCGAGCGCAGGGAGGTGGCGTAGCCGAACATTTCGGACAGGGGCACTTCGGCCTTGATGGATTTGCCGCCGCCGGCCATGTCGTCCATGCCCTGCACCATGCCGCGCCGCGAGGACAGGTCGCCCATGACGGTGCCGGCGTAGTCTTCGGGCGTCTCGACTTCCACGGCCATCATGGGTTCCAGGATGACGGGGCTGGCCTTCCTGGCAGCTTCCTTGAAGCCGAAGATGGCCGCCATCTTGAAGGCCATTTCGTTGGAGTCCACATCGTGGTACGAGCCGAAGGTCAGCGTGACCTTGACGTCCACCACGGGGTAGCCGGCCAGCACGCCGCTGGTCAATGCCTCTACCACGCCCTTTTCCACCGCAGGGATGTACTCGCGCGGCACCACGCCGCCCTTGATGGCGTCGACGAACTCGAAACCCTTGCCGGGTTCCTGGGGCTCCACCGTGAAGACCACATGGCCGTACTGACCCTTGCCGCCGGACTGGCGCACGAACTTGCCGTCCACGTCGGTGACTTTCTTGCGGATGGTCTCGCGGTAGGCCACCTGGGGCTTGCCCACATTGGCTTCCACGTTGAACTCGCGCTTCATGCGGTCCACGATGATTTCCAGGTGCAGCTCGCCCATGCCGGCGATGATGGTCTGGCCCGATTCCTCATCGGTGCGCACGCGGAAGGACGGGTCTTCGGCCGCCAGGCGCGACAGGGCAATGCCCATCTTTTCCTGGTCGGCCTTGGACTTGGGCTCCACGGCCTGGGCGATCACGGGCTCGGGGAAGACCATCTTCTCCAGCACGATGGGCGCGGACGGGTCGCACAGGGTCTCGCCCGTGGTCACGTCCTTCAGGCCCACGCAGGCGGCAATGTCGCCGGCGTGGATTTCATCGACCTCCAGGCGTTCATTGGCATGCATCTGCACGATGCGGCCAATGCGCTCCTTCTTGTCCTTGACGGAGTTGAGCACGCTGTCGCCCTTGTTGAGCACGCCCGAGTACACGCGCACAAAGGTGAGCTGGCCCACGAAGGGGTCGGTCATCAGCTTGAAGGCCAGGGCAGAGAACTTCTCGCTGTCATCGGCATGGCGCACGATGATGGAGCCGTCTTCCGCATGGCCTTCCACGGGCGGCACTTCCAGCGGGGAAGGCATGAGTTCGACCACGGCGTCCAGCAGGCGCTGCACACCCTTGTTCTTGAAGGCCGAGCCGCACAGCATGGGCTGGATCTCGCCCGCAATGGTGCGCAGGCGCAGGCCGCGCAGGATGTCGGCCTCGGGCAGGTCGCCCTCTTCCAGGTAGCGGTTCATCAGGTCTTCGCTGGCCTCGGCAGCCGCCTCCACCATGGACTCGCGCCACTTCTTGGCGTCTGCCACCATGGCTGCGGGAATCTCCTGGTACTCGAACTTCATGCCCTGCGTGGCCTCGTCCCAGATGATGGCCTTCATCTTGAGCAGGTCCACCACTCCGGTGAACTGCTGCTCCGCGCCAATGGGCAGCACGATGGGCACCGGGTTGGCCTTAAGGCGGTCGATCATCATCTGCCGCACGCGCAGAAAATCCGCGCCCGTGCGGTCCATCTTGTTGACGAAGGCCAGGCGCGGCACCTTGTACTTGTTGGCCTGGCGCCAGACCGTCTCGGACTGCGGCTGCACGCCGCCCACGGCGTCATAGACCATGACGGCGCCGTCGAGCACGCGCATGGAACGCTCCACCTCGATGGTGAAATCCACGTGGCCCGGGGTGTCGATGATGTTGATGCGGTGCTGGTCAAAGCGGCCGTCCATGCCCTTCCAGAAGCAGGTGGTGGCCGCCGAGGTGATGGTGATGCCGCGCTCCTGCTCCTGCTCCATCCAGTCCATGATGGCGGCGCCCTCGTGCACCTCGCCCAGCTTGTGGCTCACCCCGGTGTAGAACAGGATGCGCTCGGTCGTGGTGGTCTTGCCGGCATCGATGTGCGCGGAGATACCAATGTTGCGATAGCGTTCTATGGGGGTGTGGCGGGCCATGAAAGGACTCCTGGGTGCTGCGAAAGCGTAAGTGCGTGATCTGCCGGTTCGAAGGGTCGGATTCTCGCGGGGGTTGAATGAGGGTTGATGACAATTGGAATGTACGAAGACAATCGTACTATCTTCCGCAACTTCTTGCAGAACGATTCATGTTTTCACCACGCCATGCCCCTGTCTGCCAGATAACTGCCCGCGCCACGCCGCATCAGCGACGTGCGGCATTGCTTCCATGGCACAGTGGCGCCCCATCGACTGGACGATTCATGCTTGCCAACCACCCCGACCGCGAACAGATACGCCTGGAAAACCTGCTCAACGCCCTGGGCAACCCCCTGCGCCTGGCCGTGGTGCGCGCGCTGGCCGCAGGCCATGAGCGCGCCTGCGGCTCGCTCTTGCAGGGCCAGTCCAAATCCACCATGACCCACCACTGGCGCGTGCTGCGCGACAGCGGCGTGATCTGGCAGCGCCCCGATGGTCGCGAGAACCTGCTCTCCCTGCGCCGCGAAGACCTGGACGCACGCTTTCCCGGCCTGCTGGACGCGCTGCTGCAGGCCCTGGCCGAAGACCCGCTCACCGAGCAAGCCACGGCGGTGCACCTCAAACCCTGCCCTTGAAGCCCCGCCCCTGCAACGCAGGCGGCAGCCCTGCGCCCTACCCCTTCACAGCAAGCCCCACAGCAACGCCCTCATCCGCAAACCGCTTGGCCGCCTTGAGCAGATAGCTCACGGCATAGAGGATGGGGTCGTCGGCCTCGTCGCCATTCAGATGGTCCACCACATCGACGGCATAGCCTAAATCCACCGCTGTGTCGTGCAGCAGGCCCAGCAGTTCCTTGTCCTGCGGCTCCAGCGACTGCGCCTGATCGGCCTTGGCGTAGTAGATGCGCAGCAGGTCGCGGCACACGCAGTTGATGGCCGTGATGTTGTGGCGGGCGTGCAGATCCAGAACGTCCAGCGCGGCGCCAAGGTGCAAGACGGCGTCGATGGCCAGGTCTTCGAGGTTGGGTTGGGGAGTGGTGGCGAAGGTTCGTTGCTCAAATGAACCTGGGTGTGCGTGAGTCATGGCTCACAATTCTTGATTCGCGGGGAGAACGGGACCACGTTTTCTTTAACTCATGGCTGCGGCGCAATCGATCAGCGCAAGCTTCAGCAGCTAGCCACCGCTGGCTAACCTTGCTGATATCGAGCGTTCGCACATGGGCAAGGTGGAGCGGGGTAGCACATGCCGACCATCAGACCTTCAACCCAGCTTCCAACTTGTATGAAATCTGTGCTTTCCGTAAATGCCGTGCTTGATCAACTGGAAAACTTGGTCGGCAAAGACATCTGCTTGGTGGGCATCTTGCGATTCGAGTTCGAGGGGACGACTCTGGACCACTTCCCACTGTCGGAACGCCGCGTAGCGAAAGATGGGGGCCCACGCGAACCGTCAAGTGTGTGGCTGAGCGCCGGTCCAGGCGACCTTCAGTTCAACGATGTGCAGCTTCAGCGATGGCACGGAAAGCGAGTGACGGTACTTGGCACTTTGCTTGGTTCTGATGAAAAGCTCGGAGGATGTGGGCATTTCTCTGCGTTTCCTGCCGAGGTGGGGGCTCGATCTATTGAGCGGCTCTAGGCGGCCACCCGCTTGGCGCTACAGCAAGGTATGGCTGATGGCAGCGTGACGAATGTCGTTGCCATGCAGCGGGCGTGCTAGATCAATGTGAAAACACATCACGACCGCCCCCACATAACCTTGGGCGGCACTACCCAAAATCAGCGATTGGACCTGCACGCGTAACCGCTCTACTTCTCGTAACGGTGGAAATTGGGGGGATTACCCTGCACCAGCAGATCAAACACAACCCGCGCAAAGTTGGCCGCTTTGCCTGGATCGGCCAGCAACTGCATCATCTGGTTCTGATGGGCTTCACTGCTGTCCATGATGGCATCGTCTATCGCCTTGGAGAAGTCGCCTAGCATGGCCTGTTCGGGCGAGTTGTTCTCGATCTGCTTCATCACCTTAATGTTCTCGCCCACCTTGTCGCGGATCGTATAGGCGTAGTTCACCATGTCCTTGTCGGTGAGCTGGTCGGTCACAAACACCTCGTTCAGGCGGTCGATGATCTGCGACAGGAACTCTTCCTTCTTGTCCTGCGGCTTAGCCGTGCCCAGGCCTTCGCCGGGCACCAGCTTGTACTCTGCGCTGTTTTCTTTCAGCACCAGATCCTGTTGGCGGATCTTGGCCACGCGGTAGTGGCTGAGCACCACGTTGCCCAGGTCAATGTCGTCTTCGTCCAGCAAGGTTTCGCGCAGCATGGGCCGCAGGCTGCGCGCGTACAGGCTCAGCTTTTCCAAGTCGGTATCGTCGTAATCCACGATCTGCGACATGAACTCGTAAAACCGCACAAAGGTGCCCAGGTCTTTCTTGAAGATTTCGAGCGCGTCCTTTTCCTTCTGGCATTCCTTCAGGCTTTTCTCGGCGTTCGCAATCAGTACGGCATCGCCCGTCTTCTGGGTGCGTTCAAACATGTCCTTGGCGATCTTGAACGCCTCCACCGCTGATTTGTAGCGCAGCTGCCAGCGTTGCACCGCCGGCTTGCAAATGTTGGCAATGGCCGCGTTGCTCTTGTTCTTCACATAAAACGCCGCGCAGAACTGCTCCACTTCCTGCCACGTAAAAATGCCCCCTGCCCGCAGCTTGTCCTGCAGCGCAAAGATCAGGTTCGGGTCCGACACATCCAGCAGCTCCGCCGTCTGGTAGTACGGCTGAAACGCCTCCAGAATCTCATTCGACTCATTGAAGAAGTCCAACACATAGGTGCCCGTCTCGGCCTTGTTGGGGTAGGTGCGGTTCAGGCGC
This sequence comes from Delftia sp. RIT313, assembly GCF_000632165.1. Taxonomy (NCBI): domain Bacteria; kingdom Pseudomonadati; phylum Pseudomonadota; class Betaproteobacteria; order Burkholderiales; family Comamonadaceae; genus Delftia; species Delftia sp. RIT313. The sequence continues at coordinate 6,199 of NZ_JFYT01000053.1, read as the reverse complement.
GACAGCGTCTGCACGCACTCCACCCCGACCAGCTTCTTGTCCACATACATGGCGCACAGCTTGGGCTGGTCAAACCCAGTCTGGAACTTGTTGGCGACGATCATCACCTGGTAGTCGTCCGAATCGAAAGCCTTGCGCATGTCGCGGCCCTTGAGGTTCGGGTTCATATTCGTCTCGGTGAACTTCTCGCCCATCTGGCCCGCCGCAGCCGGGTCTTTGTCGGTGAACTCCACCTCACCCGAAAACGCCACCATGGCGTGAATCTTCTGGTAGCCCTTCTCCGTTATGTACTTATCGAAACACTGCTTGTAGCGCACCGCCTCCTTGCGCGAGCTGGTCACCACCATGGCCTTGGCCTGCCCGCCCAGCAAGCCCATCACGTTGTCTTTGAAGTGCTCCACGATCACCATCACCTTCTGGGCAATGTTGTGGTCATGCAGGCGCACCCATTGGTTCAGCTTCACCTTGGCGCGCTTGCTTTCCACCTCGACATCGGCATCCTGCACCTTCAGGGCCAGCTTGTAAGCCACCTTGTAGTTGGTGTAGTTCTTCAACACGTCGAGGATGAAGCCCTCCTCAATCGCCTGCCGCATGCTGTACACGTGGAACGCCGCTGGCTTGTTGGTGGCGGAAGGCACCTCGTCCGGGCGCGGCACGCGGCCAAACAGCTCCAGCGTCTTGGCCTTGGGCGTGGCGGTAAAAGCAAAGTAGCTCAGGTTGCCCGATGCGCGGCGCGACGCCACCGTGGCGGCAATGATGTCGTCGCTATCCAGCTCGTCATCCTCTTGCCCAGCGTCTTTCATCAGCACCTCTTTGAGCTGCCGCGCCGTGGAGCCGCTTTGCGACGAATGCGCCTCGTCCGCAATGATGGCGTAGCAGCGCTCCTTCAGGCTCACGCTGTTTTCAATCGCCTTCAATACAAACGGAAAGGTCTGGATGGTGACGATGATGATGGGCTGGGCAGACTCCAGGGCTGCGGCCAGCTTTTCAGACTTGGAACCATCGCCCTCCTTGTTGTTGATGCGTCCCACCACGCCATCGGTGTGCTCAAACTGGTAGATGGTGTCTTGCAACTGCGCGTCCAGCACCGTGCGGTCGGTCACCACAATCACCGAGTCAAACTGCTTTTTGCCGTCGGCCTTGTACAGCGACGAAAGCTGATGCGCCACCCAGGCGATGGAGTTGGACTTGCCCGAGCCCGCGCTGTGCTGAACCAGGTACTTCTGCCCCGGCCCCTCAGTGCGCGCCGCCGCCAACAGCTTACCCACCACGTCCCACTGGTGGTAGCGCGGGAAGATCAGGCTTTCCTTCTTGTACTTGCGGCCTTCCCAGTCTTCTTTGTCTTCAATCTGCAAGTGCACAAAGCGGGCCAGGATGTTGAGCAGGTTGTCTGGCAGCAGTACCTCGTTCCACAGGTAATCGGTGGCGTAGCGGTGCACGTCCTGCGGCACATCGTTGCCCGCGCCGCCGTCTGCAGTGCCTTTGTTAAAGGGCAAAAAGTAGGTGCCCTGCCCCTCCAGCTTGGTGGCCATGTGCACCTCGTACTGGCTCACCGCAAAGTGCACCAGCGCACCGCGCTTAAAGGTTAGCAGCGGCTCCGGCTTCTTGGCCACCGGGTCCACGGGCAGGCGCGTGGTTTTGTACTGCCGCACAGCGCGGTCCACCGCCTGCTTGAACTCGCTCTTTAGCTCCAGCGTGGCCACCGGCAGGCCGTTGACGAACAACACTAGGTCAATGCGCCACGCCTTGGCCTTGGCACCTGTCTCCGCAAAGCAGGCCTCGGTACACCACGGGCTGTACACCAGCTCCGGCACCACGCGCAGGCGGTTTTTGGCGTAGCGGGCCAGCGTGTCCGGGTTCAGGCCGTGCTCGGGCTTGAACTGGCACAGCGACAGGCGCGCATTGCGGTCGCGCAGCTCGTGGCGCAGCACCCCCAGCGTGCCAAAAGTGCGGCTGTCTTTGTGCGTGGCGTTGGGGTCGGCCTTGCCCAGTTGCGCGGCGATCAGTTGCAAGAACTTCTGCTCCGCATCCTTAGGGTGGTTGGCGCAAAACCTTTGCCACTGCGCGTCTTGCGTCTCTTGCACAAAGCCCAGCGCATCCTCGGGGTACAAGGCCAGTTCGCGGTTGTACTTTTCCGGTGAGCCTAGCAACCAGCCATTTGCCAGCAACTGGCAAATGATGTCGTCTTGAAAGATGCGTTCAGTGGCTTGGTCGCTCATGGTCGGGTGGAGATTGGGCTGTGTGGGTTAAATCAGTGAGGCGGCAGCTTGCCAGTCGCACACGTCGATCTTGCCGGTGACGGCTGCGGAGATCAGAGCGGTGCGGCGTTCTTTGAGTAAAGAAATTTGGGACAGTGCCTTTATTTCCAAAGCATCAAATTTCAGTTTTTGCTCATCGAGAAAGTTTGATATCTCGACTTGCTCAGTGAGGGGTGGATATGCAAACCTAAATTGCCTAAAAGATTCTGCGGGAAGGTGCGCGATTGTTGATTTTCCCGCGCCGCTAATGAATCGCTCTTGGTGAACAGCATTGAAGAGGTGATAAAACATAAACCTCGTCATATCGCAATTAGTGTTCAGTGGGCGAAGTCTATGTAAGGCCTTTTGATAAAAACAAGGATCATCATTTCCCCAAATTGCACACCGACCAATCTCACCGCCTTCACAAACAATCAGATCTAGCTTTTTCACGGAATACCTATCCTGCTCATTTGGATAGAAATCCATTTGGGGGAGGTCTTCAGTATTGATTTGGTCCCATTGAACATCCGTATTTCTTAAGTAAGAGCCAAGGAAGTTTCCAGTTATTTTCTTGTCATCAAGCATCTTCCCAAGAAGCACTTCATATCTAAAAGAAAGTTTTGCAACGACCCAATGCGCAGGTACGTCGCCTAGCCACTCCACGCCGGAGTCTTTCATCGGGGCATTGGGGTTGAGACCTTTGGTGACGGCGTGGCTGATGACGGCTTGGCGCTTTTCCTTGAGCAACTCAATCAGCCGCTGCTGCTTTTCGATCAAGGCATCAATCTTCGCCGTTTCGTGGTCGAGGAAGGCAGCGATTTTTTTCGACTCTGTTTGAGGAACGGGAACCCTCAAAAGGCCAATAAAATCCCAACTCGCTCTCGGCATTTTTGAGCCATAGGTCGATGAATCAACTTGCGTGATGAACTCTTCGGTTAGCGTGAAGTAATTCAAAAATCGAGCATCTACTTTTTTGCTTTTGAGAACCAAAAACTCAGACGAACAAATTCCAGAAATATCGGCTAACCATGATTTGGCAAGATAAGGCCTCAATTTCCCAAATAAGACATCGCCACAAGAGAACGAACTCGAAAGTCCTTCAGGAGTTACGTCTTCTTTGGCGATGAACTTGCCGTTGTTTGATTGAACATTCTCAAGGCCAACATACTTTTCCGTAGTCTGCGACTCCACCTTCCTACCAACCAGATCAGCGACAAATTTGAGGCGAATGCAATCCCAGTGAGCGGGTATATCTCCAAGCCACTTCACCCCAGACTCCTTGTACTCTGGATAAGCCTGATACCGACTCACGAATGCACCTCACGCAGCAGCGCCATGATCTCGGCGCTCACGGCATCCAGATCGGCATCAATTTCCTCCAATGGCCGTGGCGGCTGGTACTGGTAGAAGTGGCGGTTGAACGGAATCTCAAAGCCAACAATGCCGATCTCGCCATCTTTGGCGTCGCGTTTGCTGGCGTCTATCCACGCATCGGTCACATGGGGCTGCACTTCGGCGATGAAGTAGGCTTCGTTGACTTCACTCACCGTGCGGCTGGGGTCCAGGGCGATGTTTTCAAAGTCGCGCAGCTCGCCATCGGCCTGGTATTCGATGACCTCCTGGTTCACAGCGAACAGGCCGTAGAGCGGATGGGCTTTGCCTTTGTGCACCTTCTTGACCACCTTTTCAGCGGCGGGGTTCTTCCAGCTCACGGCATCGGCGATCTGCTTTTTCTCTTTGGCATCGAGCGTGATGCCGGCCCGCTTGCTCGCCGCCTTGATGGCTTCGTCATAGGCATTGAAGTCGTCGTGCTGGGCGCTGCCGATTTCACTTTGCAAGGCGCGGGCTTTGAGCAGCACAGCCTTTTGCGCCAGCCAGGTTTTGGTGTCGAGCAGGTCTTTGATCTGCTTTTCCTTGAGGTCGGCAAAGTGGCGCTTGAGGTGGGCGCGTATCTCGTCGGTGTAGTCGTCCAGCTGGCCATAGAGGTCACAGTCGGCAGCGTCTTGCCAGTAGGGCTGGCCGTACTCGGCGTAGACCCACTGCATGGCCGCATTCAGGTTGCCTGACTCAAAGCGCAGGCTGGAAATGCGTTCATCGCTGAACTGCCACGACAGGCGCAGGGGGCGCTCGATGGTGATGCGGCGGTAGCCAAACTCGTGCGTGGAAAAAATTTTGCTGGCAAAGGTTTTGACGGCTTCGGGCTTGGGGTTGGCGGCTGGGCGCCCCCGGTTGCTTTTGGCTTCCGCCGGTTTGTTGAGCGCCTGCGCTTCGACCACCTCAAATTGGCCAAAGCAACGGGTGATGGTGGCAATGTCGGCCTCGTCCATCACATTGCGCTTGCTGCCCAGCGATTTGCGCATCTTGCCGCAGAGGTTGGTGCCATTGATGAGCTGCACCTTGCTTTTGCGCTCAGCACGCTTTTTGTTCGACAGCACCCACACATAGGTGGCAATGCCGGTGTTGTAGAACATGTCGGTGGGCAGGGCGACGATGGCTTCGAGCAGGTCGCTTTCCAGAATATGGCGGCGGATTTCCGATTCGCCCGAGCCTGCGCCACCAGTGAACAGCGGCGAGCCATTGAGGATGATGCCGATGCGTGAGCCGCCGTCTTTCACATCGCGGAGCTTGCTGATGAGATGCAGCAAAAACAGCAGCGAGCCATCCGACACACGCGGCAGGCCGGGGCCAAAGCGGCCGTCAAAGCCTTTGAGGGTGTGTTCGTCGGTAATGTCGCCTTCGATCTTTTTCCAGTCCACGCCAAAGGGTGGGTTGGAGAGCATGTAGTCAAACTTGCTGGCGTAGAGGTGGTCGTTGGACAGCGTGTTGCCGAGCTTGATGTTGCCGACCTCTTGCCCCTTGATGAGCATGTCGGCCTTGCAGATGGCGTAGCTCTCTGGGTTGAGCTCCTGGCCAAAGGCGCGCATCACGGCCTGGGGGTTCAGCTCGTGCACATATTCCATGCCCGCCGAGAGAAAGCCGCCCGTGCCCGCTGTGGGGTCGTAAATGGTGCGGATGATGCCGGGCTTGGTGAGGGCTTCATCGTCTTCCATGAATACCAGCGAGGTGGTGAGGCGCACGATGTCACGCGGGGTGAAGTGTTCGCCTGCCGTCTCGTTGGAGCTTTCCGCAAACTTGCGGATCAGCTCTTCAAACACCAGACCCATGTCGTGGTTGGAAACGACCTTGGGGTGCAGGTCCATGGTGCGGACCTTTTGCACCACCTTGTAGAGCAGGTTGGCATCGTTGAGCAAACCAATGAATTCAGCGAACTTGAAGTGGTCAAAAATCTCGCGGGCGTCTTTGGAGAAGCACTGGATGTAGCGCTCCAGATTGGCCTTGATGCCCGACTCGCCCAGGGTGCTGAGGTCCATGGGCGAGGTGTTGAAGAAGCTCAGGCCACCGGCTGCGCGCAGGATCAGCTTTTCTTTGGCCTCTTCGGCAATGGCCATTTTCTCGACCTTGGTGCTTTCAGCCAGCACAGCGGGCTTGCTGCCCTCCAGCACGCACTCCAGGCGGCGCAGCAGCGCAAAAGGCAGGATGACGCGGCCATATTGGCTCTGCTTGAAGTCGCCGCGCAGCAGGTCGGCCAGCGCCCACAGGTCGGCGGCGAGGTTGTTGGTTTCTTGGGTCATGTGTTACGAACGAGGGCTTGGGGTTTCAACCCTACGAAGGCGAGTATTGCACGGGCTTAGCGGTGGATTTCCGAACCGATGCACAGGCACTGGCCTACAAAAAAAGCCCGAACTGTTGCCAGATGCCGAGCTCAAGAATCTGTGGGAGGAAATCTGCATTGCCGTCCGAACCCGACCACCCAATGCGGGATCTGCATGAATCGCACCTGGCTGTGCGCAGCGGCAGATAGCCGCCGGCCGCATGCCGCAGATCAGCAGCACCAACAGGTCGATTGCAGCCTCCTCTGCGCTCCCACACACTCCCTCCACACCCCCACCCCATAATCC
>NZ_JFYT01000052.1:0-67946 GCF_000632165.1 Delftia sp. RIT313 | reverse complement strand
TGGCCTTGGTGTGGCGGTCGAACTGCTCGATGCGCGCGGCGGTGGTCTCGGTGGGCGGGGGCCCATGGTCGGGGGGGGCCCGAACGTCCTGCAGCGGGGTCTCCTTTCCGCCCGGCGGGGCCGGGCCCCGCTGCGCCTGAAAAAAAGGCGCGCGGACACCCACGCCAAGACGGCAACGATTTTTCAAACCAGAGGAGACATCACCATGCAAAAAACCCCTTCCCCGCTGACCCTGGCGGCCGCCGCCGTGCTGGCCCTGGCCGGCTCCAGCACCAGCTTCGGCGCCTTCGCGCAAGGTACCTCCAGCGTCACGCTCTACGGCATCGTCGATGTGGGCGTGGAACACGTGAACAACGTGGCGGCGGGCGGCGGTCTCAGCCGCATGCCATCGACCACCAGCCTGGTGCCCTCGCGCTGGGGCCTGCGCGGCAGCGAGGACCTGGGCGGCGGCCTCAAGGCCATCTACACGCTGGAGTCGGGCTTTGCCCCCGACCAGGGCACCTTCAACCAGGGCGGGCGCGGCTTTGGGCGCCAAAGCTGGGTGGGACTGGGCGGCAACTGGGGCAGCCTGACCATGGGCCGCCAGAACTCCATGCTGTTCTGGTCGCTGCTCGATTCGGACATCATCGGCCCGGCCGTCTTCGCCATGGGCTCGCTGGACGCCTACATTCCCAACTCGCGCGCCGACAACATGCTGGCCTGGCGCGGCAACTTCGGCGGCCTGGCGCTGGGCGCGGGCTACAGCTTCGGGCGCGATGCCGTCAACGCAGGCCCCAGCCCGGCAGGCACCAACTGCCCGGGCGAGAGCGGATCGGACACGCAGGCCTGCCGCCAGTGGTCGCTGTATGCCAAGTACGACACGCCCGTCTGGGGCGTGGCGCTGGGCTACGAACAGCAAAACGGCCGCACGCCGGCCTCGTCCACCGACCCGGTGTTCGGCGGCATGACCTCCAGCGCCAAGCATGACGAGCGCCTGCACCTGGGCGGCTACTTCAAGCTGGCCGGCGTGAAGGTCGGCGGCGGCCTGCTGCGCCGCGACAACGATGGCGACGCCGTCAAGCCGCGCAGCAACCTCTGGTACGTGGGCGCCTCGTACCCGGTCACCGAGGCGCTGGTGCTCGAAACCCAGTGGCTGACGCTGCGATACCGCGGCGTCTCGGGCTACGACTCCGACCTGCTGGTGGCACGCGCCATCTACAACCTGTCCAAGCGCACGGCGGTCTACACCCAGTTCGGCCACATCCGCAACGACCGCCTGGCCACCGTCTCGGTCAGCGGCGGCGCCCCGGGCAGCAACACCGCGCCGGGCCGCTCGCAGACCGGCATCAACGTCGGCATCCGCCACATGTTCTGAGCCTGTTCTTTCCAGCTTTTCCTTTTTTCGATTTCACCAGGAGACATCCATGCAGATGCATCGCCGTCATTTCGTCCAGGCCCTGGGCAGCGCCGCCGCCCTGGGGTCGCTGTCGCCACTGCAGGCCCTGGCCCAGGCACTGGACCAGGTCAAGATCATGTACGGCTTTCCGGCAGGCAGCTCGGGCGACAGTGTGGCCCGCCGCGTGGCCGAGCGGCTGGGCGGCACGCCCTACAGCAAAGGGCCGGGCTTTGTGGAAAACAAGCCCGGCGCCGGTGGCCGCATCGCGGTGGAGGCCCTGAAGAACGCCCCGCCCAACGGCTCGGTGCTGGCGCTGGCGCCCGTGTCGGCCTTCTCGGTCTACCCGCACATCTACCCCAAGCTGACCTACAAGCCCGAGGATGCGATCCCCGTCTCCATCGGCGCCGTCATCTACCACGGCCTGGCCGTGGGGCCTGCCGTGCCGGCCGAGGTCAAGACCCTCAAGGACTTCCTGGCCTGGGCCAAGGCGCACCCCGACCGGGCCAACTTCGGCTCGCCGGGCGCGGGCTCCATGCCGCACCTGCTGGGCGCGCTGCTGAGCCTGCGCTCGGGGGTGGAACTCAAGCACGCGCCCTATCGCGGCACCGTGCCCAGCATCACCGACCTGGTGGGCGGGCAGGTCGCGGCCACCATGAACCCCAGCGGCGACTACCTGCAGTACCTGAAGGCGGGCCGCCTGCGCGTGCTGGCCACCTCGGGCAAGCAGCGCTCGCCCTTCCTGCCCGACGTGCCCACCTTCACCGAACTGGGCTTTCCCGATGTCACGGTGGAGGAATGGTTCGGCTTCTACGCTCCCGCCAAGACCCCGTCCACCACCATTGCCAATGCCAACGCGGCCATCACGGCCGCGCTCAAGGACAAGGCCGTGATCGACGGGCTGGCCGCCCTGGGCCTGCTGGCGCGCGGCAGCACGCAGCAGGAGATGGCGGCCGACCAGCAGGCCGAGTTCGAGCGCTGGAGTTCGCTGGTCAAGCAGATCGGGTTCACGGGCGAGTCCTGATCAGTCGGCGGCAGGCCCATTCCCCTTCACGGGACAAGGCCACACTCATGCAACAAATAATGTTGCATGAAACAGAACAGCCAATTCTCGGACGTCCTCCATGTGCTGCTGCACATGGCTGAGGGCGATGGACCTGCCACCTCCGACATGCTCGCCGCCGCGCTGCAGACCAACCCGGTCGTGCTGCGCCGGTTGATGTCGGGCCTGCGCGATGCAGGCCTTGTCACCTCCGCCAAGGGCCATGGCGGGGGCTGGGTGCTTTCTTGCGATCTGGACCGCACCACGCTGCGCGACGTGCATGAGGCCCTGGGCGCGCCCGGCCTGGTGGCGCTGGGCTTCAGGGAAGACCGGCCCGAATGCCTGGTCGCCCAGGCCGTGAACGAAGCCCTGAGCAACGCGGTGCAGCAGGCCGAGGCCGCCCTGCTTGCACGCCTGGGCACGGTGACGCTGGCTGCCCTGTCCCAAGACTTCCACGCCCGCCTGGCCCGCCATCGCGCAGCAGGCGGCCAGGGTTGGCACCAACTGCAGGAGCACTCGCATGAAACACGTTGATTTCGCCGTCATCGGCGGCAGCTATGCCGGCCTGTCCGCCGCGCTGCAACTGGCGCGTGCGCGCCGCCAGGTGCTGGTGGTCGATGCCGGACTGCGGCGCAACCGCTTCGTGGACCAGGCCGGCGAGACATCGCACGGCTTTCTCACACAGGATGGCGTCGCCCCCGCCCAGATCGCCGCCCAGGCCCGGCAGCAGCTGATGGCCTATCCCACCGTGCAGTGGCTGGACGGCACGGCCGAAGACGCCCGCGTGGCGCCCGATGGCCGGCTGGAGTTCCATGCAGCGGGCACTGCCATCAGCGCTGCCCGCCTCGTCCTGGCGCTGGGCGTGCATGACAGCCTGCCGCCCGTGCCGGGACTGGCCGAGCGCTGGGGCCGCAGCGTCTTTCACTGCCCGTACTGCCACGGCTACGAGATGAATGCAGGGCGCATCGGCATCATCGCCAGCTCGGCCCTGGCCCACCACCACGCCGTCATGCTGCCCGACTGGGGCCAGACCACGCTGCTGCTCAACGGTGCCTACACGCCCGGCGCCGAAGAACTTTCCACCCTTGCGCGCCGGGGCACCCAGGTGGAGACCACGCCCATCGCCCGCCTGGAAGGCCGGGCCGACGTGGTGCTGCAGGACGGCCGCCGCCTGGTGATGGACGGCCTGTTCACCCAGCCGCGCACCCGCATCGCCAGCCCCGTGGCCGAGCAGTTGGGCTGCGCCCTGGAAGAAGGCCCCATGGGCACCTTCATCAAGGTCGCGGAAGGCCAGGCCACCAGCGTCCCCAACGTGTTCGCCTGTGGCGACGCGGCCCGCGCGGCCGGCAACGTGGCCATGGCGGTGAGCGATGGCGCCATGGCGGGCATTGGCGCGCACCGGTCGATGATGGGGTGGTGATGGGGGGCGGGCCTTGGGCCCGTGCATGGACGCAGATCAACTGCCCGCCGGACGATGCGTGGATACAACAACTTCCCATGCTAACTAAATCCGCAAATATAATTAAGACTGATTCTCATTGACATCCACAAATCAAGAGTCCAGTCCATGCACACCACCAACGGCCGCGCGCTGCGGTTCAACTCCATTGTTCTGGCCATGCTGGCCACCGGCGCCGGGTCCACGGCGATCGCACAGGATGCAGCGCAGGCGCCGACCGCAACGACGCCGACGCTGTCGCAGATCGACGTGCGCGACAAGTACGAGCGCGAGGACCTGCCCACGCTGGCACCGGGGCGCAAGGCCGCCAAGGGTGCACGCCTGGGCATTCTGGGCGCCACCTCCATCGTGGACGCGCCGGTGCATGTCAACGCCTACACCCGCGAGCTGGCCGAGGACTGGTCCGCCCTGTCGCTGCAGGATGTGCTGGAAAACGATGCGGCCGTGGTCTTCACCACCAACAAGGGACACCTGCTGCAGAACTTCAACCTGCGCGGCCTGGATGTGACGGCCATGGACATCGCCACCAACGGCCTGTACGGCGTGGCGCCGGCCAATTCGGTGCCCATCGAGATGTTCGAGCGCGTGGAGGTGATGCGCGGCCCCAACGTGCTGCTGTCCGGCATGCCGCCGCTGGCCAGCGTGGCCGGCTCCGTCAACATGGTCACCAAGCGCGCACTGGCCCAGCCCATGGCCGACCTGACGGCCACCTACGTCTCGGACTCCTACCTGCAGATGCATGCCGACGTGGGCAGGCGCTTCGGCCCCGAGCAGCGGCTGGGCCTGCGCTTCAACGGCGTCTACGGCTCGGGCGACATGGGCGCCAAGGATGAGAGCCAGAAGCGCCGCGTGGGCGCCCTGGGCCTGGACTATCTGGGCGACAGGGCCCGCTTCTCGCTGGACCTGTACAACAGCATCACCAAGATCGACGGCGGCAGCCCGGGCATGTTCAGCTTCCTGGGCAGCGCGGCCATCCCCGGCGTGGGCCGGCTGCTGGCACCGCCCAGCGGCGACGTGAACATGTTCCGCGGCACCCACGGCCAGTACGACAACAGCGGCCTGCTGGCGCGTGCCGAGGTGGACTTCACGCAGAACTGGCAGGGCTATTTCGCCTTCGGCGCCTCCGAGGCGCAGGGCAAGGGCCTGCTGTTCGGCACCCGCGCCATCGTCACGGGCCTGGACGGCACCACGCGCGGCGCCATCTACAACGTGCATACCGAATCCGAGCGCCGCACGGCCGAGGCCGGCGTCATCGGCAAGCTGAGCACGGGCAGCGTGCAGCACCGTCTGCAACTGTCGTTCAACATCCTCAAGCACAAGGAAGGCACCTACAACACGGCCTGCAACTACTGCTACACCACCAACATGTACGAGCCGACGACGCCCACCTTCCCGGGCGCGCCGCAGTGGAAGGGCTACACCACCGAGAACGAATTCCGCTCGCTGGCCCTGGCCGACGTGATGAGCTTCGCCAACGACAAGGTGCTGCTGACGCTGGGCGCACGCCACCAGACGGTGAAGACGCCGCTGGTCAACGGCGTGTCGTCCAACTACAGCAAGAGCCGCGTCTCGCCCATGGCCGGCCTGGTCGTGCGGCCCTGGGGCGACAACGTCTCGCTGTACGCCAACTACACCGAAGGCCTGGAGCCCGGCCGCACCGTGGGCGCGGGCTTTGCCAACACCGGCGAGACCCTGGCGCCCATGCAGACCAAGCAGGGCGAGGTGGGCGTGAAGCTGCAGGCGGGCCAGACCACGCACACGCTGAGCGCCTTCCGCATCGAAAAGCCGTCCATCATCACCAACAGCGGCAATGCCCAGGTGCTCGATGGCGAGCAGCGCCTCAAGGGCCTGGAGTGGAGCGCCTTCGGCAAGCTCACGCAGACGCTGTCTCTGCTGGGCGGGGTGGAGTACATCAAGTCGCGCCAGATCAACTCCGGCCGTGAGAACTACGGCGTGCCCAAGCTGCGCGCGCGCATCGGCATCGACTGGGAAACGCCCGTGCAGGGCCTGTCGGTCGGCGGCCGCGTGCTGTACACCGGCTCGCAGTGGGTGGACTCCGGCAACAAGCTGCGCGCCCCGGCCTGGAACCGCTTCGACCTGATGGCCAAGTACGAGACCAGGTTCGGCGCCACGCCCGTGCGCTTCAATGCCAGCGTGGAGAACGTGACGGACAAGAACTACTGGATCGGCATGTTCACCGACGGCTTCGTCATGCCCGGCGCACCGCGCACCTTCCGGCTGTCGGCCACCGTGTCGTTCTGACCGCCTGACGCACTGCGCGGGCCACCCGGCGGGGCGCATGTGTCCCGCCGGGTCTTTTGCTTCCCACGATCGAATTTCCATGCCGTTCTTCACCGTCGCCGGCCTGCTTGCCACCTCGCTGGCCTGCCTGTGCATCTACGCCGCCTCGCCCAACCAGCGGCTATGGGCGGCCGCCTGGCCGCGCCGGCCTGCCCTCCTGGCCGGTGGCGGCCTGCTCGCAGCGGGCTGGCTGGCATTCGCCCAGGACATGCGGACGCTGGCCGCCACGTTCACCTGGCTCACCCTGCTGATGCTGGCCTTCGCCCTGCTGCCCTATATCGGAGCGCTGTTCCATGGCCGACGCACACCCTGAGGCCCGCCCGCGCAAGCCGGCCCCCATCCGGCCGGACTGGATCTCCAAGACCCTGGCTGGCCTGCTGCTGGGCCCGGGCCTGGCGATCAGTGCCAGTGGCCTGCTGGCCGCCTTGCTGCACGGCATGCCGCTGGCGGTGAGCGGGCAGCTGGTCATGTGGCTGGTGCCGCCGGTCTGGCTGCTGGTGCAGTCCCTGGTGTATTTCTTTTCCAGCGGCCTGCGCGCCTGGGCCTGGCTGGGCGGGGCCAACGCGCTGGCCCTGTCCGCCTGGTGGCTGGTGCGCGCGGCAATGCACAGCAGCGCAGGAGGCCTGTCATGAGAGCCGACTACATCCGCATCTACAAATCCGTACACACCTGGACGGGCATCCTCAGCGGCATGGCCTTGTTCATCGCCTTCTACGCGGGTGCGCTGACGGTGTTCAAGGAACCCATCCGGCGATGGTCCACGCCGCCTGCCGCCGTGGTGCAGGCCGTGCCCATGGACGAGGTGCAGCCGCTGATCGCCCGGACCCTGGCCAGCACGCCGGCGGCCGCGCGCGGCGCCATCGTGCAGCTGCAGGGCGACAACGCCATACCGCGCCTGCAATGGCAGGTGCGCGATCCCAAGGCCGACGACCATGACGAAAGCGCAGTACGCCACTACACGGCCCAGCTGTCGGCCGACGGCAGCGTGCAGATCAGCGAGCAGCGCCCGTCCCGCCTGGTGGAGTTCATCGACGTGCTGCACCGCGTGGTCGGCCTGCCCGTGGACTCGGACCCCAACCGCTGGATCATGGGCGCGATCTCGGCCCTGTACTTCCTGGCCCTGGTGTCGGGCGTGGTGATCCTGCTGCCCTCGCTGGTCAAGGACTTCTTCGCACTGCGCGTGGGCAGGAACCTCAAGCGCATGTGGCTGGACGCGCACAACGTGGTGGGCATCGTCAGCCTGCCCTTTCACATCGTCATGGCCCTGAGCGCCGTGGTCTTCGCCTACCACGACCAGATCTTCGACGTGCAGGACAGGCTGATCCACGAAGGCCAATGGGCCCAGGCCTTTGCGCGCCCCTCGGGCAAGGCCCCGGACGCGCCGCCACGCAATCCGGCCGACATGCTCAAACCCTCGCAGCTGGTGGAGATCGTCAAGGCCGCCGCGCCCGGCTTCGAGCCCGAAAGACTGCAGTACGCCCAGGTCACCGGCCCCAAGCCCACCGTGCGCGTCTGGGGCAGGAATCCCCAGGCCGTATCGCCGCGTGCCGTGGGCGGCTTTGCCATGCTCGATCCGTACAGCGGCAAGCTGATCTCGGCCGACTACCTCCCGGGCGGGCAGAGCACGCCCAACCTGTTCATCAGCAGCTTCTTCGCGCTGCACATGGCCTCCTTCGGCGGACTCGCGGTCTGGTGGCTGTACTTCCTGCTGGGCCTGGCGGGCGCATGGCTGTTCTACGGTGGCAATCTGCTGTGGGTGGAGACGCGGCGCAAGGCCCAGCGCAAGGGCACAGACTTGCCCGTGCAGCGGCGCGACACGGCCCTCATGGCCTCGGCCACCGTCGGCGTCTGCCTGGGCTGCGTGGCCGGCATTTCCGCCACCATTGCCGCCGCCAAGTGGCTGCCGGGCCGCGTCGATGACCTGGCCGCATGGCACATGGGCATCTACTACGCCGTGTTCTTCACCAGCATGGCCTGGGCCTTCGTGCGCGGCGCAGCGCGCGCGGCCCCGGCCTTGCTGTGGCTGGCCGCTGCCTGCACAGCCGCGATCGCGCTGTCATCGCTGCTGGGCTGGCTGGCGCCAGGCACCGGCGCGTGGGTGGACACCTCGCTGATCGGCCTGGACCTGACGGCCGTGGCCGGCGTGCTGGCCCTGGCTTGGATGGCGCGTGCCACGGCACGGCGCACGCGCAGCGGCCCGCGGGACAGTGTGTGGGCCGCGCCGCGCGACAAGCCGGCGCATCAGGACACCAAGGACTCGCCGGCACCGGCCAGCTGACTTGGCCGGCACGCCATGGGAGTGCGCAGGTGGGCCGGTTGCCTGGTGGGCCGGCCCATCCCCGCTGCTGGGTCTATCCGAAAATGGCGCCGCCCGCATCCAGCGAGGGCGGCCGCAGAAGATCGGCATTGACGCCCATGGCCTCGCTGGCCCGCTCCACGGCCTGCCAAAGGGGGGCGGGCATCTGCAGTATTTCCTCGGGGGAGTTCGCGCGGGCAATCCAGTCGCTGATCTCAACGTGCTGCTCGGGGGTGAGCAGGTCCAGGTTCAGCATTTCGTCAATGGTCTTCATCGGGTGTCGGTCTGTCGCTCTTGTGCGGGAGATATGTGGGAGATATGTGGGAGATATGTGGGAGATATGTGGGAGATATGCGGGAGATGTGTGGGCGAGGTGCGGAAAGGAGAGCGCCCGTGCATTGTCAGCGGTCCGCGGCAGGCAATCGCTGCAGCAGGGCATCGCGTGCGCGCAGGCCGGCATTGGGCTTTTGCGCCTGCTCATCCTGGATCAGCGTGGCGAACACCAGCCTGCGCTGGTCCTTGGTGGCCCAGCCCACATACCAGCCGTAGGCCCGGCTGGCATCGTAGCGGTTGTCGCTGCCGGGCGACCCGGTGCCGGTCTTGCCATGCACGGTCCAGCCGTCCACAGGCACGGGGTGCCGGGTGATGCGCGCAGTCATGTCGATGGCCTGACTGCTCACAGACAGTTCCCGGCGCACGATCTTGCGCATGAAGGCCACCTGCTCGGCCGCCGAGATGCGCAGCGAGGACACCACCCACGCGCCGTTGTGGCCGGGATGGGCCACGGCAACGGCGGAGACATCCTCGTTGCCGTACTGGAAGGCCCTCACGTAGGCGCCAAACCGCTGCTGGCCCAGCTCCCGCGCCACCTGCTGCGAGTACCAGAACACCGAGTCCTTCATCCAAGCCTGGGGCGTGATCTCGCGCCGCCAGGCATCGCCGCCCCAGTCCGGATACTCCGGTTGGTACGGCCACGCGGGCCGGGATTCGTCCTGCAGGATGCCGGCGTCATAGCCCATCAGGCTGATGGCGATCTTGAAGGTGGAGGCCGGCGTGACGCGCTCGGCACAGGCCGGGCCGCTGTGCACCAGGGACTGGCCCGTGTCGGCGTCGGCGACGAGGGTGCACAGTTCGTGCGCGCAAGCGGGAAGGCAAAAAAATGCTGCCACGACCGTGGCAGCGGACCCAGGAAATCCAAGCATGTGCTGTGTACTGTGTGCTGTCTGATGCAGTGTTAGTGTCTGGCGCGCGATCATAGATGCGCGCGCAGCCTTCGCAACGCCCATGCAGCAACATCCCCACAGCGTCCTCGGCGGCCGCGTCAGGAACGCGCCGAGGGCAAGGGCTTCAGGTTTTGAGGCCCTGAGGGCCGGTCAGCCGGCCTCCGCCTCCTGCAGCTGCCGCCACATCACCTTGCCGCTGCCGCTCTTGGGCAGGGCCTTGACGAACTGCACGATCTTGGGCGCCTTGTAGACGGCCATGTTCTCGCGGCACCACTGGATGATGTCCTCGGCCGTGGTGTCTTCCTTGCCGGCGCGCAGCACGACGACGGCCTTGACCGACTCGCCGCGGTAGGCGTCTCGCGTGGAGATCACGCAGGCTTCCTGGATGGCGGGGTGGCGGAACATCAGCGATTCGACCTCGGCCGGCCAGACCTTGAAGCCGCTGGCGTTGATCATGCGCTTGAGGCGGTCGGTGATGAAGTAGTAGCCGTCCTCGTCCACGTGGCCCAGGTCGCCGGTGCGAAAGAACCGCTTGCCGTCGATCTCCATGAAGACCTGGGCCGTGGCGTCGGGTCGCTTCCAGTAGCCGTCGAAGACCTCGGGGCCGTGGACGACGATTTCGCCCTGCTCGCCCTGCGGGACATCGGCGCCGGTTTCGGGGTCGATGACACGCGCCTCGGTGCTCATGAAGGGAATGCCCAGGCATTGCTGCTTGGGATGCTCGAACGGGTTGCTGTGCGTGGGCGCGGCCGTCTCGGTCAGGCCATAGCCCTCGCTGAAGCGCAGGCCGTATTGCTCCAGCAGGCGCTGGGCCACGGCCTGTGGCATGGCCGCACCGCCGCCGCCTATGTACTTGAGGCTGGTGAGGTCGAACTGCGCAAAGTTGGGGCTGCCCAGCAGGTCTATGACCATGGTGGGGATGTTGGTCCAGCTGGTGACCTGGTAGCGAGAGATCAGCCGCCCCGCCAGCTCGCGGTCCCAGCGCGGCATGACGACCAGGGTGGCGCCCACGAAGATGGCCGTGTGCAGCACCGAGACCATGCCCGTGATGTGGAACATGGGCACGACGGCCAGGACCACGGTCTCGCTGGTGCCGCTGCCCCAGTAGCTGCCCGCCACGGCGTTGTGGTTGATGGAGCGGTGCGGGTGCATGCAGCCCTTGGGGTGGCCCGTGGTGCCGCTGGTGTAGGGCAGCACGGCCATGTCGTCGCGGCCCACCACATGGGGCGGCGCGGCTTCGGTGCAGGCCAGGGCCTGCTGCCAGGTGTGGACGCTGCCGCCATCGAGCACGGCCGGCTCACGCCGGGTGAGCAGCCAGTCGTGCCACTGCACGGGCGGGGCGTCGTCGCCCTGCACCCCGGCATCGAAGGCGTCCGTGAACTGGGTGACGACCAGGTGCTCCAGCCGCTGGCCGGGCGCCAGCGCATTGCTGGCCTTGGCCAGTTCGGGGGCCAGGTCGGCCGTGGTGATGGCGACCTTGGCGTCGGCGTCGGTGATGTAGTGCCTGAGCTCCTCGGCCATGTTCATGGGGTTGACCGGCACCACCACCGCATTGGCGCGGAAGATGGCGTAGTGCGCCAGGATGAGTTGCGGCGTGTTCTGCATCAGCAAAATGACGCGGTCGCCGCGCTGCACGCCCAGGCTGTGCAGGTAGGCCGCCATGCGCTCCGTGCCCTCGCACAGCTCGCGGTAGCTGATGGAGCTGCCGAAGTAGCGGATGGCTGCCTTGTCCGGGTAGCGTCGCGCATTGACGGCCAGGTTGTCCCAGACGCTGGTGGCGGGCACGGTGATGGAATGGGGCAGGCGGCTGGGCCAGAAAGCGTGGTGCGCGGGCTGGGAGGGCATGGGTGGATGGGCTTTGAAGTGTCGGTGAGTGGAAGGGACGGCGGCAATCCGCCTTGCCAGCGAGGCTAGGCCCACACCCGCTTCCCGGCATTGGGGAAGGCCCCAGGAGATCGTCGCCAAAGTGACGCTTGAGCGCCCATGGCATACCGATGCCACCGCAACTCGCCTTGTGCTTTCGCAAGCCGGCCACGGGCACGCCACAGGTACGCCCCAGGTACGCCACAGGTACGATGGCGCCATGCCCGCCACGCCCTCCACGCCCGCCATGCCCCACCTGTCCCGCCTGCAGCTGTCGCTGCGCGATCTGCTGGCCCGCCACCGCAGCGCGGCCCTGGCCACCCAGCCCGCCGACTCCCCTGCCCCCGGGGCTGGCGATGCACTGCCCGCTCCCCGGCTGTCCATGGTGCCCTGGGCCTGGAATGCGCAGTTTGGCTGCTTTGTGCTGCACGTCAGCGCACTGGCAGCGCACACGCGGGCCATGGAGCTGCACCCGGCCGTCAGCCTGCTGGTATGCGCGGCCGAAGTGGACGGCGAGGGCGTGCATGCACTGGAGCGCGTGGCCATTGAAGGCGTGGCCAGCACACCGCCGCCCGGCAGCGTGCTGGCCGATGGCGCGCGCGACAGCTATGTGCTGCGCTTCCCCGAAGCCGCGTTCATGACCGATCTGGGCGACTTCCGCTTTGTCTGCATCACGCCATCCATCGCCCGGCACGTGGCGGGTTTTGGCGCGGCGCGCGATGTGTCGGCCCATGACCTGATCGAAGCACTGAGCATCCAGCCCAGCTGACTCACGCGCCCCGCACGTGGGCCGCGATCAGGGCGCCCGCCGCATCGCCCTGCCCCGCCACGCAGGCGCGCACATGGTCCTCCCACATCTGGCCCTGCTGCTCCACCTGGGCATGGACAAAGCGCTGCAGCATGCGCCGGGGATCGTCGCAGCGCTCATAGGCATACGGATCGCCGCGCGTGCACAGCGCCTTGAACTGCAGCCAGGCGGCCTGCCGCGTGACAGGCATGCCCTGCAGGCGCTGCCACTGGTGCAGCAGCTCATGGGCAAAGATGCCTGCGATCTGCGGATGCGACAGGCGCAACGGCTGGCGCGGATCGGACTGCGTGAAGAAGGCGCGCGGCATGAAGATGCGCCCGCCATTCATGGACAGCGCCCTGCGCGTATCGCCCAGGCGCCGCTGGTACAGGCGCAGGCGCGGCAGCAGCGCATCGAGCGAGGCGCCGAAATGCGTGCGCACAAAGGCCTGCTCCTGCGCATCCAGTGGCCGGCTCCAGAAGACCATGCTCAGCCGCCCGGCCCCTGCCGATAGCGCCGCGCCATGAAATCCACAAACGCGCGCACGGCCGGGCGCAGATGCCGCGTGCGCGGATACAGCGCTTGGTAGCTGTACTGCCCCAGATGAAAACAGGGCAGCACCCGCACCAGCTGGCCGCGCTCCACGGCCGAGCGCACGGTATGCCAGGTCAGCGCCGCAATGCCCCGGCCTGCGCGTGCAGCCTCGAAGATGGTGGCCACCGAATCGGTGCGCAGCGCCGTGTGCGGCTGCACCTCGGTCACGGCGCCCTGCCCGGACACCACGCTCCAGCGCAATGGGGCCGGGCCCGCCGCAAAGGCCAGCGCGCGGTGCTCGGCCAATTGCTCGGGCGCCTGCACCACGCCCTGGCGCATCAGGTAGGCGTGCGACGCCACCAGCACCAGCGGCGAATGCGTGAGCAGCCGCGCCTGCAGCCCGCTGTCCGGCAATTGGCGGCTGATGCGCACGGCCGCATCCACGCCCTCGGCCACCAGGTCCACCAGCCGGTCGGTGCACAGCAGCTGCAGCTCCAGATCGGGGAATTGCTGCTCGAACTCGGGCAGCCAGTCGCCCAGCTCGATGGCGCCCACGGCCAGCGGCAGCGTGATGCGCAGCACGCCCGCCACGCGCGCACGGCGCTGCGCCAGTGCGGCCTCGGCCGCATCGAGCTGCTCCAGCAACTGCACACAACTGAGGTAGTAGCTGCGCCCCGCCTCGGTCAGGCTCAGCCCACGCGAATTGCGCTGCAGCAGCTGCGTGCCCAGTTCCGACTCCAGCCATTTGACATGGCGCGAGGCCGTGGAATGCGTCATGCCCAGCCGGTCCTGGGCCGCCGTGAAACCCTGCGCGTCCACCACGCCGCAGAACACCCGCATGGCTTGCCATCTGTCCATTGCTCATGCACTCCTTTGGCGGGGATTGTGGAGCATGGACCGCCGATGCCGCCCAGCCCGCTCAGCGCAGCGCCAGCTCCAGGATGCCGTCCGTGGGCAGCACATCGCCGAACACATCCTCGATCTCGGCCAGCGCGGCACGGTGCAGGCTGTCGGCGTCCACGGATTCGCCGTTGCTGCGCGTGATGGCACGTGTGGCCACGGCATCGCTGGCCACGACGACCTCGAAGCCCAGCGGCGCGGCATCGCGTGCGGCGCCGGCCACGCAGGCGTGGGTCATGAGGCCGCAGATGACCACGGTGGTGATGCCACGCGCGCGCAGCTGGTCGGCCAGGTCGGTGCCGACGAAGGCGCTGACGCTGCGCTTTTGCACCACGGTGTCGCCCGCGCGCGGCTGCAGGCCGGGGTGGAACTGGACGGAGCTGCCATTGATGGCGAACACGGGCGCACCTTCGGGGGCAATGTGCTGGATGTGGAACACGGCAACCTGGCCGGCATCGGCCCATTGCAGCAGGCGCCGGGCCTGCTCCAGGACCTGCGGGCCGCGCGGGATGGGCAGGCGGCCGCTGAAGTACTCGTTCTGGAAGTCGATGACCAGCAGCGCCGTGGCACCCCGTGGCAACTGGCTGCGCCCCGGCGCGCCTGAAAGGGCGCGGAGGGTGGGATGGCTGGTGGATTGGATGGCCTGGCTGGCCTGTTCTGCGAGTGACATGCAGTGCTCCTGAAAACGGGAAGTGGTTGATGCCTGCAGTCTAGAAACGCACAGGGTCCGCCGCAACGCCATGGAGCGGCCAGCATCTGTGCAGGTTCTGCACAGATCGCCCGTGCTTTGAAAAATGCCCCATCTCTGTGATGGCGCATACGGCCTTGGGCCTTGCATCGCTCCAACCGGCCGCGTGCCGGTGAAGGTGGCGATGCCGCATTGAAACATGGCCTGCGGCCCTCCCGCTCAAGAAAGGGCCGCAGGCCGGCACGGCGCTAGTTCTGCAGCTGCTGCCAGACCTTGTCCAGCCGCTTGATGCTGACCGGGTACGGCGTGCGCAGCTCCTGGGCGAAGAAGCTCACGCGCAGCTCCTCCAGCATCCAGCGGTACTCCTGCATGCGCGCATCGATGTGGCCCTTGCGCTCGGCCACCAGGCGCCAGTAGCGCTGCTCCAGCGGGCGCAGCTCGGTCAGGCGGCTGGCGTCGCGTGCCGGGTCGGCGCGGTACTTGTCCAGCCGGCTGGTGATGGCCTTGAGGTAGCGCGCGTAGTGCTGCAGCTGGGTCCAGGGCGCGGCCGCGATGAAGTTCTTGGGCACCAGGCGCTGCAGTTGCTGGGCGGCGTCGGCCGTGGCGTCAGGCGCGTTCTTGGTGTCCTTGATCTTGCGCTGGGCCGCCGCGTACTCGACCAGGATGGTGGAGGCCATGCGCGCCACCTCGTTGGCGATCAGCGTCAGCCGGCCGCGTCCGTCCTGCACGCGCTGCTTGAACTGCGCGTCGTTGGTGGGCAGCGGCTCCTGCAGGAAGGCGCGGTCTATGGCCACGTCGATGATCTGCTCGCGCAGTTCCTCCTGCGTGCCCAGCGGCATGTAGGCTACGGCCATCTTCTGCAGGTCTGGAATGTTCTTTTCCAGGTACTTGAGCGCATCGCGGATCTGCAGCGCGAACAGGCGGCGCAGGCCCACGCGGTGGCGTGCGGCCGCGACCTCGGGCTCGTCGAAGACCTCGATGCCGACGGCATCGCCATGGTCGATGAGCGCAGGGAAGCCGATCAGCGTCTGCCCCCCCCGGCCGATCTCCATCAGCTCGGGCAGCTCGCCAAAGCTCCATTCCTTGTAGCGGCTGTCGGCGGGCTGGCTGGGCTTGGCATTCCTGGCAGACGTGGCCTGGTCGGGCTTTTCCGCCTTGGCAGCGGGCGCAGGCTTCCTGCCGGTTTCGGGCGCGGTGGCAGCGTTGGCAGCGGGTGCAGCAGGGGCCTCGGTGACCGAAGCCACCTTCAACGCGGCCAGCGCCTGGAAGGCGCCGCGCGCCTTGGCGCCCAGTTCGGCCTTGAGCGCGCCCAGGTTGCGGCCCTGGCCCAGCTGGCGTCCATGCTCGTCCGTGATGCGGAAGTTCATGAACAGGTGCGGGCTGAGCATGTCCAGCTTGAAGTCGGCGCGCTTGACGTCCAGCGAGGTCTCGTCGCGCACCTGCTTGAGCAGGGCATCGATCAGCGATCCCTGGCCCCAGCGTTCGGGCGTGGTGAAGAGTTCGGCCAGGCGCTGGGCGCTTTCGGGCAGGGGCACGAAGCGGCTGCGCGGGCGCTGCGGCAGGCTCTTGAGCAGGGCCTGGAGCTTGTCCTTGAGCATGCCGGGCACCAGCCATTCCACGCGCTCGTCGCTGACCTGGTTGAGCACGAACAGCGGCACGGTGACGGTGATGCCGTCGCGCGCGTCGCCCGGGCTGTGCAGGTAGCTGGCCGTGCAGTCAACGCCGCCGAGCTTGACCACCTTGGGAAAGGCCTGGGTGGTGATGCCGGCCGCCTCGTGGCGCATCAGCTCGTCGCGCGACAGGCGCAGCAGGTCGGCGTTTTCCTTGGCCGCCTCGCGGAACCAATGGTCGAAGGTGGCGCCGCTGAACACGTCCTTGGGGATCTGCTGGTCGTAGAAGGCGTAGATCAGCTCGTCATCGACCAGCACGTCCTGGCGGCGGCTCTTGTGCTCCAGCTCCTCGACCTTGCGCACCAGCTTGAGGTTGGCGGGCAGGAAGTGCCAGCGCGTATCCCACTGCCCCTCCACCAGGGCCTGGCGGATGAAGATCTCGCGCGCGGACTGCGGATCGATGCGACCATAGCTCATGCGGCGGCCGTTGTAGACCACCAGGCCGTAGAGCGTGGCGCGCTCCAGCGCCACCACATCGGCCTGGTTCTTGGACCAGTGCGGATCGAGCAGTTGCTTCTTGAGCAGGTGGGCGCCGACTTCCTCCAGCCACTGCGGATCGATGGCGGCGATGCCCCGGCCGTACAGGCGCGAGGTTTCCACCAGCTCGGCCGCAACGATCCAGCGCCCCGGCTTCTTGGACAGGTGGGCGCCCGGGTGCGGGTAGAAGCGGATGCCGCGCGCGCCCAGGTAGGCGTCGCTTTCATCGCCCTTGTAGCCCAGGTTGCCCAGCAGGCCGGACAGCATGGACAGGTGCACGGCGTCGTAGCCTGCGGCCTCGGTGTTGATCTTCCACTTGTGCTCGTTGACCACGGTCAGCAGCTGCGAGTGGATGTCGCGCCATTCGCGCACGCGGCGGATGTTGATGAAGTTCTGGCGCAGCAGCTGCTCCCACTGGCGGTTGCTGAGCTTGTGCGAGGGCTCGTCATCCGTGCCGGGACCGGTGTCCTGCGGATGGAACGCCGCCAGCGCCTCGGCCGCCGGGGCGGCCACGCTCTGCCCGCCGCTGCGCTGGGCCACGGGCAGGAAGGCGGCATTGCGCGCCGATGGCTTGGCGGCAGGCGCCTGGGCCGTGGCCATTTCCTTGCGGCTCTTCGCCACCACCTTGCCGCCGCGCGCATCCTGCAGCCATTTCCACAGGCGCAGGTAGCCGCTGAATTCGCTTTTCTCGTCGTCGAACTTGGCGTGCTGCTGGTCGGCCTGCTGCTGGGCCTCCAGCGGCCGGTCGCGCACGTCCTGCACGGACAGGGCCGAGGCGATGACCAGCACCTCGGCCACGGCACCGCGCGTGCGCGCCTCCAGGATCATGCGGCCCACGCGCGGGTCCAGCGGCAGGCGCGACAGCTCGCGGCCCATGGGCAGCAGCTCGCCGCGCTCGTCCACGGCGCCCAGTTCGCCCAGCAGCTGGTAGCCGTCGGCAATGGCGCGGCCCGAGGGCGATTCAAGGAAGGGGAAATTCACCACGTCGCCCAGGCCCAGCGACTTCATGCGCAGGATGACGCCGGCCAGCGAGGAGCGCAGGATTTCAGGGTCGGTGAAGCGCGCGCGCGTGCCGAAGTCGGCCTCGTCGTACAGGCGGATGCAGATGCCGTTGGCCACGCGGCCGCAACGGCCCGCGCGCTGGTTGGCCGCTGCCTGGCTGATGGGCTCGACCAGCAGCTGCTCGACCTTGCTGCGAAAGGAATAGCGCTTGACGCGCGCCGTGCCCGCATCGATCACATAGCGGATGCCGGGCACGGTCAGCGAGGTCTCGGCCACGTTGGTGGCCAGCACGATGCGCCGGCCCGTGTGGCTGTCGAAGATGCGGTCCTGCTCGGCCTGCGACAGGCGCGAGAACAGCGGCAGCACCTCGGCATGGCGCAGCACGGGCTGCTGTGCCAGGTGCTTGCGCAGGTGGTCGGCCGCCTCGCGGATCTCGCGCTCGCCGGGCAGGAACACCAGGATGTCGCCGCTGACGCCGCCGGACCACAGCTCGTCCACGCCTTCGGCAATGGCGTCGTTGAGGTCGTGGTCGCGCTTTTCCTCGAAGGGGCGCCAGCGCATCTCCACGGGGTAGGTGCGGCCCGAGACCATGATCACCGGCGCAGGTCCCTTGGGGCCTTCGAAGTGCCTGGCAAATCGCTCGGCATCGATGGTGGCCGATGTCACCACCACCTTGAGGTCGGGGCGCCGGGGCAGGATCTGCTTGATGTAGCCCAGCAGGAAGTCGATGTTGAGGCTGCGCTCGTGGGCCTCGTCGATGATCAGCGTGTCGTAGGCCTTGAGCAGCGGGTCGGTCTGCGTCTCGGCCAGCAGGATGCCGTCCGTCATCAGCTTGACCGAGGCGTCCTTGGACAGCCGGTCCTGGAAGCGCACCTTGTAGCCCACCACATCGCCCAGCGGCGTGTTCAGCTCCTCGGCAATGCGCTTGGCCACCGAGCTGGCGGCAATGCGGCGCGGCTGCGTGTGGCCGATCAGGTGGCCGCGCACCTGGCCCTTGTCGTCGGGCGTGGCGTTGACCTTGCCCCGGCCCAGCGCCAGCGCGATCTTGGGCAGCTGCGTGGTCTTGCCCGAGCCCGTCTCGCCGCACACGATGATGACCTGGTGCCGGTCCATGGCCTCCATGATTTCCTCACGGCGGGCGGATACGGGCAGGGATTCAGGGAAGCTGATCTTCAAAGGCATAAGGGGCTGGATTATCCCCGCGCCATGCCGGCGGCGCCACGCGGCTGCAGATTTCCATACGCCTGCCCTGTGCCGCCCGTATGAAAACCCCCGCATGCCAGGGCCTTCGCCAAGTCAGGCCAGCGGCATGCATGGCATTGCGCACAATCGGCGCTCGCCTTGCCGCCCGCGCCCGGCGCTGGCCACCTCACCCGCCTTCCTCGATCTGCTCCCCATGGTTTCTCTTGCCGCCCTCGTCATCCCGCTATTGGCCCTGTGGCTGTGGTGGCCCGTCCGCCTGATGCCGCGCCGCGCACGCCTGATGGCGGCCGTCGCCACGGCGGCCCTGGGCTGCACGCCCGCCCTGCTGCTGGTGCTGCTGCGCGAGGGCACGGTGGAATACCGCACGCTGGCCTATCTGCAGGTGCCGGGCGGCTGGGTGCTGGCCCTGCTGCTGATGCTGGCCGTCTTCATCGTGCTGCGCGACGGCCTCTGGGCGCTGGCCGCCGTGGCCGGGCGCGAGGACTGGAAGCAGCGCCTGCACGCACCGCTGCTCACGGCCGGCGCCCTGGCCCTGGCGGGCCTGCTGTCGGCCTGGGGCGTGGCCAATGCGCTGCGCCCGCCCGAAGTGCACGAACGCACGCTGCGCCTGCCCGGCCTGCCCACCGGCCTGGAAGGCCTGCGCGTGGCCGTGCTGGCCGACATCCACGCCAGCCCCATCAACAACGCGCGCTATGTGCAGACCATCGTGGACCGCACGCTGGAGGCGCGGCCCGACCTCATCGTGCTGCCCGGCGACATGGTGGACGGCGACGTGGGCAGCGGCCGCGCCAACGTCGCGCCACTGGCGCAGCTCAAGGCACGCTACGGCGTGTGGGCGGCGCCCGGCAACCATGAGTACTACAGCGGCTACGACGCCTGGATGGCCGAATTCCGCCGCCTGGGCCTGAACCTGCTGGAAAACCGCATGCAGCTGATCGATGTGCAGGGCGCGCGCCTGGCGCTGTCGGGCATCGGAGATCCGGCCTATGGCCGCCTGTCGCGCCAGAACACCGACCCCTCCGTGGCCGAAGGCGTGCCGCCCGACATCGACACCGTGGCCCGCCAGGCCAAAGAGGCCGGTGCGCAATACCACCTGCTGCTGGCCCACCAGCCCAAGACCGCCCGTGACAACGCTGCCCACGGCGTGGGCCTGCAGCTGTCGGGCCATACGCACGGCGGACTGATCCTGGGCATGGACCAATGGCTGGTGGCGCCCGCCAATGACGGCTTCGTGCGCGGCGAGTACGAGGTCGGCGCCATGAAGCTCTTCGTCAGCGCCGGCGCAGGCCTGTGGGCCGGCTTTGCCGTGCGCCTGGGCGTGCCGGCCAGCATCGACCTGCTGGTGCTGCGCGGCGCCTGATCCTGCCCCGGAGGGCAGCGTGGACGGCTACCGCGCGAACACCATGCACACCGGGCTGGCGCAGTGGGTGCTGGCCAGCGGGCGCCAGGCGTCATCCCGGGCATGGCAGACGATGCTGTCGCTGTCCTCGTTGAGCACATAGAGCAGGCGCCCATCGGGCGAGGACGTGAAAAAGCGCGGCGTGCGCCCGCCCGAGGTGAAGCCGCCACTGGCGTGCAGCAGCCCCGTCAAAGGATCGACATCGAAGACCGCAATGCCGTCGGCGCCGCGATTGGACACCAGCACCTGCCGGCCGTCGCGCAAGACCTCGATGCCCGCCGCCCGGCTGTTGCCCACAAAGCGCTCCGGCAGGGTGGACAGGATCTGCAAGCCCTGCAGCGCCCCCGTGGCCGCATCGAAGCGGCAGGTGAGCACGGTGTTGTCCAGTTCGTTGACCACATAGGCGCAGGCCAGCGCAGGATGGAAGGCCATATGCCGCGGGCCCGAGCCTTCGCGGCAGTCCAGCCATGGCTGGGGCGCAGGCACCAGCCGCCCGTGCTCGAAGGCGAAGATGAAGATCCGGTCCTGCCCCTTGTCAGGCACCAGCACGAAGCGCCCGTCCGGCGAGAAGGGGTTGAAGTGCGGCTTGGCAAACGGCTGCTCCTTGCGATGCGGCCCGGGTTGGCCCGGTAGCGCAAGCCGCTGCTGCACGGAGCCCAGGCGCCCGTCCGGTGCGATCGACATCACGGCCAGCGTACCGCCTGGCCCGCCATACCCCCGGTGGCCATCGCTGGCAGCCGGCTCGCCCAGATGGTCGGAGACCACCAGCTGCCGTCCGCCCGGGGCGATGGCCAGGTGCACCGGGTTGCGCCCGCCGCAGTCCCGGGTCTGCAGCAACGCCAGGCGGCCCGTTGCGGTATCGCGTGCGAAGACGCTGACCTCATGGCCATCGCCATGCACGGTGTAGAGCCGGGTGCCGGCTGCATCGAGCGCCAGGAACGAGGGGTTTACAAGCCCGTCCACGGTCTGCAGATGCTGCAGGCCGCCCGTGGCTTCGTCCACGCGATAGACGGTGATGCCCTCGCCACGTGCGTCGCGCTCGCGCGTGGTGCGCGAACCCACGTAGGCGTACAGGGGGCGCGACGCACAGGTGCTCATGCCGATGCGCCCGCCAGCGGTGCGACGGCCGCGCCCTGAATGCCATGGCGCTGCAGCGCCTCGGCCACAAAGCCGCAAGCCTTGGCCTCCTCCACAAAGCCCGCCAGCACGCGCAGGGCCTCATCGCCCCGCCCCTTGGGCAGGCCCATGGCCTGCTGGATCACCATGAAGCGGCCCGGCAGCAGGCGCAGGCCGGGCAGGCGTGCGGCATCGGCCTCCAATTGCTGCTTGACGCCGGCGGCCACGTCGGCCGTCGATTCCACAAAGGTCTGCACCACGGCGGGCGAGGACACGGCGCGCTCTATCTGCGCATGCTGCAGCTCGCGGCTCAGGTACAGGTCATAGGCGCTGCCCTTGCCGACCACCACGGTGTGCCCGGCCCGGTCCACCTGGGCGTTGTCGGTCAGCGGCGAATCCTGGCGCACCAGGTAGCTGCCCTCGATCAGCACATAGGGCGCGGTAAAGCCGATGCCCGCGCCGCGCACGGGGTCCACGGCAAAGAAGCCGAAGTCGGCCTCCTCGCGCGTGACGGCATCCACCGACTTGGCGGCCGTATCGAAGACCACCAGGTCCAGCTCCAGCCCCAGCTGCTGCGCAAAGCGCCGGGCCAGGTCGATGGACACGCCTGCGGGCTGGCCATCGGCCTGCAGCCGCGCAAGGATGGGATTGCCGGTGTTGATGGATGCGCGGATGCGGCCAAGCGGCGCGAGGGTGGACAGCAGCTGGGAGGAAAGGTTCATGGATGGCTCGCTTCAAGGGTCAACGGGATGCCCGCCGGGGCGTGGAAGAGGTACGCGAAGGGGTACGCGAAGGTTCCGGGGACGCTGCACCGGGACCGAGGAGATCGCTGATGCTGGCCAGGTTGCGCAAGGTGCTCGCCAGGTGCTCGCGCATGGCGAGGGAGGCTTCTTCGTTGCGCTCGCGCCCCAGCAGTTCCAGGATGTTCAGATGCTGCTCGCAGTGCTCGCGGTAGCGCGCCCGGTCCTGCATGGAGCGGTAGGACAGCAGGCGCCGCACGCGGTTGACGCGGCGGATGGTGTCGATGAAGAACACGTTGCCCGAGGCCTCGACCAGGGACTCGTGGAAGTTCACCCCCCGGTCGTGGATGCGGTCGGCCGGGTCGGTGGCGATGCCGCCTTCGAGCAAGTGGATTTCGGCCGCGCGGCAGCGTTGCAGCACGGCGCGGTCCAGCCGGTAGCCGGGCTCCAGCAGCGCGGCCGGCTCCAGCGCCATACGCAGGCGGTAGGACTGCAGCAGGCTGTCGGGCGTGGTCAGCATAGCCGCAAAGGTCCAGCCGTAACCGGGCTTGCGCTCGATCCAGCCCTCCTGCGAGATGCGGTTGAGCACGGCCGCCAGCTGGGCCTTGCTCAGGCCGTAGCGCGTGCGCAGCGCGGCCTCGGTGACGGATTCGGGCAGGCTGGCGCGCAGCCGGTCCTCGGCGATGCGAAAGTAGATGGCTTCGGTCAGGTCCTGGTCGCCGGCTGCCGCCTCGGCCAGCAGTTCGGCCGGAATCCGATCATGCGGCAGGGCCAGGAAAAACCCCCGGTTGCGCTCGCGCCGCACCACACCCTGCTCTTCCAGCTGCTGCAAGGCCTCGTTGACGGGCTGGCGGGAGACGCGCAGCCGGTCGGCCAGGCCCTGGGCGACCAGGTGGGTTCCGCTGTCCCATTGTTCGGAACGGGCCAGTGCCAGGATTTGCGAGCACAGCTGGGTGGAGGTCTTCATGCCCCCATTGTCATGCCATGCCACATCAGCGCCCGGCCGCCTGCCGCAGGATGGAAGGAATCACTCCGCCGCTGCGCAGCAGCCCGGCCTCCAGCTGCGTCTCCACGGCGGCCGTGGCCTGCAGCGCCTGCACGCTGCCATCGCCGCGCAGTATGCGCACGGGCACGGCGCAGCGCGGCGCCAGGGCGTCGGACGGTGCATCGATCTCGATACGGTCGCCCGGCTGCAGCGCCAGTTCCTGCGGCCCCATGCCCGCAGGCAAGCGCAGCGGCACGATGCCCATGCCGATGAGGTTGGAGCGGTGGATGCGCTCGAAGCTCAGGGCCAGCACGGCACGTATGCCCAGCAGGCGCTGGCCCTTGGCGGCCCAGTCGCGCGAGGAGCCCGTGCCGTAGCGCTCGCCGGCCACAAGCACCACGGACTGGCCCGCCTTGCGGTAGCGCTGCGCGATGTCCCACAGCGGCGCGATCTCGCCCGATGGCGCATGCAGGCCATGGGCCACGGGGGCACCGGGCGCCAGCAGGTTCTTCAGCGTCTTGCTGTGAAAGGCCGCCCGCACCATCACCTCCCAGTTGCCGCGCCGCGACGCGAAGACGTTGAGATCACCCCGGTCGTCGCCGCGCTCCACCAGGAAATCGGCCACCAGGCTGTCGGGCGGGATGGCGCTGGCCGGCGAGATATGGTCCGTGGTGATGTCGTCGCCCACCACCAGCAGCGGGTGGGCCTGGTAGCGGCCCAGCTGGCTGCCCTCGGACAGCGCCGCAAAGGGCGGGCGGCGCAGCGCGGTGGACCGCGCGTCCCAGGGAAACAACGGCCCCTCGGGCGCCTTCAGCGCATGCCAGGCCGGGTTGAGCGTGGCCCGCGCGAAGTCGCGGCCGAAGTCCTGCGGGTGCAGGCCCAGCGCCAGCGCCGCCTGGACTTCCTCGCGGGTGGGCATGAGGTCGGCCAGGAACACGGGCCGGCCATCGGCCAGGTGCTGCACGGGCTCCAGGCGCAGGTTGCGGGCCGCGTCGCCGGCCAGGCCGAAGGCGATGACCAGGGACGGCGACATGATGAAGCTCAGCTCGATGTCCGGATGCACGCGGCCCGGGAAATTCCGGTTGCCCGACAAAATGGCCACGGCCTTGGCCTGGCCGGCGCGCTGGGCCTGGCGCACCGGCTCCGTCAGCGGGCCGGGGTTGCCGATGCAGGTGGTGCAGCCGTAGCCCACGATGCCGAAGCCCACGGCCTCCAGATCCTGCAGCAGCCCGGCGCGCGCCAGATAGGAGGCAGCCGCCGGCGAGCCCGGTGCCAGCGAGGTCTTGACCCATGCGGGGACCTTCAGCCCCAGCGCCCGCGCCTTGCGCGCCACCAGCCCGGCGGCGACCAGCAGCGCGGGATCCGAGGTATTGGTGCAGCTGGTGATGGCGGCCAGCGCCACGGCATGGCGCGGCAGCCCGGCCTGCGCGCCGGACGCAACAAAGCCCACGGCCTGCAGCGCGCGGGCGCTGTCGCCATAGTCCAGCAGGTCCTGCGGGCGGCGCGGACCGGCAATGTGCCAGCCCACGGTGTCCAGGTCGATCTCGATCTGGCGTGTGTAGCGCGGCCGGGCCTGCGGATCGAACCACAGGCCCTGGGCACGCATATAGGCCTCGACCAGGGCGACGCGCTGTGGGCTGCGGCCCGTGGCGCGCAGGTAGTCAAGCGTCTGGCCATCGACCGCGAAGTAGCCCGTGGTGGCGCCGTACTCGGGCGCCATGTTGGCCACCACGCTGCGCTGGCCCGCCGTCAGCGTGGACACGCCGGGGCCGAAGTACTCGACGAACTCGCCGGCCACCCCCAGGGCGCGCAGCCGCTGGGTGGCGACCAGGGCCAGGTCGCTGGCCTGCACGCCGGGGCGCAGCGCGCCGGTCAGCCGCACGCCGATGACGTCGGGGATGCGCAGCATGGTGGGCATGCCGAACATCACGGTCTGCGCCTCCAGCCCGCCAACGCCCCAGCCCAGCACGCCGATGCCGTTGACCATGGGTGTGTGGCTGTCCGTGCCCAGCATCATGTCGGGAACGGCCCAGAGCCTGCCGCCGCGCTCCTCGGTGGTAACCACGGTGGCCAGTTGCTCCAGGTTGATGGTGTGCATGATCCCCGTGCCCGGCGGGTGGATGGTCACATGGGCCAGGGCCCTGGAAGCCCAGCGCAGGAAGCGGTAGCGCTCGGCATTGCGCCGTATCTCGTGCTGCAGGTTGGCCTGGGCGGCGCCCGGCGCTGCATAGGCCTCCACGGCCAGCGAGTGGTCCACCGACACATCGACGGGCAGCACCGGATTGAGCACGGCCGGATCCACGCCCTCTTCGTGCAGGGCATCGCGCATGGCCGCGATGTCGACCAGCGCTGGCGTGCTGGTGGTGTCGTGCATGAGCACGCGGCCCGGCTGGAAGGCGATCTCGGCCTCGCTGCTGCCATGTTCCAGCCAGGCCCGCAGGGCAGCCACGGCAGCGTCCCTTTCCTGCCCCTCCATGTGACGCAGCACGTTCTCCAGCAACAACCTGAGCACCACGGGCAGGCGCGGCAGGCACTCGCCCAGCACGCCCGGCACATCGGCAGCGTGGTAGCGGACTCCGTCCAGTTCAAGGACGCGGGAAAAGGGGGTCTCGGTGTTTTCCATAGCTGATATTTTGCATTTTGAATTTCTAAAATTCAATCAAACGCCTCATCTCGCTTTCCCTGAAACCACGGCCACAAGGCCGCCAAGGAGTTTTGACATGTCCGCTCCCTCCCGTCGCAGCTTGCGGCGCAACCTGGGCACCGCGCTGCTCGCCGGCCTCATCAGCCTCATCGGCAGCCTGCCCGCTGCGGCCCAGGACGCGCCGCCGCGCAGCATCACTCTCGTGGTTCCCTTCACGGCAGGTGGCGGCGTCGACGCCATGGCCCGGCTGCTGGCCGAACGGCTGCGCGTGACGCTCAAGCAGCCGGTGGTGGTGGACAACAGGCCCGGCGCCAGCGGCATGCTGGGCGCAGGGGCCGTGGCACGCGCGACGGGCGACGGCCACACGCTGCTGCTGGGCTCGGCCGGCGAAACCGCCATCGCCCCGCTGGTGCACCAGGGCCGCATGCCCTACCAGCCGTCCCGCGACCTGGCGCCCCTGACCCTGGTCACGCGCGTGCCCAACGTACTGGTGGCCTCGCCCGGCCTGCCGGCCAGCAACATCGATGAACTGGTGCGCCTGGCCAAGGCCAGCCCCGGCAAGCTCGGCTACGCCACCAGCGGCGTGGGCAATCCCCAGCACCTCAATGGCGAGCTGCTGCAGTCGCTGGCCGGCATCCGGCTGAACCACGTGCCCTACCGGGGCGCGGCCAACCAGCTGGTGGACGTGTCCTCGGGCGTGGTCGAACTGGCCTTCGTCAGCTACGCGGGGGCCGCGCCCTTCATCAAGAGCGGCCGTGTCAAGGCGCTGGCGGTGACTTCAGCGCAGCGCGCCAGCTTCGCCCCCGGCATTGCCGCCATTGCCGAGTCCACGGGCCTGGCCTCCTACGACCTGGACAACTGGTTCGGCCTCTTCGCGCCCGCCTCCACGCCGCCGGCCGTCCAGGCGCGGTTGCATGCGGCGGTGGTCAATGCGCTCAAGGATCCCGCGCTGTTGCCGCGCCTGCGCGAACTGGGCGGCGAGCCCGCCCCCATGTCCCAGCAGCAGTTCAGGGACTTCATCGCCGCCGAGACCGCCAGGTACGCCGCCATCGTGACCTCAGCACGCATCGTGGCCGAGTGAGGGCGCGCGCCCTTTCCCGGCATTTGCCTTTCCCTTCAGAAAACCACAGGAGACTACATGCAGCTTCATCCCGCGCTGGCCGCCACGGCCGCCGCCATCCTGGTCCTGGCTTCCGCCACGGCCCGGTCCCAGACCGCCCCCGACGGCTACCCGGTCCGCGCCGTCACCATCGTCGTGCCCTTCGCGGCCGGCGGAAACACCGACGTCAAGACCCGGCTCGTGGCCAGGCAGCTGGCGCAGATACTGGGCCAGCCCGTGATCGTGGACAACAAGCCCGGCGCCAGCGGCAACATCGGAATGGAGTTCGTGGGCCGCGCCGCAGCCGACGGCTACACCATCGCCATGGGCAGCTTCGGGCCGCTGGCCGTCAATCCCTGGATCTATCCCAAGCTCAACTTCGATCCCAAGACCTTTGTCCCCATCATCCTGCTGGAGAAAAGCCCGCTGGTGCTGGTCACGCCCGCCGACAAGCCCTATCGCAGCGTGGCCGATGTGGTGACGGCCGCCAAGGACAGGCCGGGGCAGTTGAACATCGCCAATGCAGGGCCGGGCGGCGCGCACCATCTCTCGGCCGAGCTTTTCGAGGCGGCGGCAGGCCTGGACATGGTCGGCGTGCCCTTCAAGGGCGGTGGTCCCGCCGCCACCGCCCTGCTGTCGGGACAGGTGGACCTGATGTTCGAGCAGACCGGTGCGGCCGCGCCCTCCATACAGGCGCGCAAGATCCGCGCGCTGGGTGTGACCTCGGCACAGCGCCTGGCCATGCTCCCTGACGTGCCCACCTTCGCCGAGTCCGGCTTCCCCCAGGTCACCGTCTCCAACTGGATGGGCTATGTGGCGCCCAAAGGCACGCCGCCCGAGATCGTGGCCCGGCTCCACAAGGCGTTCGCCAAGGCCATGGAGCACCCGGAAGTCCGGGAACGCATCGTCTCCCAGGGCAACGAGTTCGGCGGCGGCAGCAGCCAGGAGTTCGCCGCCTTCATCGACAGCGAAGCCGCCAAGTGGGGCCGGCTGGTGAAGGAGCGCGGAATCCGAAGGGATTGAGCGAAAGGCGTGTCCTCCCCCCCACCCTCGACCTATCCCTCATTGACCAGCAACGACAGCGCATGCGCCTCGGTAGGCAAAGGCACGTCCCAGCGCTGCAGCAGGCCGAGCAGAGCCGCGTTGGTCAGCGTGGTGTCTCGCGCGCGGTTGCGGGCCAGCAGGGTTGGGCGGCTGGCTTCCAGGTGCACGAGTTCCACGCGGGCGCCGTAGGCCAGGCACAGGTCCACGGTCTTGCCGCGCATCTGGCGCGACAGGTGGGTGGCATTCCAGACAAAGGGCTGGCCCGCGCGCAGCAGGGCCTTGGCCTTGTCCACGGCATGGTGGGCGGCCGCGCCCTCGTTCTGGCCGTGGCGCAGGCCCAGCTCCGTACGCGCATCGTCGAAGGAGACCACGGGCAGGTCGCCATGGTGCGCCGCCACCCAGGTGTTCTTGCCGCTGGCCGGCAGGCCGCACATGACGATGGCGCGGGAGCCGGCCTGCTCGTGCAGCGCATAGTCGGGATGCAGCTGCGCGCCCCGGAAGTAGCGCACCGCCGTCTCGGCCGAGGCAAAGCGGCGTGGCGTGCGCAGGCAGCCCTCCTCCAGCGCGAACTCGCGCACCAGTTCGATGTTGACCAGCACGGACGCAATGTCCGGGCAGATGCGCCCGCGCATGTCGGCCCGCGCCAGTAGGGTGAGCAGGTGCAGGTCCACCTGCCAGGACAGCTCGCGCACGATGAACTCGGGCGAGAGGCCGCGGCGCGAATCGGCAAAGGCGAAGAACGGCACCTGGTGCACGGCGATCAGCCGGCAGATGGCCTCGCGCTGGTCCACGGGCGCGCCGGCTTCCCAGAGCATGAGCCGCGCATCCAGCGCACCCCGGCGCGAGTGGCCAGGCTGGCCGATGCGGCCGTCCTCGCCCACCACGGTGGTCGAGCACTTGGCCACGTCGTGCAGCAGCGCGGCCAGGAAGACCGTCTCGCGCTCGGTGGCGGTGAGCGCCGCATGGTCGGGGGCGGCCAGCAGCTCGCGCACCACCATCTGCGTGTGCGTCCAGACATCGCCTTCGGCGTGGTAGACCGGGTCCTGCGGCGTGGTTTTGGCCTGCTCCAGCTGGGGGAAGGCGGCCAGGCAGGCCGCGAAGTCGGGGTCGGCGCCGGGCTGCGGCACCAGGGACTGGATCTGTTTCCAGTTCGTCATGGAAATCTCCTTGCGATGGGTCTGCGCTGCAGGCCTCACCAGCTTTTTGAAATATCGGCCGCAAAGATGTCTGCGCCTTCGCGCAGCCCGTTGGGGACGATGGGCCGCTCGATGTGGTGCGAGCCCGAATCGAGGATGACCTGCACGAAGTCCGGCCGCACGAACTTGTAGCGCGCCACGGTCTGGCCGTCCTCCTCCACCTTGAGGTACAGGCCCTCGGCCAGCTCGGAGCCGTCGGTCTGCCGCCAGCACAGCGGCAGGTCCAGCTTCTGGCGGACCACCACCTGCTCGAAGGCCTGGCGCCAGCGCGCGCTGCGGCCCAGCGAGGGGGCCAGCAGCGCCAGCAGGTCCTGCATGCGCCGGGGCGCCGCCCCGCTGTAGAGCACGGGCACCGAGACCACGGGTACGCCGGCCAGCAGGGCATGGCGGCGCGGTGTATCCAGGAAGCACTGCGCCGAGCGGTCCCAGATGTCGAACTCGCAGAACCAGTGCGGCAGCGCGTCGTAGAACAGCGAGTGCTTGGCATACATCCACTCGCCGAATACCTGGTAGCGGTCATCCAGCAGGGACAGCAGCGCGCCCTCATGGGCCTGGGCCCATTGCTTGAAGAGGTTGAACTGGCGCTCGCGCCCGCCGGGCCGCTCGCTGTCCAGGTAGTGGCCGCGCGACTGCAGCAGCAGCTGGCCGTCGCCGGCAAAGCTCAGCGCGGCGTTGGCGCCGTCGAGTTTTTCCTCGACGACGATGTGCCGGCCGGCCAGCCGCTCATAGGGCACGGCGTCGTCCTGGTCACCGGACTGCAGGCGCGAGCCGCGCAGGTGCGGCGTGCGGGGGTATTTGAGGATCTCGACGCTCGAAAGAAAGTGAGCGCCTTGGGCAATGGATGGGGTCATGTCGTGCTTTCCGAAAACGATGCAGCACCCCACGGCGACATGCCATGGGGCGGGAAAAGCCGACGACGACGCCAGGCGCCGCAATGCAGGGGATGCAGCGACAGCGCGGCCTGGCCCGTGGTGGCCGGGCCGGCAGGCTGTCGAAGGGGAAGATGGCAGGACTGTCGGGGCCGTCCGCAAACCGGACGGTCAGCCGCAAGCCCTCAAAAGGCCACGCACCGCAGCGCACACGCAAAAGACATCCGTGGCAAGGCCAGGATCAGCGTGTGACGAAGTCGTTCAGCAGGAAGCTGTGCGGCGGGGCATGGTGCACCTCGAAAGGGTGAGGGTGGATGGGAGGGGTGCGAGTCTATCGCCCGTTGGCCCGCAGGCACAAGCGGCTGCGCGCCATGCCGGGCCGATTGTTGGCTGCTAGCCACGCACGGCGGACTTGAAGGCGGCGCCCAGCGCATCCAGCGCCGCGCGCGGCCGGCCTTCGCGCACGCGGGTGTGCAGCAGCACGGGCAGGCGCGGCAGCGTGGGCAGGCCCAGGCGCGGGCCCACGTCCACGGCGCCCAGGGCCAGCATGCGCGGCGCCAGCGCGGCCACGCCCAGCCCCGCCATGACGGCGGCCGAGACAGCGGCCACGCCGCCGCCCACGAACACCTCGGTCCACGGCATGCGCGCCGTATCCAGCAGCTGCCCGGCCATGGCGCGCACGCCGCAGGGCTCGGCCAGCGTGGCCAGCGGCAGGGGCTCGCCCGCGCGGTGCTGCCAGCCGGGCGCGGCAAACCAGCCGAAAGGCTCCTCGGCCAGCAGCTCGCCGTCGTCACGCCCGGCATGCGTGCGAACGATCACCGTGTCGTACTCACGCCGGTCAAACCCCTGCAGCAGCGGGCCGGACGATGCGATGCGGATGTCGATCAGCAGCTGCGGGTCCTGCGCATTCATGCGGGCGATCAGTGCCGGCAGCTCAGGCCCGGCCACATGGTCGCTGATGCCGATGGTCAGCCGCTGGCGCGTGCTGACGGCCAGCGCCAGTGCGCGCTCATGGGCCTGCAACAGTTCGCGCGCATGGGGCAGGAAGTCGGCACCCAGCGCGGACAGCTGCACGTGGCGCGGCGTGCGCTCGACCAGCCTGCAGCCCAGCCGCTGCTCCAGCCGCTTGAGCTTGAGGCTGACTGCGGCCTGCGTGGTCTGCATGGCTTCGGCCGCGCGCGTGAAGCTGCCCAGCTCCGCGATGTGCACGAAGCTCTGCACGGCATCCAGGTCAAGGGGTCGTTGAATCATTGCAATTCATTATTACTGATATCAGCAATCATGGCTTTTCAAAATAGCTGGCACGGCCTACCTTCGAGGCTCCCACAACGCAAAGCAACGCAACTCAACGCAACGGAGCCACACCATGCCCATGACCCGGATCAACATGCGCGCCGGCAAGTCCCCCGCCTACCGCCAGGCCATCTGCGACAGCCTCTACCGCGCCATGCGCGAGACCTTCAACGTGCCGGAGGACGACCAGTTCATGACCATCACCGAGCATGACGGCGACAACTTCCGCTACGGCGCCTCCTACCTGGGCGTGGCGCGCAGCGACGATCTGGTGCTGGTGCAGCTCACGGTCAGCAACACCCGCAGCCTGGAGCAGAAGAAGGCGCTGTTCAGCCGCATCGCCGAGCTGCTGGTCGAAAGCCCTGGCCTGCGGCCCGAGGACGTGTTCGTCAACCTGGTCGAGGTGGACAAGGAGAACTGGTCCATGGGCCACGGGCTCGCGCAATACGCAACTTAAGACACGCGGATCGGCGCAACACCCACAGCGCCGCGCTCAGGCCGGCACCGCCAGCGCCGCCACGAACTGCTGACCCACGGCGGTGATGATCTCGGCGCGCGCCGCCGTGCGCAGCTGCACCAGGGCGATCTGCCGGCTCTCGGCAGTCTGGGCAATGGGCAGCACGCGCAGGCGCGGGTCGCCCTCCCAGCCATGCCGCGCCAGATTGGGCAGCATGGCCACGCCCATGCCGTCGCGCACCAGCTCCACGATGGTCTCGATGGAGTTGAGCTCCAGGAACTCCTGGGGCTTGGCACGCAGGCGGCGCAGTGTGCGCTCCACCAGCTCGCCCGTGTGCTCGGTCCGGTCGAAGCGGATGAAGGGATAGCGCTCCACCATGTCGGCGGGTGCCGCGGGCCGGGCGGCGCGCGGCGCCAGCAGCACCATGGGCTCGGCATACAGCGGCGTCCACACCAGCGAGGGGCGCTTGATGGCCGGGTTGTAGACCACCACGGCCGCATCCAGCTCATGGTTCTCCACCTGGGCGATCAGCCGGTTGGACTTGCCCGAGACCACATGCAGGTCCACCGCCGGATGGTGGCGCTTGAGCTCCAGCGTGGCGCGCACCAGCTGGCTCAGCGCCGAGACGATGGAGCCGAACTGCACGGTGCCGGCCAGCGGTGCGTCGGCGCGCGTGCCGTGCTTGGCCTGCTCGTACAGCGCCACCAGCTGGGTGGCAATGGGCACCAGCGCCCGGCCCTGCTCGTTGAGCGTGACCAGCTTGCCCTGGCGCGCGAACAGCTTGCGCTTGAGGTCGTTTTCCAGCGTGCGCATCTGCAGCCCCACGGCCACCTGGGTCAGCGCCACGCGCTGTCCGGCGGCAGTGAAGGAGCCCTCCGCCGCCACGGCCAGAAAAGTGCGAAGAATGCGCAGGCTTGGCATAAAAGTTTTGCTTTCAAGATTCGTAAGAAATTCCAGCTTTCACCAAACAGTTTCTATCATCAAAATCGCTGGCAACCGATAGCCGATCGTCCTGATCGCACCCTCCCACTTCCCGGATTTCTGGAGATCTCCATGCCTGCACCCGTGTCCCGTCGCCTGCTCGTCTGCTGCGCCGCCCTGTTGACCTGCGCCACGCCCGGCTGGGCCGCACCCGCCGCCGATGCCTGGCCCTCGCAGCCGCTGAAGATCATGGTGGGCTTTGCCGCCGGCGGCGCCAACGACATCGTGGCCCGCATCCTGGCCAAGGAGCTGCAGCAGCGCCTGGGCCAGAGCGTGGTGGTGGAGAACCGCGGCGGCGCGGGCGGCCTGATCGCCAGCGAAGTGGTGGCCAAGGCGCCCAAGAACGGCTACACGCTGCTGCTGGGCTCCATCGGCAGCAACACCGTGGCGCCCGTGCTGGCCAAGAAGCTGTCGTTCGACCCGCGCAAGGACCTGGAGCCCATCACCCTGGTGGCCGAGTCCGGCAACGCGCTGCTGGTGAACGCCGCCCTGCCCTACAAGACGGTGCAGGAAATGATCGAGGCCGCGCGCAAGGCGCCGGGCAGCATCAACTACGCATCGTCGGGCAACGGCTCCACCCTGCACCTGGCCGGCGCGCTGTTTGCGCAGCAGGCCGGCGTGAACCTGGTGCACGTGCCCTACCGCGGCAACGGCCCGGCCATCACCGATGTGTCGGGCGGCCAGGTGCAGGCCATTTTCTCGGGCATTCCGCCCGCCATCACCTCGGCCAAGACCGGCCAGACCCGCATCCTGGCCGTGACCACGAAGCAGCGCGTCAAGAACCTGCCCAACGTGCCCACTGTCGCCGAGGCCGGCCTGCCCGGCTATGCCTTCACGTCCTGGTACGGCCTGTTCACCACGGGCGGCACGGACCCGGCCATCGTCGAGCGGCTGGCCCAGGAAGTGCGCAAGATCATGGAGCGCCCCGAAGTGCAGGCCCAGTTCGAGGCCCAGGGCCTGGACCCCGAGACCAGCGACCCCAAGTCCTTCAAGCAGCAGATCGACCGCGAGCTGACGCGCTGGAGCCGTGACGTGAAGACCATGGGCATCACCGCCGACTGAGGCAGGTTCTTTCATGCACGCCTCTTCCTCTCCCTTCACTCCCGGCAACCCCTACGACTCCAGGCGGGTGCCCGTGTTCGCGCGCAATGCCGTGTCCACCTCCCACCCGCTGGCGGCGCAGGCCGGCCTGCGCATGCTGTGGGCAGGCGGCAACGCGGTGGACGCGGCCATTGCGGCGGCGGCGGCCATGACCATCGTCGAGCCGGTGAGCAACGGCCTGGGCTCGGACGCCTTCTGCATCCTCTGGGATGGCAAGGAACTGCACGGGCTCAACGCCAGCGGCCGCGCACCACAGGGCTGGGCGCCCGAGTACTTCCACCAGCGCTATGGCCGCCAGGACAAGCCGCCGCGCCGGGGCGTGGACTCCATCACCGTGCCGGGCGCCGTCAGCGCCTGGGTGGCCCTGCACGAGCGCTTCGGCAAGCTGCCCTTTGACGCACTGATGGAGCCGGCCGCCGAGATCGCCGAGCGCGGCTACCTGGTGCCGCCCGTGGTCCAGCAGAAATGGGCCGCAGGCGCGCCCGAGCTGCAGTCGCAGCCGGGGTTCAGGGAAAGCTTCCTGCCCCGAGGCCGCGCGCCGGAAGTGGGCGAGCTGTTCCGCTTCCCCGCCGCAGCGCGCGCCCTGCGCGCCATTGGCGCCACGCGCGGCAAGGCCTTTTATGAGGGCGAGATTGCCCGGGCCGTGACCTCGTTCGTGCAGCAGCACGGCGGCTGCCTGGGCATGGCCGACATGGCCGCGCACGAGGTGCAATGGGTGCAGCCGCTGGCCAAGGACTACCGCGGCCACACGCTGCACGAGATCCCGCCGGGCGGGCAAGGCATTGCCGCGCAGATCGCGCTGGGCATTCTGTCCAACTTCGACCTGGCCAGCCTGCCCGTGGATGGCGTGGCCTCCCAGCATCTGCAGATCGAGGCCATGAAGCTGGCCTTTGCCGACATCTACCGCTACGTGGCCGACGCGGACATGGAGGTGACGCCCGCACAGATGCTCGACGACGCCTACCTGGCCTCGCGCGCCAGGCTCATCGATCCGCGCCGTGCGCAGGACTTCAAGGCCGGCAACCCCGTGCGCGGCGGCACCATCTACCTGACGGCGGCCGACGAGAACGGCATGATGGTCAGCTTCATCCAGAGCAACTTCTCGGGCTTTGGCTCGGGCGTGGTGGAGCCGACCTTCGGCATCAGCCTGCAAAACCGCGGCCACGGCTTCGGCACCGACCCCCAGCACCCCAACCGCGCCAACCTGGTGGGCCCGGGCAAGCGCCCCTTCCACACCATCATTCCGGCCTTCCTGACCCGCGACGGCCAGCCCGTGATGAGCTTCGGCGTCATGGGCGGCAACATGCAGCCCCAGGGCCACATGCAGACTGTGGTGCGCATGCTGGACTACCGCCAGTCGCCCCAGGCGGCCTGCGATGCGCCGCGCTGGCGCGTCAACGAAGGCCTGGCCATCAACGTGGAAGGCGGCATGGAGCCGGCCACCATCGCCGGCCTGCAGGCGCTGGGCCACCAGGTGGAGGTCATCCACGACCCCTACCAGGACTTCGGCGCCGGCCAGTTCATCTGGCGCATGGGCGATCCCGCCGTGGAGGGCTACCAGATCGCCAGCGACCCGCGCCGCGACGGGCTGGCGGCCGGGTACTAGGGCCTGTTCACACTAATGTGGGGTCGCGAAGCTGCCTGCCAGCCCGCCAATCAAGGCGCGCGACGCCGTGCGTGTGCTCACACGCACAAGGAGCGCAACGCCGAGTGGCGGGCTGGCAGGCAGCTTCCCTTCGGGTTGCCCGGCTGCGGGGCCGTCTGCGGCGTTGCACGCGCTTGCAAGGCACGGGCCTTGCTGCGCACGTGCGCCTTGCATACGACCCCGCAGCCGGGCAACGCGATCCCTGCATTAGTGTGAACAGGCCCTAGCGGAACGGGAAAGTGCGCGCGGCGGCTACTCCGCGCGCAGACGCCCCTGCCGGGTCAGCCGCGCCGCCAGCGCGGCCTCTTCGCTGACCAGGCGCTGCAGCACGGCCGCGCTGGCCGGGAAGGGCTCGCTGCCCAGCTCGCGGATCAGGCGGCTGAACTCCGAGTCGGCCACAGACTGGGAGATCCAGCCATACAGGCTGTCCACGCTGGCCGTGGGCGCACCCTTGGGCGCGAACACGCCCACGAAGGTGGTGGCA
This sequence comes from Delftia sp. RIT313, assembly GCF_000632165.1. Classification (NCBI taxonomy): domain Bacteria; kingdom Pseudomonadati; phylum Pseudomonadota; class Betaproteobacteria; order Burkholderiales; family Comamonadaceae; genus Delftia; species Delftia sp. RIT313. The sequence continues at coordinate 32,076 of NZ_JFYT01000052.1, read as the reverse complement.
TCGAACACCGGCAGGCCCAGCTGGGCCAGGTCGGGCACATCGGCCAGCCCGCCCCCGGCGCGCGGCCCCAGCACGAACAGCGCGCGCAGGGCGCCGCTCTTGATATGCGGCGTGGAGCTGGTGATCTGGTCCACCACGGCGTCGATCTGCCCGCCGATCAAATCGACCAGGGCCGGCCCGGATCCCTTGTAGGGCACGGGATTGACGCGCACCTTCACGGCATCTTCCAGCTGCAGCACGGCCAGGTGATTGGGCGAGCCCGGCCCGGCATGGCCCACGGTCACGCTGCCATCTTTGGCCTTCATCGCCTTGATGAAATCGGCAGCGGTCTTGAAGCGCGCGTCGTTGGCGCGCACCACCACGACCACGGGCGTGCGGCTGACCACGGCAATGGGCGCAAAGCTGTCGGCGCGGTAGGGCAGCTTGATCATCTCGGGCAAGGTGCCCAACTGGCCCGGCGTGGCCACCAGCAGCGTATGCCCGTCCGGCTCGGCGCGCGCCACCCAGCCCGAGCCCACGGCACCACCGCCACCCGCACGGTTGTCCACGATCACGGACTGCCCCGCATGCCGGGCCAGCGGAATGCCCAGCGTGCGGGCCACGATGTCCACATTGCCGCCCGGCGCAAAGGGCACGACCAGCGTGAGCGGCTTGGCGGGAAATGCGCGCGCCTGCACTGCCGATGCAGCCGATGCCGCAGCCAGCGCCGCGAAAGATACCGCCGTGCGGATAAAGCCTCTGCGGCCCGATGTGATTCGATTCATTTTCTCTGTCTCCTGCTATTTGAAAATCAATGACCCCAATACAGGCGCGCGGGGTTATCGACCAATACCGTGCGCCTGTATTCCTCTGGAACCCAATCCACCAATGCCTGCGCCAATTCGCCAGCGGAATTCGAACGGGCCTTTATTCCGGGATGCGGCCAGTCCGACCCCCATACGATCCGGTGCGGATTGGCCTGCACCAGGGCATGTGCAATGGGAACCACGGCCGGGTCCACGGCCGATGCCGTTGCCGATATCCGGTAGGCGCCCGAGAACTTCACCCAGGCCCGGCCTTCCTTCATCAGCGCCTGCAGATTGCGGCTGCCCGGCCCGCCGGCGCCCAGCTGGCGCGACGGGTGGCCGAAGTGATCCACCACCACGGCCACGCCCATGTCGGCCACGCGCTGCGCCAGGCCAGGGTCTTCATCCACGTTCACCAGCAATTGCACATGCCAGCCCAGGCCCCGGATGCGGTCGGCCACGGCCCGCAGGCTGGAGACGGAGACCCCGCCCGAAAACAGCGCATTGCACCGAGCGCCGCGCACGCCCAGGGCGTGCAGCGCTTCGATCTCTGTATCCGGCGTGTCCTCGTAGATCACGGCCACGCCACGCATGCGGCCCGATTCGGCATGGCGCAGCGTCTGCTTGAGAAGGCCGTGATCGCGGCCATACACGCTGGGCTGGACCAGAACGCAGCGGTCCACGCCCAATGGGCGAAAGGCCTTCCAATAATCGTCCATGGACGCGACAGCCGGCGTATAGGCGCGTTCCGCAATCAACGGAAAATCATCGGAACGACCAAATACATGGAAATGGGTATCGCAGGAATTTTCTGGAAACAGATATTGTTCCGCTGGATTTTCGACTGCGTCGCAATCACCGGCACAGCGGTTGAAACTGGGTGAATTCATGGGCATTCATTTCAAAGCTGGTGCATTGTCGTGACGCACGTAAAATTCAGTCAAGCTCATCTTTGTCATCATCAAAATGAACAGCATTCAACATGCAGACGGCGCGCCTCGGGCTCCGGTCAACCTGCGCAGCATCGACCTCAACCTGCTGGTGATCTTCGAGGCCCTGGTGGAAGAACGCAGCGTGGGCAAGGCCGCCGCGCGGCTGGGCATCACCTCCTCGGCCGTCAGCCATGCGCTGCGCCGGCTGCGCACCCAGTTCAACGACCCGCTGCTGCTGCGCACGGCAGAAGGCATGTCGCCCACGCCCGAGGCCGTGCGCCTGGCGCGCAGCTTCCGCAAGGCCTTCAGCGAGATCGAAAGCGCCATCGAGGTCAGCAAGGGCTTCGATCCGGCCACGGCGCGGCGCAATTTCCACCTGCGCCTGTCCGACTACGTGGGCGTGCTGCTGCTCCCGCAGCTGTGCATCCATCTGCGTGCGGTGGCGCCGGGCATCAGCCTGTCGGTGCAGTCCTTCGACGGCCGCCAGCCCTCGGACCGCGTCGAGTACGAAGGCGTGGAGATACGGCTGTCCGTCTCGCGCGGTCGCTCGGTGCTGTCGGCGTCACGCCGCCTGCTGGACGACCAGTGGATGGTGCTGATGCGCAAGGACCATCCGGCCGCCGCCTCCCCTCTCACGCTGGAGAAATACCTGGAGCAAGGCCACCTGAAGGTCACGGGCGTGGGCAGCAGCATCGTGGACGAACTCCTGGCCGAGCGCGGGCTGGCGCGGCGCGTGATGTTCCAGGTGCCCACCTGGCTGGGCATGGTGCCCGTCATCGAATCCACCGACCTGGTGGCCGCCATGCCCGCGCACTGGATGCACAGCGTGCTGTCCGGCTCCAACTGCGTGGCGCGCCCCATGCCCCTGCCCGAGCTGGCCCTGTCCATCGACGCCGTCTGGCATCCGCGCAACGACCATGACGCGGGGCACAAATGGTTCAGGGAGCTGATCCACCAGATCTTCCAGGAGGCGTACAGCAAATCCCTGCTCCAGCAGCGCCTGGACAGGGCTGGCACACGGAACAACGCTTAACCCAGCCCTCATGCTTTTCGGTGAAGATGCGGTCTTTCCGCCGCACAAGCCATGACACCAGAACAACACACTCCAGCGCTGCAGCGCCGCAACCTCGGCCTGCTCGTGGCCGCGCAATCGCTGGGGGGCGCGTCGCCGCCCATCATCATTTCGCTGGGCGGCCTGGTCGGCCAGCAGCTTTCCACCAATCCCACGGCCACCACGCTGCCGGTCAGCATCTACCAGCTGGGCCTGGCGCTGTCCACGCTGCCTGCGGCCTGGCTGATGCAGCGCATGGGGCGGCGCACGGCCTATGTGCTGGGTGCCATCCTGGGCGTGGTCTCGGGCGTGATCGCGGCCCAGGGCATTGCGCAATCGGACTTCGTGACCTTCTGCATCGGCACGGCGCTGGCGGGCTTTTACGCGGCCTGCGTGCAGAGCTACCGCTTTGCCGCCACCGACGCCATGACCGACCCCGCCGAGCAGGCGCGCGCCATCTCGCGCGTGATGATCGGCGGGCTGATCGCGGCCATCATCGGCCCGCAGGTGGTGATCTGGACGCGCGACGCCCTGCCCATGACGCCGTTCGCCGGCAGCTTCTACAGCCAGGCCGTGCTCGCCCTGCTGGCCCTGCCGCTGCTGCTGGGCCTGAAGCTGCCGCCGCCCCAGGCCCGCGCCGTGGCGGGCGAGGCCCGGCCGCTGGCCGAGATTGCGCGCACGCCGCAGTTCATCGTGGCGGCCTCGGCCGGCGTGGTCAGCTACGGCCTCATGGCCTTTCTGATGACGGCCGCGCCCATGGCCATGGTGGGCTGCGGCCACACGGTGGGCGAGGCGGCGCTGGGCATCCAGTGGCATGTGCTGGCCATGTTCGCGCCCAGCTTCTTCACGGGCCGGCTGATCGCGCGCTTTGGAAAGCGCCGCATCACGGCGCTGGGGCTGGTGATGATCGCCGCCTCGGCCCTGATGGCGTTGATGGGGCTGGAGCTGCTGCACTTCTGGGGCTCCCTGGTGCTGCTGGGCGTGGGCTGGAACTTCGGCTTCATCGGCGCCACCGCCATGGTCACCGAGTGCTACCGCCCTGCCGAGCGCGCCAAGGTGCAGGCTCTCAATGACTTCCTGGTCTTCGGCACCGTGGCCGTGGCCTCGTTCGGCTCGGGCCAACTGCTGCACACGGCCGGCTGGGACGGCATCAACACCTGGCTGCTGCCCATCGTGGGCGTGGTGCTGCTGATGCTGGCCGTGCAGGGACGGGGTCGCGGCGCGGGCGCGCCGGCCTGAAGTGTGAAGCGCATGTCGGAACGGACGCCATGCCAGGCCATCGGAAATCGTGGTCCAGACCTCTTGTGGAGAGAATCCATGCGTGAAGCCATTGCGCTGTTGTGTGGCCTGGCATTGGCAGTTCCAGCCATGGCGCAGATCTATCAATGCAAGGATCCATCCGGAGAAATGAATTTCTCCGACCGTCCATGCAGCAGCGCGCAAGTCGGCGGCATGATCGAGCGCCGAAAGACGGATGCGGAGATTCTCCAGGAGCGCGCCGAGGCCGCGCAGGCCAATGAGCGCAAATACCACCAGCAGGCCGTCGACGCACAGCGGCGCCAGATCGATAGCCAGCAGCGCATGATCGACCAGCAGGCGCAGCAGCCCACGCCTGCATCAGCCTCCCCGGGCTGCAGCCAGGCTCGCAAGGAGCTGGAATTCGTCTCCAGCATCCGCAGTCTCTCCGAAGGCGAAAAGCGCATGCGCATGAATGCGCAGATCTCCAACGTGAACGCATCCTGCGGCACGAATATGCCCTTGCTCCAGGAGCCACCCAAGATTGTCCTGACCCCTCCCGCCGGCACCCGCACCGTAAAGCTCGATCGGTGCAAGGCAGACAGCTGCTTCGACATCAAAGGCAACCTCTATCGTCGGTATCGCGACACCTTGACCGCCTACAACGGGCTGATCTGCCTTCTGGAAGGCGACACGATTCGCTGCGACTGAGCAGCGCCGTCCAACCCATGATGGGCCCACCAAGGAGGGCCTGTGATGGACGCAGCACCAGGCTACTCGCGGCCACCCACCGGCAGGTCCGCACGGCGGCTGCCCAGCCAGAGCACGGCCACCCAGCCCAGCAGCGCCAGAGCCAGCAGCACGGACAGATGCCATAGCGCCGCCTCCAGCGGGGCGCCGGCCTGGTTCAGGCGCAGCGAGGCCTGGATGGCGGCCGTGCTGGGTGACAGCCAGCGCAGCGCCTGCAGCAGTTGCGGCAGGGCTTCGGCCGGCCAGCTGAAGCCGCCGACGAAGGCCAGCGGGATGGAGGTGAACAGCACCACCTGCATGGCACGCTCGCGGTTGGCCAGCCACCAGCCCAGCAGCGCCGCCGCTCCCGCCACGGCCGGGACGAAGACGGCCAGCAGCGCCAGCGCACCCCAGGGATTGCCGCCGCGCGGATAGTCGTGCCAGACGAAGATCCAGCCGAAGTAGTACAGGCCCGAGAGCCAGCCCAGCGTGCACAGCGCCAGCAGCCGCGCCAGCCAGGTGCGTGTCGGCGCCCTGTCCAATCCCTGCTCGCGCCAGGTTCCCACCAGCAGCGCGCCGCCCATGAGCAGCGTCTGCTGCAGGATGATGATGGCCACGGCGGCGACGACGAAGCTGCCGTAGCCTTCCGTCGGATTGAACAGGGCCTGCATCTGCAGGTTGACGGGCGAGCGGCTGGCCTGGGCCTGCAGTGCGCTCTGTCCGCCGGCCGTCAGGCGCCGCAGCTCCACGCCTGCCGAGACCGTGCCGAAGGCTTCGGCAAAGCCGTACTGCACCTGCTTGGCGGCCAGCGGGTAGGCCCCGTTGGCATAGACGGGGACCACGGCCTCTTCGCTGCGCACCACGCGGCGCTTGAGGTCGCGCGGCAGCAGCGCGTAGCCCATGACGCGGCCATCCAGCAGGGCCTGCTGCGCCTGGGCCTCGTCGCCCGTGACCAGGGTCACCTCGATGCGCGGGCTGGCCTGGGCAAAGCGCAGCATCTGGCGTGCCAGGCCGCTGCCGTCGTGCTGCACCACGGCCACGGGCACGCGCTGCACGACCTCCTGCCCATAGAACCAGGGATAGAAGAAGCCGTAGAGCACGGGCGCGCCCACCAGCAGCATGAGCACGCCCACGTCGCCGAACACGGCACGCAGGGCGCTGATGAAGTCTTGCGAAAAGCCCCTGGCCATCTCAGCGCCCTCCCCATTTGTCGGGGCGGGAAAGGCCGCGCGCCAGGCCTGCCGTGGCCAGCAGCAGCAATACCAGCGCGGCCAGCAATAGCCCGGCCACCACGGGCAGGCTCTGCACGATGGGCGCGCCCATCTGCAGCTGCTCTATCTGCAGCCGCGCATAGTGGGTATAGGGCATGGACAGGGCCCAGGCACGTGCCGAATCCGGCATGGCCAGCAGCGGAAAACCCACGCCGCTGAACGCAAAGGCCGGCGCCGACAGCAGGCCCGCGCCCGACAGCGCCGTGCGCAGCGACAGCGTGAGCGCCGCCAGCAGCGCCCCGGCCGCCAGGCTCACGGCGATCAGCAGCATCAGGGCCAGCGCCACCCAGGCCAGGCTGGCAGCGCCCTGCCCCGGATGCCAGCCCCGTCCGGCCGTGAGCCACAGCATGGCCAGCGTACCGCCCAGGCCCAGGCTGGCCCACGACAGTGCCAGCTTGCCCGCCAAGGCGCCCGCAATGGCGCTCCAGCCGGGCTTTCCCGGGCCCGCAGCCTCGGCCATCCACTGGCCCAGCGTGCGGTCGCGCAGCTCGCGCCCCACGGACCAGGCGCCGGCCGTCATGCCCAGGATGTGCAGCAGCGCGGGAATCAGCGCCGCCGCCAGGAACTGCTCGTAATTGGTGGAGATGTTGAACAGCGACACCAGGTTGGTGCGTATGGGCTCCATGCGCACGCGCAGCGCCTGGGCCGGGTCGCCGCGCTTGGCACGGGCCTGCATTTCCACGCCGGCCGACAGCGTTCCCACCACCTGGCGCAGGTCGCGCTGGATCAGGCTGGAGTGCGTGGCCAGTTGGGCGTTGTGCATGAGCACCACGTCGGCCCCCTGGCCCCGCTTGATGTCGCGCGCAAAGCCGGGCGGGATCTGCACCACGGCGTAGGCATTCATGGACTGCAGCGCCCATTGCGCCTCCGAGGCATTGAGCGCCTGCGACTGCACGGCCAGGCCCGGCGTGGCATCCAGCATGCGCACCAGCTGGCGCGACAGGGCGCTGTGGTCCTGGTCCCAGACGGCGACCGGCAGGCGCTGGACCAGTCCTGCCGAGAAGATCCAGACCATGAGCAGCAGCGCCAGCAGCGGCACCCAGCTGACCATGGCCAGGTCCCAGGGCCGCCCGCGCAGCAGACGCCATTCGCGCCGCAGGCTGGCGGCAAAGGCCGTGGGCGGGTTCGCGCTCACTGCCGCCGGCCGCTCAACGGCCGCCTTCCACGACCACGCTCATGCCGGGCCGCGCGCCTGCAATGGGCTGCTGCGGCCGCGCGCGGACCTCGAAGGTGCGCGCATCGAAGCCCTGGCCCGCACGCGTGGCGCGCCAGGTGGCGAAGTCGGGCAGCACACCCAGGTAGTAGACCTCGAAGCCGGCCTCGCGGTTGTCCAGGCCCGGCAGGCGGCCGGTGAAGCGGCTGCCCTGGGCAAAGCGTGCAAGCTGGTCCTCGCGCACATTGAGCACCACCCACTGGTCGGCCAGGTCCACCACGGTGACCACGGCCACGCCCTGCGGGGACAGCTCGCCCTGGCGGGCCAGCACCTGGACCACCTCGCCGCCCACGGGGCTGCGCAGCTCGGTCTCGGCACGCGCGGCCTCCACCTCGGCGACCACGCCCTGCACCTGGCGTGCCTGGGCCTGGGCAGCGCTGCGATCCTCCTGGCGCGCGCCCGAAGCCGCCATTTCATACTGCGCACGCGCAGCCAGCGCCTGGTCGCGCGAGGCGCGCCAGTTGGCATCGGCTTCATCGCGCTTCTGGGCTGCAACCAGTCCCTGGTCGAAGAGGCTTTGCACGCGGCGCAGCGAGGTCTGGGCCAGGTCGGCGGCCGTCTGGGCGCGCTGCCAGTTCAGGCGCGCCATCTGCACTTCCTGCGGGCGTGCGCCGGCCTGCGCCTTGTCGGCCTGGGCCTGGGCGGCATCGCGCGCGGCCTCGGCCTGGGCCAGTTTGGCGCGCACCTCGGGGCTGTCCATCTCCACCAGCAGATCGCCAGGCTGGATCTTCTGGCCTTCGGTGACCCGCACCTTGGCGATGCGCGCCGCGACCTTGGGCGCGATGTCGGTCTCGCGTGCCTCCATCTGGCCCTGGAAATACAGGGGGGCGGGCTGCGCCGCACGCCAAAAGCCCCAGGCCACGAGCAGCAGCACGGCCAGCACGATGGCCAGGGCCAGCCAGGGGCGCCTGCGCCCCGGCGGCACGGGCGCGGGGCCGGGTGCTTCGGTGGCGCTGCGGGGATGGTCGGGCGTGGCTGTGCTCATGGTGCGTCGGGTGGGATCTGTATGTCGGCCTGGGCCATGAATCGGTCGAATTCCTCGCTCTGGCCCGTGCTCTCCAGCAGTGCGGCCAGGGCCTGCACATACTGGTTGGCCAGTTCGGCACGCTGGGTCTGGACCTTGGCGAGATTGAGGCTGGCATCGATCAGGTCCAGCGTGGTGCTGGTGCCTTCCCGCAGGCCGGCCTCGCGCAGCCGCAGCAGCTCGCGCGCAAGATCCTCCTGGGCCTGCTGGGCCTGGTACTGGCGGCGTGCCTGCTCCACGCCCAGCCAGTTCTTCTCGACCAGCAGCGCGATGTCGCTGAGCGCCTGGGCCTCGGTCAGCTCGGCCTGCTCGATCTTGCGCTGCGAGGAGGCGGCCAGCGCATCGCGGTCGATGCTGTCCCACAGCGTCCAGCGCACGGCCACGCCAGCCACCCAGTTGGGCTTGCCGCTGGTATTGACCTCGCGCGAACCGAAGGCCAGCAGCTGCGGCCGGCGCAGCGCCTCCTGCGCGTCGTGCAGGGACTCGGCCTGGCGCTTCTTGGCCTGCACCTTGTCCAGACCCGGATGGTGCGACTGGGCCGCGGTGACGAAGCCGTCCAGCGGCGACAAGGGCCGGCTGCTGACGAACAGCGGCGTGCTGGGCAGCACCTGCCGCTGCGCCTTGACCGTGCGCGCCAGCGCCGCTGCGGCCAGGTCTGCGTCGTCGCGCGATTTGCGTGCCTGCTGCTCGGCGTCGGCCAGCGCGGCACGGGCCTGCAGGCGCTCCAGCCGGGAGATCACGCCCGCCTTGAGCATGCTTTGCGCGGCCGCGTCATGCACGCGCACGCCTTCAAGCGCACGCTCGCGCAGCCGTGCGGCCCGCTCGGCCAGCTGGGCGCCGAAGTAGCGCTGCACCAGCAGCGAATGCAGGGCGTGGCTGCTGCTGGCGGCATCGGCCAGGGCTTCGTCGGTGGCAGCGTCCAGGCCACTGCGCACCGCATCGGACAGGCCGCCCAGGTACAGCGGCCAGACCAGGGACAGGCTGGCCGAGGCATTCGTGCTCTTGCGCTGCAAGGCATAGGAGGTGGGCAGTTGCGGCAGCGAGGGAATGGCCGGCCCCACCGAGGGCGGCAGCTGGCCGAGGACGCCGTCCAGGGTGCGCCGCGCAGGATCGAGATCGATGTCGGCATTGGCCGAGTAGCGGTAGCCCAGGCCCGTGATGGCCACGGAAGGCCCGCCCAGCCCCTGCGTACCCTGGCGTCTGAGCCGCGCGCTTTCCACGGCCTTGGCCGAGGCGGCCAGTTGGTCGGAGCCCTGCAGCAGCGCCTGACGGGCCTGCACGAAGCTCATCGCGGCGGCAGCCTGGGAGGCCGGAGCCTCCCCTGCAGCCTGGGCCGCCCCTGCGACCATGCCCAGCGCCGCCAGCCACGGCACAAGGCGCGCGGGCCGCGCAAGCAACGGAAAAAACATGGAAGCGCTCAATGGCATGAATGGGGGCGCCTTGCGTGGTTCACCGATGGTGGCGAAGCTTACACGGGCTTGCAGGCGGGCCCCCGTCGGACAAGGTCCTGTGCCTTGTGCCCCCGGCACTGTGCAGCAGGGCCGATTTGCGTGGCGTTCCATCCCATTTCTGTGCGCAGGTGCCGCGCCATGCCGCTACACTGGCGCCTGCCTGCGCGAGCATGTCCTGGCGGACCTGTCCGCAGGCCTTTTTTTTCTGCCCGGCATCGGCCCGATGCCCCGACTGACCACCATGTCCACCGTCTTCAACTTCACCTTCGTCCCCTGGTTCCGGTCCGTGGCTCCCTATATCCACAAGTTCCGACACCAGACCTTTGTGGTGGGACTGACGGGCGAGGCCATCGCATCGGGCAAGCTCAGCTCCATCGTCCAGGACCTGGCCATGATCCAGGCCATGGGCGTGAAGATCGTGCTGGTCCATGGCTTCCGTCCCCAGGTCAACGAGCAGCTTGCCGCCAAGGGCCATGAGGCTCAGTACTCGCGCGGCGTGCGCATCACCGACTCCGTGGCGCTGGACTGTGCCCAGGAAGCCGCTGGCCAGCTGCGCTACGAGATCGAGGCCGCCTTCAGCCAGGGCCTGCCCAATACGCCCATGGCCGGCGCACGGGTGCGGGTGATCTCGGGCAACTTCCTCACGGCGCGGCCCGTGGGCATCGTGGACGGCGTGGATTTCAAGCATTCGGGCCTGGTGCGCAAGGTCGATGTCAGCGGCATCCGCAGCGCACTGGACATGGATGCCATGGTGCTGATGTCGCCCTTCGGCTTCTCGCCCACCGGCGAGGCCTTCAACCTGAGCATGGAAGAGGTGGCCACGCGCGTGGCCATCGAGCTGAAGGCCGACAAGCTGATCTTCATGACCGAGGTGCCGGGCATCCGCATGGACCCCACGGGCCCGGCCGACGAGACCAACCCCATCGACACCGAGCTGCCGCTGGCCACGGCCCGCCGCATGCTGGCCGAGCTGCCCACGCCCGAGCAGCCCACGGACACGGGCTTTTACCTGCAGCACTGCGTGCATGCCTGCGAGCACGGCGTGGAGCGCAGCCACATCCTGCCGTTCGCCATCGACGGCGCGCTGCTGCTGGAGATCTATGTGCACGACGGCATCGGCACCATGGTCATCGACGAGAAGCTGGAAGAGCTGCGCGAGGCCACGCCCGACGACGTGGCCGGCATCATCCAGCTGATCGAGCCCTTCGAGAAGGACGGCACCCTGGTCAAGCGCAGCCGCACCGAGATCGAGCGAGACATCGCCCACTACACCATCATCGAACACGATGGCGTGATCTTCGGCTGCGCCGCGCTCTACCCCTACCCCAGCGCCCGGACCGCCGAGATGGCGGCCGTCACTGTCTCGCCCAAGAGCCAGGGCACGGGCGATGGCGAGAAGCTGCTCAAGCGCATAGAGCAGCGCGCCAAGGCCCAGGGCCTGGACAGCCTGTTCGTGCTGACCACGCGCACCATGCACTGGTTCATCAAGCGCGGCTTCCAGCCCGTGGACCCCGACTGGCTGCCCGAGGCGCGCAAGGCCAAGTACAACTGGGACCGCAAAAGTCAGGTCCTGGTCAAGAAGTTGTAACCCCCTGAGGCGCTGTGCGCCTTCCCCCTCACGAGGGGGGCATACGGGCGGCCGGCGACACCCTCGGTGCGGGGGCGGCGCGGCCGGCCCAGGCCCTTCCTCGGTGTCTCTCGTCTTCAGGCCGCGCCAATTTTTTGAAATCGCCCAAATCAAGCGACGTGGTGGCGCAACTTAGCCTTGCACTGCTGCCTGCCAGCGTGCGGCCGCCTTGCCGGCCGCTGCCAGCGCCGCATCGCGCTGCGGCGCATCGGCCGGGCATTCGGTGAGGTAGCCGGTCACCAGCAGCGGTGCACTTTGCGGCGTGGGCCAGGCGATGACGGCATCGTTGGCCGTGCCGCGATCGCCGGTGCCCGTCTTTCCACCCACGCGCCAGCCGGCCGGCATACCCGCGCGCAGGCGCTTGTCGCCCGTGCGGCTGGCCACCAGCCACTGCTGCAGCAGCGCGCGGCCATGGCCGTCCAGCACCGATCCCAGCAGCAGGCGCTGCATGCTTTGCACCATGGCCAGCGGCGTGGTGGTGTCGCGCTCGTCACCGGGCAGGCCTTCGTTGAGCTCGGGCTCCATGCGGTCCAGGCGCGTGGTCTCGTCGCCGCTGGCGCGCAGCCACTGCGTCAGCGCCTGCGGGCCGCCACTGGCGTCCAGCAGCAGGTTGGCGGCGGTGTTGTCGCTGAGCACCACGGCGGCCTCGCACAGCTCGGAGATGGTCATGCCGCCGCCATCGCCGGCACGCGGGCCGCTGGCCGGCGAGTAGGGAACCAGCCGGGAGCTGGCGTAGTGCACGCGGCGCGACAGGCGCTCATCGCCCTGCTGCACGCGGTCCAGCACCTGGGCGGCCAGCAGCAGCTTGAAGGTGCTGCACATGACAAAGCGCTCGTCGCCGCGGTGGTCCACGCTGGCGCCCGACTCCGCCTCCAGCACGGCCACGCCGAGCCGGCCGCCCACACTTTTCTCGATGCGCGCCAGCTCGGTCCTGAAGGCCTGGTCGGCAGCCCCCTGTTTTTTTGATGGCAGGGCGCAGCCCGCCAGCCCGGCCGCCATCCAGGCGGCCGCGCCGCCCGTCATCAGAAAATCGCGTCTTTGCATTGTTTTTCCTTTTCAGTTGCAGATCGACAACCGCAACGATAGCGCCGCGCCCAATCTGCGACCAGCGTGAATAATTGGCAGCATCCCTTAGAAAAACTTTTAGCTCACCATGCAACTGCCCCTCAATGCCCTGCGCATGTTCGATGCGGCCGCGCGCCATCTCAACCTGACGCGGGCGGCCGACGAGCTGTGCGTGACCCAGGCCGCCGTCAGCCAGCACATCCGCAACCTGGAGGAGCGCCTGGGCAAGCCGCTGTTCCGGCGCCTGCCGCGCGGCCTGGCGCTGACCGACGAAGGCCATGCGCTGTGGCCTGCCGTGGCCGAGAGCTTTGCGCGCATAGAGCACTCGCTGCAGCAGGTGGCCGAACCGCGCCCGCGCGAGGTCCTCACCGTGGGCGTGGTCGGCACCTTCGCCATCGGCTGGCTGATTCCCAGGCTGGGCCAGTTCCAGCAGCAGCACCCCTACATCGACCTGCGACTGCTCACGCACAACAACCGCGTGGACCTGGCCGGCGAAGGGCTGGATGCGGCCGTGCGCTTTGGCGACGGCGCCTGGCAGGGCACGCGTGCCGAGCTGCTGCTGCGCGCGCCGCTGACGCCCATGTGCACCCCGGCCCTGGCACAGCGCCTTCGCCAGCCGGCCGACCTGGCCGGGCAGACGCTGCTGCGCTCGTACCGCCTGCAGGAGTGGGAGAGCTGGTTTGCCACGCTGGACCAGAGCGCGCCGCTGGCGCGCGGGGCCATGTTCGACTCCTCGCTGACGCTGGCCGAGGCGGCGGCCCAGGGCGCGGGCGTGGCCCTGCTGCCGGCGCGCATGTTCCATCACCTGCTGCAGCAGGGCCGGCTGGTGCGCCCCTTCGAGCAGGAGGTGGACACGGGCGCCTACTGGCTGACCCATCTGCGCTCGCGCGCACCCAGCGCGGCGCTCAAGACCTTCAGGCAATGGCTGCTGGCGCAGCTGCAATAGCCACGGACGCCCGCGGCAAGACCCGCAGGCCGCCTGACTTTGGCCCCGGCGCTATCATCTGCCGCTTTTGGCCCCTAGCCCCGTCCCCGCTCCATGACCCAGACCCTGCCGGTTCTCTACTCGTTTCGCCGCTGCCCCTACGCCATCCGCGCCCGCCTGGCGCTGGCCCATGCCGGCCTGGCCTGCGAGCTGCGCGAAATCAACCTGCGCAACAAGCCGCAGGCGCTGCTCGACGCCTCGCCCAAGGGCACGGTGCCCGTGCTGGTGCTGGAGGACGGCCGCGTGATCGAGCAGAGCCTGGATGTCATGCTGCACGCGCTGCGCGCCAATGACCCGGACGGCTGGCTGGCACCGACCAGCGGCTCGCTGCAGGACATGCTGGCGCTGATCGAGCGCAACGACGGCTTTTTCAAGCACGCCCTGGACCGCTGCAAGTACCCCGAGCGCTATACGGCCGAAGAGGTCAACCACGCCCAGGCCGATGCCCTGACCTGGCTGGCAGAGCTGGACGACCAGCTGGAGGCCACCGGCTACCTGTTCGGCCAGAACCCCAGCCTGGCCGACATGGCCCTGCGCCCCTTCGTGCGCCAGTACGCGCGCATCGACGAGTCGCAATGGAACGAGCAGCCCTGGCCGCACCTGCAGGCCTGGCTGCAGCGCTGGATCGATTCGGCCCTGTTCGCCGAAGTGATGGAAACCTACCCGGGCTGGGTGCCCGGCACGCGCGGCCCGGTCTTTGCCGCCGGCGGCGTGGGCAGCGACTGACGCCTGCCCGCCCCGTTTGCCCTGCCCCGGGTCGGCAGGGGCTGCGCAAGGCAGGCAAAGCTGGCACAGTGGCAGGCCTGTTGCCAACCGCATGAGCCTTCGCCGACATGACCCTCGCCACCCTGCTCGTCTTCTCCCTGGTCGCGCTGATCGCGATCATCACCCCCGGCCCCACCGTGCTGCTGGCCCTGGCCAATGGCTCGCGCCACGGCGTGCGCCGCGCCCTGCCGGGCATGCTGGGCGCCGTGCTGTCGGACTTCGTGCTGGTCGGCGCTGTCGCGCTGGGCCTGGGCGCGCTGCTGGCGGCCTCGGAGTTCTGGTTCTCGGTGGTCAAGTGGGCGGGAGCGGCCTACCTGGCCTGGCTGGGCCTGCGCATGCTGCGCAGCCAGGGCGGATCGCTGTCGGCACCCCAGGGTGACGGCAAGGCAGAGGCCGGTGCCGACGGCTACAGCGCCCGTACCGTGCTGTTCAAATCGTTCCTGGTCGCCGTGACCAATCCCAAGGGCTATCTGTTCTGCTCGGCCCTGCTGCCCCAGTTCATCGACCCGGCGGCCGCCCAGGCGCCGCAGTACATCGCCATTGCGCTGGTGTTCGCGCTCATCGATTTCCTGGTGATGCTGGCCTATGCCTTCGCCGGATCACGCGCCGCGCGGCTGCTGCGCGGGCGGGCCGTGATGTGGCTGGACCGCCTGTGCGGCGGCATGCTGCTGGCGCTGGCAGGCTCGCTGGCCTTCTACCGCCGCGCGTCGAACTAGGCCCGCCGCCCAAGAGCCGCGCCTCCCCCACTGCGTCAGCGCGTCGCCCCCATGACATCGTCCAGCTGCAGCACGGCCGCCGCGTTGGCCGTGGTGGTGGCCAGCGTGTCGATGGCGCCGGTGCGCAGGGCTCCCAGGATGGCCGTGACCTTGCTGGATTCGGCCGCCACGGCGATGACGTTGGGTATGCGCAGCAGGTCCTCGCGGCTCAGGCCGATGACGCGGTCCTGCATGGGGGTTGCGGCCGGCTGGCCGTGGATGTCGATGAAGTCGTAGCCCATCATGTCGCCCACCGTGCCCGCGCGGCGGGCGTCCGAGATCTCCTGCGCGGAAAACCAGCCCATGCGGGCCATGTTGCTGTCCACGCTGACATCGCCCACGCCGATGAGGGCGATGTCGGCGCGGCGCGCCTTGTCCAGGGTGTGCCTGACGGTGTCGTTGTCCAGCAGCGCCTTGCGCAGTTGCGGATCGCCCACCAGGGCCGGCGCATAGAGCGATTCGGACTTGCCACCAAAGCGCGCGGCCAGGCGGCGCGCGATGTGGTCGGCGTTCATCGCCTCCCCACCACGGTAGGAGCCGCCGATGGCGCTGACGAAGTGGCACTCCCGCCGTGTGGCGGACAGGGCGTGCTCGGAGACCGAGGACACGTTGCGCCCCATGCCCACGGCCACGATGGAGCCATCGACCAGGATGCGCTCCAGCTCGCTGGCCACCAGCCCTGCCAGCAGTTCGCGCTGCCGGTCGGCATCCTTGTGGTCCACCGCGATCAGTGCGCGCTTGATGTGAAAGCGCTCGGTCAGCTGCCGCTCCAGGTCGGCGGACACCAGCGAATGCGGCCGCACGCGGATCTCGACAATGCCCTCTTCCTGCGCGCGGCGCAGCAGCCGCCCGACGGTGGCGCGCGAGATGCCGAACTCCTTGGACAGTTGGTCCTGCGTGCATCCATCGACGTAGTACAGGGTCGCCAGTCGCGTCAGGTCGCTTTCAGTCAAGGGTGCCTCCAAGGGTGCCGGGAAAGGCGCGCAGTGTAGCGCCGCTCACCGGGCCTCGCCAGCGTGGGGCAGCAGCAGGACCTTGACCGAGTCCATGGAATCGGCCACCCGGATGGCGCTCTCCCACTCCGACAGCGCATAGCGGTGGGTGACGATGCCCTCGGAGGTGACCAGCCCGCGCGCCAGCAGGTCGATGGCAATGGGGTAGCAATGGGCGCTCAGGTGGGCGCCGCGCAGGTCCAGTTCCTTTTCCTCGCCGATGATGGACCAGTCCACCGTGGTCTCGCGCCCGAAGACGCTGAACTCCACGAAGCGGCCGAGCTTGCGCACCAGGTCCAGCCCCTGCGTCACGCCCGAGGGCGCGCCCGTGGTCTCTATGTACACATCGCAGCCATAGCCGTCGGTCAGCGCGTGCACGATGGCGCGGGCATCCTCGCGCGCGGGGTTGATGACCACGTCCGCGCCGCAGCGGCGTGCCAGCGCCAGGCGCTGGTCCGACAGGTCCATGACCACCAGCCGGCGCGGCGTCTTCAGGCGCGCCACCTGGGCCATGAGCAGGCCCAGCGTGCCCGCGCCGGCGATGACCACCACATCATCGAGCTGGATGTCGCCGCGGTTGACGGCATGGATGGCGCAGGACAGCGGCTCGGTGATGGCCGCATCCTCGAAGGCCACGCTCTCGGGAATCCGGTGCACCACGGCGCGGGCCGACAGGCGCATGTACTCGGCCATGCCGCCATCGGCCACCTGGCCCTGGAAGCCGTAGACATCGTGCACCTCGCACATCCAGCGAAAGCCGGTCCTGCAATAGCGGCAGGCATGGCAGGGCACGATCTGCTCGGCGATCACCCGGTCACCCAGCTGCACGCCGTGGTGCTCCTGCGCGCCCTCGCCCACCTGCACCACATGGCCCCAGAACTCGTGGCCCGCGATCACCGGCGGGCGCACATAGGCGGGGCGGCCTTTTTCCGGATCTCCCCAGAAGCGCGGCGCGCCAGCCCAGCATTTGCAGTCGCCCGCGCAAATGCCGCAGGAAGCCACGCGGATGACCAGCTCGCGCGGCCCGGCCTGCGGACGCGCGACGCGTTCGAGCCGGTAATCCCTGGGCCCGTGGCAAACCACGGCCAGCATGTTCGTATCGGTGGCGTCAGGCAGGGTGTTTTGCATGGAACTCTCCCGGGTTGCAGATGGTGGACAGGACGTGGGCGCAGCGCTTCATGCCCTGCGGCGCGAACTGTCGAGCAGCACGGCGCCGACGATGATCACGCCCTTGATCAGCTGCTGGTAGTACGAGGACACGCCCAGCAGGTTCAGCCCGTTGTTGATCACGCCGATGAGCAGGGCGCCGACGACCGTGCCGCCCAGGCTGCCCGTGCCGCCCGACAGGCTGGTGCCGCCGATCACCACGGCCGCGATGGCGTCCAGCTCGTAGGACACGCCGGCCTGCGGCAGCGCCGCCGTGGTGCGCGACGCCAGCAAAATGCCGGCCAGCCCCGCGAGCAGGCCGCTGACCACATAGACCAGCAGCACGATGGCGCGGGTGTTGATGCCGCTGGTCTTGGCGCTGCGCAGGTTGCCGCCCACGGCGTAGATATAGCGGCCATACACGGTGTAGCGCAGCACGAAGGCGAACACCGCGACGGCAACGGCAAAGATCACGATGGGCATGGGCACGGGTCCCAGCTGGCCGGCGCCGATGGCAAGAAAGCCGTCGGGCAGCTCGGACACCGGCATGCCGTCGTTGTAGATGTAGGTCAGGCCACGCGCCGCACTGAGCATGCCCAGCGTGGCCACGAAGGGCGGCACCGCGAACCAAGCCACCAGCAGGCCGTTGACGCCGCCCAGCAGCATGCCCACGCCCAGCCCGGCGCCCACGCTCACCGCCAGCCCCTGGCCATCTGCCGCCAGCCAGGCGCCGACCATGCCGGCCAGCGCCAGGATGGCGCCCACCGACAGATCGATGCCCGCCGTCAGCACCACGCACGTCATGCCGATGGCCAGGATGCCGTTGATGGAGGTCTGGCGCAGGATGTCGGCCCAGTTGCCCCAGGTCATGAAATGGGGGTTGGCCAGCGCCAGCGCCGCGCACAGTGCAATCAGCGCGATGACCACGCCGTAGCGCTCGCGCAGGCTGCGCAGGTCCAGCGCGCGCCGCCCCAAGAGCGGCGGCGAAGATGCGGCTTGAAGATTCGTCATGGAGGACTCCCGCGTTGATGGAAGAAAGGCGTGGGGCCGGCAGGCCGCTCACTGGATGGAGTAGCCCCCGTCGATGACGATGTTCTCGCCCGTCAGCATGCCGGCGTGCGTACCGGCCAGGAACACGGCCAGCCGCGCCACCTCCTCGGGCTGCGCAAAGCGGCCCGTGGGGATGAGTGCCCGCATGGCCTCCCCCACCTGCCCGGCCCAGGCCTTGCGGCCCAGCGGCGTGTCAACCACCGTCGGCGAGATGGCGTTGACGGTGATGCCGTCGGACGCCCACTCCAGCGCCAGCACGCGCGTCAGTCCCACCAGGCCCGCCTTGCTGGCGCAATAGGCGGCATGGCGACTGAGCGCGACCACGCTGGCCTGCGAGGCCAGGTTGATGATGCGTCCGTGGCGCTGGCGTCGCATGGCCGGTGCCACCGCCTGGGCCAGCAGCAGCGGCGCCGTGAGATTGACGGCCAGCGTGCGCTCCCAGGCCGCCTCGCTGATTTCGCCGGCCGGCTCCAGCAGCGCCACGCCGGCGCTGTTGACCAGGATGTCGATGCGGCCCGTGGCCTCCAGCACCGTGGCCACCGCCTTTTCCACGTCCTCGGGCCTGGTCACATCCACCGCCAGCGCCAGGTGGTGCCGGGGCTCCGCCAGGCTGGCAGCGGCCACGTCCAGTGCCTGCCGCTCCAGGTCCACCAGGACGACACGCGCACCGCCTTCGGCGAGCTGCCGGGCAATCGCCAGGCCGATGCCGCCCGCGCCGCCGGTGACCAGGGCCGTGCGGCCGTCGAAGTCCCGCTCCAGGCTGTCGGCGCTCATTTGCGCACCTTCTGCAAGAAGGCGTCGGCATTGGCGGGCACGATGGCTGTCCAGGGCACCTCGTAGGATTTGGCCGTGCCATCGCCCCAGGGCATGGCCTGGGCATACTCGCTCCATACCACCGAGCGCGGCCGGTAGGACGGGCCGACTAGCTGGCGCAGCAGCACATCCAGCGCGCCCTGCGCCTGGGCCTGGGCATCCTGGAAATTGGTGGTCATCTCCCCGCGCTTGACGGCCGTGATGGCGGCGGCCACACCGTCCACACCCACCACCGGGATGGTCTTGATATCGATGCCCTTGGTCTTGATGGCCTGCACCGCGCCCAGGGCCTCGTCGTCGTTCTGGGCGATCACGCCCTGGATCTGGCCCGGGAATGCGGTCAGCCAGTTCTCCATCAGCCCCATGGACTCGGCGCGCGACCAGTTGGCGGTCTTGCGCGCCAGCACCTTCACATCCTTGTGGCGGGCCAGCACCTCGTCATTGCCGCGCGCCCGCTCGATCTGTGCCGACTGGCCTATGGGCCCCTCGATGACGACGATATTGCCCTTGCCGCCGATGGCCTTCATCAATGCCTCGGCCTGCATGCGGCCGGCCACCACATCGTCATTGCCCACGTAGGAGGTCAGCACATCGCCCTGCACGCGCGTGTTGGAGCCCACCACGGGAATGCCGGCCTTCACCGCCTTCTGCACGGGCGCCGCGCCCGCCTTCAGGTCAATGGGCACGAAGAGGATGCCGTCGTACTTCTGCGTGATCATGGTGTCGAACTGGTTGCTCTGCGTCAGCGCGTCGTAGTTGCCGTCGAACACGGTGATCTGCACCGTGCCGTCCTTCACGGCCGGATGCGCCTTCAGCTCCTTGGTCCACATCTGCATGAACTCGCCCTTGAGCCCATAGACGGCCGCGCCTATGCGGTAGGGCTTGGCCGGCGATGGCACTGGTGCTGGTGCCGACAGCGGGGCCGGAGCCTGGGCCCGGACCTGCGCTGCGGCCAGGAACAGCCCACCGGCAAGCGCGGCGGCAAGCACGGTGGTGAAGCGGAAAAACGGCATGGTCATGTCTCCTGTGTGTTGTGAAAGGCAAGGGGAAAAACGCAGCACGGGCATCGCCCGGGCTCAGGACGCGAGGTGCATCAGCGCCTCCTGCGTGATGCCGTGGCCGGCCACCACGCGGTCAAGCCGGCCTTTGCGGAAGATGGCAATGCGGTCGCTCAGCTCCAGCAGTTCCGGCGCCTCGGAGGACACCACCACCACGGCATGGCCCTGCTCGGCCAGCGAGGCCAGGAAGGCGTACACCTCGCGCTTGGCGCCTTCGTCGATGCCGCGCGTGGGCTCGTCGCACAGCAGGCAGACGGGGTTGGTGGCCATGCAGCGGGCCAGCACCACCTTCTGCTGGTTGCCACCGCTCAGGCCGGAGACCGGCATGGCCGGGCTGGCCAGCTTCACGCGCAGGCGCTGCAGCAGGCCGCCCACCAGCACGCGCTCTGCCGCGCCATCCACCACCCCGGCGCGCTGCAGGCCCGGCAGTGCGGGCAAGCTGGTGTTGAAGCGCACCGAGGAGTTCATCACCAGCCCCGTGGCCTTGCGGTCCTCGGTCACCAGGGCCAGGCCCGCCTTGATCGACGCCGCCGGATTGCCGCGCGGCAGGGGCCGTCCGCCCAGGCTCGCCTGCCCCTGGTCGGCGCGCGTGAGGCCGTACAGGCAGTTGAGGAATTCGCTGCGGCCCGATCCCATCAGTCCGTAGATGCCCAGCACCTCGCCGGGGGCAACGTCCAGGCTGATGTCCTCGAACTCGCCTCGGCGCGTGAGCCCCTGCACCGACAGCAGCGGCTCGCCCGGCGCCGCAGCCCTGCGCTCGCGGGCGGCAGCGCGGACTTCCCGGCCCACGATGAGCTTCACCAGCTGCCGCCGGTCGATATCGGCCAGCGCGCCGGTCTGCACGAAGCCGCCATCGCGGAACACCGTGTAGCTGTCGGCAATGGTGAAGATCTCCGTCAGGCGGTGCGACACGTAGAGGATGCCGGCGCCCTGCGCGGTCACGCGGCGTATCGCGTCGAAGAGGATGGCGGTCTCGCTTTCGCCAATGGCCGAGGTGGGCTCGTCCATGATGATCAGCTCGCTTTGCCGGCTCAGGGCGCGGGCGATCTCCACCAGCTGGGTCTGCGCCAGGCTCAGGCGGCCCATCTGCGCGCGCGGATCGATATCGAAGCCCAGCTGCCTGAGCAGCGCATCCGCCTGCTCCAGCAGCGCGGCATGGCGGACCACCACGCCGGCGCGCCGGGGCTCGCGGCCCAGGAAGATGTTCTCGGCCACGCTCATGCCCGGGATGGGCGACAGCTCCTGCGTGATGATGGACAGGCGGTGCGCCAGCGCCTCGTGCGGCGTGGCGAAATCCACCGGCCGGCCCTTGAGCAATATCTCGCCGGCATCGCGCCGCAACAGGCCCATCACGATGTTCAGGAAGGTGGATTTGCCTGCGCCATTGCCGCCGCACAGCGCGTGCACGCTGCCCGCCTGCAGCTCAAGGCAGCCGTTGCGCAGCGCAGGCACGCCGCCGAAGCTCTTGGCCACCCCGCGCGCCTGCAGCAGTGCGGTGCCGGTGCCGGTGCCGGTGCCGGTGCCGGTGCCCATGGTCACGCGCCCTGCCCGCGCCCGGCCGCGGCGGCCTGCGAGCGTTCAAAGCCGGTGATGGCATCCACCTTCAGGGCAGAGCTGCCGCCATCGAAGCGCGATGCAAGGAAGCGGTCCACGATGGCCTTGGCCAGTTCCACCCCGATCACGCGCGAGCCCAACGTGATGATCTGCGCGTCGTTGCTGCGGCTGGCGCGCTCGGCCGAATAGGTGTCATGCGCCTGCGCGGCGCGGATGCCTGCCACCTTGTTGGCGGCAATGGCCATGCCTATGCCCGTGCCGCACAGGAGAACGCCGCGCTCATGGCGGCCCTGGACGATGGCCTGCGCCACCGCGATGCCGATGTCGGGGTAGAGCACCGGCTCGCCGTCGTGCGTGCCGAAGTCGGCCACTTCGTGGCCCTGGGCCAGCAGATGCTGCTTCACGGCGTTCTTGAGGTCGCAGGCGGCTTCGTCGCAGCCGATGGCCAGCTTCATGGCATCCCCTTCGTTACAAAAGACCATCACATGATCATTTGATCAATGTTTTATGAGAGTCTTCTCAATCGAAGAGCAGTTGTCAAACAACGATAGCTATGTGAGTCGGCAAGATGAATACGTAACCCATTGAATTTTCTACAAAATTCATCAAATCCTATCGTTTTCCCTTGGCTATTGAATAGCCAGAAGGCATTGACATGCCAATTTCAACAAATCAAAAATGACCATTCAATGATCATATGAACAGCCTTCGGCACCCGCCGCGACTGCACCTGGAGGAGACAAACGCATGACGACCAACCGCGTGATCAACGACCCCGACCGGGTGGTGGAGGACATGCTCCAGGGATGGATCGCCGCCCATGGCGACACCCTGCGCATCGACGCAGGCAATGCCCGCGTCGTGCGCCTGCATGGCGCGCCACGCAGGGGCAAGGTGGGCATCGTGACGGGCGGCGGGTCGGGTCACGAACCGGCCTTTCTGGGCTATGTGGGCGCAGGCCTGTGCGACGCCGCCGCCGTGGGCGAAGTCTTCTCGTCCCCCACGGCCAGAAGCTTCTACGACGCCATGCGCGCAGCCGATGGCGGCGCCGGCGTGGCCTGCCTGTATGGCAACTACGCGGGCGACAACATGAACGTTGCCATGGCCGTGCAGATGGCCGCGGCCGAAGGCATGGCGGTCAGGACCGTGGTGGCCAACGACGACGTGCCTTCAGCCGCGCGGGGCGACGAGGCCAGCCGCCGCGGCGTGGCCGGCGAGATCCTGATGTGGAAGGTGGCGGGCGCCCGGGCGGCCATGGGCGCCAGCCTCGACGAAGTGATCGCCCTCGCCCGGCACGCCATGGCCCGCACGCGCAGCATCGGCATCGGCCTGTCGGCATGCACCATTCCCGCCGTGGGCAAGGCCAATTTCCATATCGAGCGCGGCAGCATGGAGGTGGGCATAGGCCACCATGGCGAGCCCGGCATGTCCGTGCACCGCACGGCCACGGCGGCCGATATGGCCGAGCGCATGCTGGACACCCTGCTGCCCGACCTGCCCTTCGCCCCGGGCGACCGCGTGGCCGTGCTGCTGTCCGGCCTGGGCGCCACGCCGCTGATGGAGCAGTACATCCTCTATGGCGAGGTGGCCCGGCGCCTGCAAGAACGCGGCATTCAGGTGGCCTTCCGGCTGGTGGGCAATCTCTTCACCTCACTGGAGATGATGGGCATCACGCTCACGCTGATGCAGCTGGACGATGTGCTGGAAGCCTGCCTCAAGGCGCCCTGCCAGTCAGTCGCGCTGACCCTGCCCGGCGAGCTGCCGCCCCAGCCGCAGGAGGCCATTCCAACGCTGCCCTCTGTTCCGGCACGGACGCCGGCACAGGCGCAGGAACAGGCACAAACCGCCCGCCACCAAGCCGCAAGGCGCACCAGCCAAGGGCCGGCCATCGCGCTCGATGGCACGGGCAGCATCGTGCGTGAACTGATCACGGCCATCGTCAGCCACCGGGAGTTCCTGAGCGAGATCGACGGCCTGATCGGCGATGGCGATCACGGCATCAACATGGCAAAGGGCTTTTCCGGCTGCGGCGCACGGCTCGATGCCATGGACGCCAGCCAGGCAGCGCAGCTGCCTGCGGCGCTGCAGCAGCTGTCCCAGGCCTTGATGGACGATATCGGCGGCTCCATGGGCCCGCTGTACGGCAGCTTCTTCCAAGGCTTCGCCGATGTTCTTGGGCCGGAGCAGGAGATGGATGCCATCCTGTTCGGCCAGGCGCTGGCGCGGGCCGTCGCCGATGTGCAGGAGATGGGCAAGGCCCGGGTGGGCGACAAGACCCTCATCGACACGCTGGCCCCGGCCCTGCAGGCCTACCGGCAATCGCTGCAGGCCGGCGCCGGTTTCCGCGAGGCGCTGCAGGCCATGGAGGCCGCAGCCGAAGCGGGCAAGGAATCCACGCGCCACCTGCAGGCCCGCATCGGGCGCTCGGCCCGGCTGGGGCCGCGCTCCATCGGCGTGCTGGACGCGGGCGCCACGTCCTGCTGGCTCATCCTGAGCACCCTGGCGCAGTCGCTGCAGCGGCGACTGGCGCAAGCCTCAGCCTAGGGCTCAGCGCCTGCGGGCAGCGCCGCGCACCAGCAGCACCAAGACGGCCACGCTCATGATGGCGAAGCAGATGAAGGACCAGTTGGCGATGGAGCCGCCCAGGAAGCTCCAGTCCACGGCAACGCAGTCGCCCGAGCCACGGAAGATCATGGGCACGGCACGGCTGATGGAGTAGTTCTCGATCATTCCGTAGAAGTCGCGCCCGCAGGTGGCGAACTCGGGCGGATACCACTGCAGCCAGCTCTGGCGCGCGGCGACGAAGGCGCCAAAGCCCGCAGCCACCAGCGCCAGCACACCCCAGCTGATCAGCCAGCCGCGACCGCCGCGCACACTGCCCAGGCCCGTGAAGAGGGCCACGCCGATCAATGCATAGCGCTGCACGATGCACATCGGGCAGGGCTCCAGCCCGACCACATGCTGCAGATACATGCCGAAGGCCAGCATGGCCACGCAGGCCAGGCTGATGAGCGCCAGGATGCGGCGCGGAGCGTTGTCAAACCATTGAAGCATTCTTGTCTTTCGTCACCCGGTTGAATGAAATCAGGGCTGCGGCGCCGGCCCGGCGCTGCAGCCCTGTTCAGCGGGTGCAGGAAGCCGTTGCCGCGCCGTCAGATGCCAGCCGCCTCGTCCAGAAACACCTTGGCACGGCGCGGTGTCACCACCAGGGTTTCCCCCTCGCGCAGGGCCATGTCCCTGAACTGCTGCGCAGGAATCTGCGCCTCGATCAGGCCACCCTCTTCGGCATTGTCCGTGCTTTCGGTGCTCTCCGATGGAATAAGTTCCAGGCGCGCAATGGGCCCCACGACGATGGCGCGGGCCAGCTGCACGACGATGCCCGTGGGCCGTCCCTGGACGTCCAGGTTCTGGCCGGGCGAGTAGCGCTCCACCTCCAGATCGTGCGGGCGCACATAGGCGAAGGCCTTGCTGTCGCTGGCGCCCTTGGCGTCGTGGCTGTCCAGCTGGGTGCCGTCGTCCAGGTAGACGCGGCCATCGCTGGCACGGCCCTTGAACAGGTTGACATCGCCCAGGAAGCCGTAGACGAAGGGCGTGGCCGGGTTGTCCCAGACCTGCTGGGGCGTGCCCTCCTGCTCGATGCGGCCCTGGTTGATGACGACCACGCGGTCGGCCACCTCCAGTGCCTCCTCCTGGTCGTGGGTCACGAAGATGGAAGTCACATGCAGCTCGTCATGCAGGCGGCGCAGCCAGCGGCGCAGCTCCTTGCGCACCTTGGCATCCAGCGCGCCGAAGGGCTCGTCGAGCAGCAGCACCTTGGGCTCCACCGCCAGGGCGCGGGCCAGGGCAATGCGCTGGCGCTGGCCGCCCGACAGCTGGGACGGGAAGCGTTCGGCAATCCAGTCCAGCTGCACCAGCTTGAGCAGGCTCATGACCTTCTCGCGGATCTGGGCCTCGCTGGGGCGCTGGCTGCGCGGCTTCACGCGCAGGCCGAAGGCCACGTTCTCGAACACGGTCATGTGGCGGAACAGCGCGTAGTGCTGGAACACGAAGCCCACGTTGCGCTCGCGCACATGGACATCGGTGGTGTCTTCGCCGCTGAAGTGGATGCTGCCCACGTCGGGCGTCTCCAGGCCCGCGATGATGCGCAGCAGCGTGGTCTTGCCGCAGCCCGAGGGGCCGAGCAGTGCGATGAGTTCGCCGGACTGGATGTCCAGGCTCACATCGCGCAGGGCCTGGAAATCGCCGAACTGCTTGCTGACGTTGCGTATTTCAATGCTCATGGTCTTGCTCTTGCTTTTGTCTGGTCGGGGCCGAGGTTCAGGACACCTGCGGCACCTGGGATGCCTGGGAAGCCTGGGAAGACGCCGTGGGGCGCTCGGGAGGCAGGTCGGCAGCGGCCTTGGCCTGCTGCTCGGCACGCCACTCGGCCACCGACTTGATGACCAGGGTCACCAGCGCCAGCAGGGCCAGCAGCGAGGCGGCAGCGAAGGCGGCAACGGACTGGTACTCGTTGTAGAGGATCTCCACATGCAGCGGAATGGTGTTGGTCTGGCCGCGGATGTGGCCCGAGACCACCGACACCGCGCCGAACTCGCCCATGGCACGCGCATTGCACAGGATCACGCCGTACAGCAGGCCCCACTTGATGTTGGGCACGGTGACCTTCCAGAAGGTCTGCCAGCCCGTGGCACCCAGCACGATGGCAGCCTGCTCCTCGTCGCTGCCCTGCGCCTGCATCAGCGGGATCAGTTCGCGCGCGATGAAGGGGAAGGTCACGAAGATGGTGGCCAGCACGATGCCGGGCACGGCGAAGATGATCTTGATGTCATGCTCGGCCAGCCAGGGGCCGAACCAGCCATGGGCACCGAACACCAGCACGTACATCAGGCCCGCCACCACGGGCGAGATCGAGAACGGCAGGTCGATCAGGGTGATCAGAAAGGCCTTGCCCCGGAACTCGAACTTGGCGATGCACCAGGCCGCCGCCACGCCGAACACCAGGTTCACCGGCACGGCGATCAGCGCCGTGATCAGGGTCAGCTTGATGGCCGACCAGGCATCGGGCTCCTGCAGGCCGGCGACATAGGCATCCCAGCCCTTGCGCAGCGCCTCGGTGAACACGGCCGCCAGTGGCAGCACGAGGAACAGGCCGATGAAGATCAGCGCAATGCCCGTGAGAATCCAGCGCACGGCGCGCGGCTCGGTGGTGGTGAGCTTTTCGCGCCGGCCCTTCGGGGGCGCGGTGAGCCTGTACAGCACCAGCACGGCGACCAGCACCGCGCCAATGATCTTGAGAAGCAATGCTTCCTGTGGAGACAACGCCATCTCAAGCCCCTCCCGAATGCTTGCGCTGCCATGCCTGCAGCGCGTTGATGACCAGCAGCATCACGAAGGAGAACAGCAGCATCACCACGGCCACGGCCGTGGCACCTGCGTAGTCGTATTGCTCCAGCTTGCCAATGATGATCAGCGGTGTGATCTCGGAAATCATGGGCATGTTGCCCGCGATGAAGATGACCGATCCGTACTCGCCGATGGCGCGTGCAAAGGCCATGGCAAAGCCCGTGAGCAGCGCGGGCGTGATGGCCGGCAGGATCACCTTGTAGAAGATCTGCCAGCGCGAGGCGCCCAGGCTGGTGGCAGCCTCTTCCAGCTCCTTCTCGGAGTCTTCCAGCACCGGCTGCACCGTGCGTACGACAAAGGGCAGGCCGATGAAGATCAGCGCAATGACCACGCCGTTCGGGTTGAAGGCCAGCTGGATGCCGTAGGGCTCCAGGTACTGGCCCACCCAGCCATTGCCGGCCAGCAAGGCGGTCAGCGAAATGCCGGCCACGGCCGTGGGCAGGGCAAAGGGCAGGTCCACCAGGGCATCGACGATCTTCTTGCCCGGGAACTTGTAGCGCACCAGCACCCAGGCGATCAGCAGGCCGAACACCAGGTTCACGCAGGCCGCCGCAAACGAGGCGCCAAACGTCAGCCGGTACGAGGCCAGCACGCGCGGCGAGGCCACGGCCTCCCAGAACTGGGGCCAGGTGAGCGAGAAGGTCTTGAACAGCAGTGCCGACAACGGGATCAGCACGATCAGGCTCAGATAAAACAGCGTATAGCCCAAGGTCAGCCCGAAGCCGGGCAAAACGCGCTTGGCGCCGCGCCCTTTGCGCGCCGCACCGGACGGTGCGGGCACAGGAGCGTCGGCGCCAGGCCTTGGGCTGGTCGGAACGGCAGACACCATGTTGGATTCCAAATCAGCCAATGTGGGGAGGGGGCCTCAGGCGGACTGCGCCGCCTTCATGCCTGCTTGCGTGCTTACTTGCCTGGGACGTAGATCTTGTCGAACTGTCCGCCGTCGTTGAAGTGCACCTTCTGGGCTTCGGACAGCGAGCCGAAATACTTGGCCACGGTGAACTGCTTGATGGGCTTGAACACGTCGGCGTGCTTCTTGAGCACGGCCTCGGAGCGGGGGCGCAGCGCGTGCTGTGCGGCGATTTCCTGGGCTTCGTCGGAGTACAGCCAGGCCAGGTAGTCGTGCGCCAGCTGGCCCGTGCCCTTCTTGGCCACGGTGCGCTCGACCACGGCCACGGGGTTCTCGGCCACGATGGACACCGAGGGATGGACGGCATCGACCTTGCCCTTGCCGAATTCGCGGTCCACGGAGACCACTTCGGATTCGAAGGTGATCAGCACGTCGCCGATATTGCGCTGCAGGAAGATGCTGGTCGCGTCGCGGCCGCCCTTGCCCAGCACGGGCACGTTCTTGTAGAGCTGCTGCACGAACTCGGCCGCCTGCGCGTCGGTGCCGCCCTTCTCGCGCACCGAACCCCAGGCCGCCAGGTAGGCGTAGCGGCCATTGCCGCCGGTCTTGGGATTGACCACCACGACCTTCACGTCGGGGCGGATCAGGTCGCTCCAGTCCTTGATGTTCTTGGGATTGCCGTTGCGCACCAGGAACAGCATGGTCGATGTGGTGGGCGAGGCGTCATTGGGGAATTTCTTGGCCCAGTCCTTGGCGACCACGCCGCTGTCGGCCAGGAACTGCACGTCGGTGGTGGTGTTGAAGGTCACCACATCGGCGGCCAGGCCGTCATTGACGGCGCGCGCCTGGGCGCTGGAGCCACCGTGCGACTGGTCCACCTTGATGTCCACGCCCTTGGTCTTCTTGTAGTGGGCGACGAAGGCGGCGTTGTAGTCCTTGTAGAACTCGCGTGCCACGTCGTAGGAAACGTTGAGCAGCTGGTTCTGCGCCGATACCGTTCCCGCGGCGGCCAGCGCCAGGGTGGCCAACAAAGTCTTGAGCTTCAAAGAATGCATGGTTCGCTGCCTTTTATTAGTGGACATCTCTGCGGTGTATTCACAGACAGTCACATTGTGCGAACGCTGACTTAAAACTCAAAAGAATATATTTTTGTTTGTTAATGGCCTGTCACCATATAAAGAACCTGCCCTGCCCGCGGTCACCCGCCGGCCCATCACAGACCGGCAGCCCATGGCGCGCCAGCGCCAGTACCCGCAGAGACGGAGGCGTGCGCAGCCGCCACACGTGGCGGACGCGGCGAGCGCGGCGAACGCACGGCAGGCCGGGGCTGGGCCGGCTGCCAGCTGTCGCCCTGCATCAGCGACTGCAGCAGCGCCAGGCCCAGGGGCCAGTCGCCAAAGCCTGATTCGACATTGATGTGCCCCGCGTTCTGCAGCCGCACGAACTCGCTTCCCCAGGCCCGCGCATAGGCGCCCGCCCGGCGGATCGGACAGTAGGGGTCGTTGCTGCTGGCCACCAGCACGCTGCGGTACGGCAGTGGCGCATAGGGCACGGGCGCAAAGTCGGCCAGCTGGGCACGGCGCTCGGGATCGGCCGGCGCCACCAGCAGCGCACCGCGCACGCGCGCACTGGCCTCGGGGCCCAGGTGCGCGGCCGTGATGCAGCCCAGGCTGTGGGCGGCCAGCACCACCGGTTCGGGCCGGGACAGCACCAGTTGCTCCAGCGCGGCCACCCAGGGATCGCGGTGGGGCACCAGCCAGTCGTCCTGCTCCACGCGCTCGGCATGCGGCAGCTGCTGCGCCCACAGGCTTTGCCAGTGGTCAGGACCGGAGTTGCGCCAGCCGGGCACGATGATGATGCGGTGGGGATTCATGGGTTCTCCTGGACTGTCCATTGCTGGACATGGGCCCCGATTGTGGAGAACACCGCCAACTATCCCAACGAACGTTTTGTTGTTTTCTTATGGCGTGGCGAGGTGCAACCCAACCCTAGCGTGCCGCCGGCTCGCGCGTGGCATGGCTGTTGCGCCCCGGCACGGTCTCGCCGAGGAAGTCCAGGAAATGCCGCACGGCCGGCGCCAGGCCGCGCCGCGAGGGAAAGACCGCGTGCACGATGCCCTGGGGCGGCTCCCAGCCCGGCAGCAGATGGACGAGCCGGCCCTCGGCCAGTTCCTCGTGGCACATGTAGTCAGGCAGCCAGCACATGCCGCTGCCGGCCAGCGCCGCGAATTTCAGCGTCAGCAGGTCATCCACCACGTAGCGCGGCTGCAGTTGCAGGCGTTGCTCGCGGCCTTCGGGGCCGACCAGCAGCAGGCTGGACTGGCCATCCACCGCCGACATGGACATGCTGTCCAGGTGCTGCAGGTCGGCCAGGGCGCGCGGCGTGCCCTGGCGCTCCAGCAGCTCCGGGCTGGCCACGAGGATCTGGCGCGCCACATCCAGCCGCTTGACGACCATGGAGCCGCTGTCCTCCAGGCTGGGGCGCACGCGCAGCGCCACGTCGATGCCCTCCTCCACCAGATTCACGGGCCGGTTGGTCACCTGCATCTCCACATGCACCAGCGGGCAGCGCTGCAGGAACTGGGGCATGAGTTCGCCCAGCACGGTCTGGGCCAGGGTCACGGGGCAGCTCACGCGGATGGTGCCGCGCGGCTCGGTCTGTACCTCGGCCACGGTGTCGGCGGCGGCCAGGGCCGCATCGCGCATGGCCTGGCAATGGCGCAGATAGGCCTCACCCACCTGGGTCAGCGAGAGCTTGCGCGTGGTGCGCTGCAGCAGGCGCACGCCCAGCCGGGCCTCCAGCTCCGCCACCCGCCGCGACAGCCGCGACTTGGGTATGCCCAGCGCCCGCCCGGCAGAGGCAAAGCCGCCGCGCTCCACCACCTCGGCGAAGTACAGCATGTCGTTGAGATCCATCATGTCGCGCGTCCCTCCCCTGTGCTCATTGACTGCAAATTCAGGACAATCTATCGCAATTTCGGCGACTTATCAAAGACTCTGTCCAAATTCACAATTGATCCCATCGTCGGCCCTACAAGCTTTCCCGAGTGGCCGATCCCAACCGCGATCCCAACCGACATCTCAGGAGCTTTTTCATGCAAGTGCTGCACATCGACTCTTCCATCACCGGCGCCGCTTCGGTGTCCCGCCAGCTGACCGCCCAGACCGTGGCTGCCCTGGTGGCCGCCAACCCCGGCGCCAAGGTCGAATACCTGGATCTGGCCGTGAACGCCCCCGACCATCTGAACGCAGTGTCCATGGGCTTTCGCACCGGCCAGGCCGCCACGACGGAAGCCGAGCGCGCACAGAACGCCATCTCCGAAGCCCTGGTGAGCCAGTTCCTGGCGGCCGATGTGGTCGTGGTCGGCGCTCCGTTCTACAACTTCACCATCTCCAGCCAGCTCAAGGCCTGGATCGACCGCATCGCCCAGGGCGGCCGCACCTTCCGCTACACCGCAGCCGGCCCCGAAGGCCTGGCCAAGGGCAAGAAGGTCATCGTGGCCTCCACGCGCGGCGGCGTGTACTCCACCAGCGAAATGGGCCAGGCCCTGGAGCACCAGGAAAGCTATCTGAAGACGGTGTTCGGCTTCCTGGGCATCACCGATGTGAGCATCGTGCGCGCAGAAGGCGTGGCCATGGGCGATGAGTCCAAGGCCAAGGCCCTGGAATCGGCCCGCAGCGACATCGTGCGCGCAGCGGCTGCCGCCAATCAGGAAGCGGCCATCGCCGCCTGATGGCCATTGCAGCCCGCAGGGGCTGCCTGCTCAATGAATGGACAAGCGCCTGGGTTTCGGCCCAGGCGCTTTTGCTTTTGGAGAGGCACTACAGCGGACGTGCCGGGCCGTCCGGAATGCTCCCAATGGACTGTGGCGAATAAAAGAGGTATCCGCCTCTGCACCTCCTTTGAAAAAAGCAATGCGCGATGGGCTTTCGCAGACACACGAAGCTGGTAGGCTAACCCACCCCCGCCATATTCGCGGCTTTGTCCGACACGAACCGTCTGTATTTCAGAAAGACGGCGGACCTGCCGATATCCAGGCAGCCTCATTGCATTCACTGCCTTCCATCCATGCCAGCCACAAGCCACCGTCCCCATGCCCGGCCCCGCGGCCCTGTCCATGTCCATGTCCGCCCGCCGTCCGATGAAAACCTGGTGATCACGGTGATTGCCGTGTCCCTGCTGGCCATTACCGTGCTGGGCATCGGCGTCTACCAGTTCATGCAGTACCAGCGCGAGCAGGATCAGGAGCAGCTCAATTCGCGCGTGTACCGCAGCTATGTACGCAACACCGACGAGGCACCTGCGCCCGAGGAGCCCGAGT
>NZ_JFYT01000051.1:0-68750 GCF_000632165.1 Delftia sp. RIT313 | reverse complement strand
GTTCATGCCTGGGCCCTCCGTGTGGAAAGGGCGGCGCCAAAAGAGGGTGCGCAGGCGAGTGCCAGAGAAACGGCAGTCATGTTTCCGTGCTCCTTACTGAGACTGAAGCCACCGACTCCGCGTTTTGAAGCACGAAACAGGTGGACGGGATGTTCAAAACACACAGCAAGGTGTGCGGACGCCCTTACGGGTAGCCCCATCCCGCCCGAAACCGCAGGGGCGTGGACGAGCGTCCACAGCCCGGAATCCAGACGTGACAAGGCCTCGCTTTCGGGGAGGCAGCACCGCTTGCTAATGGGTGTTTTGAAGCACCGGCCCCGTGACAGGGGGCTGGTGCGGATGATAGCGCGTGCGGCGTGCGCAAAGTCGCTTGGCGGCCCGTTGCACCTTGCGATCGCGCCCTTTCAGGGATGGCCCAGGGACCGCTGAAAGAGCCCGGCATGCATTGCGTTTATTGAGAATGATTCTTCTTTGCGCGGTTATGATCCAGCCCCATGGATTTGTCCGCCTCCTTCACCCGCGCTCTGCTTTCCGGCTTTGACCGGGCCTATGCCGACCTGGTGCGTGCCGCCACGCGCAGCACGGGCAGCCGCGAGGAGGCGGGCGACCTGGTGCACGACACCTGGCTGCGGCTGGCGGAACACGCGCGCAGCGCCCCGGCCGAGGCCGCAGACCTGGCCGGGGCCGCGAATCCGGCCCAGATGCCGCGCGACGCCACGGCCTATCTGGCCGTGATGGCCCAGCACATGGCGCTGGATGCGCACCGCCGCCGCCAGCGCCATGCCCGCTACCTGGGCGAGGCGGCAGTCCATGAACAACTGGCGCCCAGCCATGCGCCCGATGTGGCCGACTCCGTCATGTACCGCCAGGCGCTGGCCGTGCTGGAGTCCGCCCTGCACAGCCTGCCCGAGCGCTGCCGCGCCGCATTCATCGCCCACCGCGTGCAGGGCGAGCGCCAGCCCGAGATCGCCGAGCGCCTGGGCGTCAGCCTCAACACCGTGGAGCGCGACCTGATCCAGGCCAGTGCCTGCATAGAGGATGCGCTGCACCGCTGGCGCGGTACGCGGCCCGGCGGCGCCGTTGCGCGACATGCAGGTCGGCGGCGCAGCCTGGCCGCGCTGCTGGGCGTGGCCGGTTTCGGCCTGGGCGGCAGCGTGGGCTGGCAGCAATGGCGACACTACCGCGACACGCATGTGCAGTGGCAGGCCGGCTGGTCCAGCCTGCGCGGCCAGCAGGTGCGCCATGGCCTGCCCGATGGCTCCAGCCTGCTGCTGGACGCGCTCAGCAGCGCGCAGGTGGAGTATTTCGCCACGCGGCGCGTGGTGCAGCTGACGCAGGGCGCAGCCTTCTTCGAGGTGGAGCGGGATGCGCAGCGGCCCTTCACCGTGCAGGCCGGCGGCGTGCGCGTCACCGTGCTGGGCACGCGCTTCGGCGTGGAACTGGCCACGGGCGCCCAGGGGCAGGAGCGGGTCACGGTGCAGGTGGAGTCGGGGCGTGTGCGCGTGCAATCCGACGCGGATGGCGGGCGCTTCTATGAATTGTCTGCAGGCCAGGGCCTGCGCATGGAAGGCACGGTGGCCACGCAGACCCGGGGCGATGCGGGGCAGGCGGCCTCCTGGCGGCATGGCGAGCTGGTGTTTGCCGACGCCACGCTGGGCGAGGCCCTGGCGCGGCTGTCACGCTATGCGCCGTTCGACCTGCAGGCCACGCCCGAGGCCGCGCGCCTGCCGCTGAGCGGGCGCGTGCGCATCGCCAAGGCCCATGCCTGGGTGCGGGCGCTGCCCCATGCGCTGCCGGTGCAGGTGCGCAGGCAGGCCGATGGCGGCCTGCTGGTGGCCACGGCGGGCTGAGGCGTGACGGTGGCAAGAGCAACTGCATGCGCACGGCACCGGGGCGCACATTGTTTTTCAGGAGTTTTCCTGGCCAGTCGTCATGGCAGTGATCCCTGTGGGTCCCTTCCATCACTGCCAAGGACGATTTCCATGCATCCGCTTTTCCCTTCTTCGGGCGCCTGCCGCGCCGCCCTCCATCCGCTGGCCCATGCCGTGCTCTGCCTGGGCCTGGCCATGCCGCTGCAGGCGGCGCTGGCCCAGCCGGCCGCACAGACGCTGCGCTTCGACATAGCGGCGCAGCCGCTGGCCAGCGCGCTGGATCAGTTCGCGCGGCAGGCCGGGCTGCAGCTGGTGTTCACGCCCTCGCTGGCCGCGCAGCGGCAGGCGCCGGCCGTACGGGGCGAGCTGCCGCTGCGCCAGGCGCTGGATGATTTGCTGGCCGGCAGCGGCCTGCAGGGCCATGTGCAAGAGGGCACGCTGACCGTGCAGCCCGTCGCCGCCATCGAAAAGACGCTGGCCGAAGTGCGGGTGAGCGCGCGCCGGGCCATCGACGGCACGACCGAGGGCACGGGCTCGTACACCAGCCGCGTGACCAGCATCGCCTCCAAGACGGACCAGTCGTTCCGCGAGATCCCGCAATCGGTGTCGGTGATCACGCGCCAGCAGCTCGACGACCGCCGCATGACCGACATCCGCGACGCGCTGGCCGCCACGCCCGGCATCACCACCAGCCAGATCAATTTCGACTCCACCTATTTCTATTCGCGCGGCTTCCAGATCGACAGCATGCAGATCGACGGCGGCGCGCCGCTGAACATCGCCCAGTACACCTACAGCGTCAACCAGAGCATGGACTTCTACGACCGCGTGGAGGTGATGCGCGGCGCCTCGGGCCTGCTGGGCGGCGTGGGCGATCCGGGCGGCATCATCAACATCGTGCGCAAGAAGCCGCTGGCCGAGCCGCGCTTCGTGGTGCAGCAGTCCATCGGCCGCTGGAACAACTACCAGACCATGGTGGATGCCACGGGGCCGCTGGCCCTCGATGGCCGGGTGCGCGGCCGGGCCGTGCTGTCCTACCAGGACACGGACCAGTTCGTGGACATCAAGCACACGCGCGCTCCCCAGTTCTACGGCGTGGTCGAGGCGGACCTGACGCCCGACACCCTGCTGACCGTGGGCATGAGCCGCAGCAAGATCCGCACGCGCGGCGATGGCGGCGGCGACGTGCCGCGCTACAGCGACGGCAGCGATATCGGCCTGCCGCGCCACACCAGCTTCACCCAGCCCTGGGCCACGGGCCGCAAGGACAACAGCGAGCTGTTCGGCGCGCTGGAGCACCGCTTTTCCGCACGCTGGAAGGGCAAGCTCAACCTGACCCGCAGCAAGTCCAGCTATGACGGCTCCACGGCGTTCGGCTACGGCGCGCTGGACCCCGCAACCGGCCTGGGCGTGAACTGGAACGGCGGCGGCCACTACCTGTACGAGAACCGGCAGACCGTGCTGGACGCCAGCCTGGCCGGCAGCTTCGACCTGGGCGGGCGCACGCACGAAATCCTGCTGGGCATGGACCGGCAGAAGGTGGAGAGCTTCTGGAACGTGGGCTATTCCACCGATGCCACGGGCGTGGAGCCCATCGATGTCTACAACCCCGGCGCCTGGCGCCCCGCGCCGGCCGGCGAGATCTCGCGCCGCTACAACCCCTGGGGCCAGGACCAGTCGGGCGGCTATGGCGTGCTGCGCCTGCATCCGACGGACCGCCTGCATGTGATCGTGGGCGCGCGCTATGCCAAGTACCGCTTCAACCAGGTCTATGAGTCGCTGAATGCGGCGGGCCAGTGGGAATTGGCATCGGGCAGCCGCTTTTCCGAGCCGGCCAAGTTCACGCCGTATGGCGGGGTGATCTATGACTTGAACAACCAATGGTCGGCGTATCTGAGCTATTCCTCGATTCTCAAGCCGCAGGCGCTGTCCAAGTCGGGGCCTCCTCCGGGCAATTCGCTGGACCCGGTCAAGGGCAAGAGCTATGAGGCCGGTTTCAAGGGCGAATTGGCCGATGGCCGGCTCAATGCCACATTCAGCCTTTTCAACGTGGTGCGCACGGGCACGGCGGTGACGGATACGCGCTATCCGAGCAATCACGAGGAATGGTCGGGCAATTGCTGCTTTCTGCCGCAGGGCAAGGTGACCAGCCGCGGCTTTGACGCCGAGATCGGCGGCGAGCTGCGCCCCGGCTGGCAGATCGCCGCCGGCTACACCTACACCACCACGCGCGACAAGACCGAGGATGCGCCCTACAGCAGCATCACGCCGCGCCATCTGCTCAAGCTGTCCACGGCCTATGTGCTGCCGGGCGAGCTGTCGCGCTGGAAGATTGGCGGCAGCGCCCATATCCAGAGCAAGCACCATGTGCGCGATACGCTGTATGACGCCGACTGGAATGAAGTCGGCCGCTACAACTTCACCCAGGGCGGCTATTCCGTCATCAATGCGATGGTGCAGTACCGGATCGATCCGCGCTGGACGGTTTCCCTGAATCTCAACAATATCTTTGACAAGACGTACTACCAGACCGTGGGCTATGCGAGCGGCGGCAATTTCTATGGAAAGCCGCGCAATGCGGTGCTGACGCTGCGCGGCACCTTCTGAGGGCCGGGGCGGGGTCCAGGAGGGCCCGCCCCAGTCCGACCCAGGCCACTGGCCGCAATGGCGAAAACCATTGCGGCTGGCCTTTTTTTCGATCTCGTTTGTCATGTATGAGGAGGGCCTTGAAGGCCGCCGCATCACGGCATCCGTTTTGGCCCCTTGTTTGCACGCATTCGTGCGTTCCTGTGCTTATCCGAATACCCATTACATGCCCCAATCCCAACCCGCTGATCGTGCAGATATCACCCAGGCCGACAGGCCCGTCCATCCGGGCCTGCTTGTCCTGTCCCGCCTGCTGGCCGCCGTCTTCGGCGGCTATGCGCTGGCCAGTGCGCTGGCGGCCTTCCTGGCCGCTGCGCTGCCCGGCGCGCGTGTCGATGCCGTGATCGCCGGCATGCAGTGGAGCTTTGCGCTGCACGCGCTGGCGGTGATCTGGGCGTTCTCGCCGGTTTCGGTGGGCCGGGTCTGGCTGGGGTTGCTGGTGCCTGCGGCCCTGATGGGCGGCGCCGCGCTGCTGCTGGCGCGCAATGGCGGGGGCGTTTGAGATGGCCAAGGCGCAGATCAGCAAGGTCCCCGGCAGCGGCGCTGCCACGGGCGGTTTCCGTCAGGCCCAGGCCTGGCTGCATACCTGGTGCGGGCTGTGGTTTTCGTGGCTGCTGTTCGCGGTGTTCCTCACGGGTTCGCTGGCCGTGTTCCAGGAAGCCATCACGCACTGGATGACGCCCGAGCACCATGCCGAGGAGGCTGCCGAGGCGGCAGCGCGCGCCGCCGCGCCGGCCGGGCAGGGTGCGGATCTGGGCCAGCGCCTGGCCTGGGGCGCGGCCTACATGCAAAAGCACCACCAGGGCGCGCAGATGTGGGAGATCTGGCCGTCCGACGACAAGGGCGGCGGCGACCTGCGTGTCTACTGGTTCGACGCCAACCGCCAGTACGCCGATGCCGAGCTGGACACCGCCACGGGCGAGGAAATGGGGGCCGGCCACGGCCACGGTGCCGCGCGCGCCACCATGGGCGGCAACCATTTCGTGGACTTCCACTATGAACTGCATGCAGGGCAGGTGGGGCTGTGGGTGATCGGCATTGCCGCCATGGCCATGCTGGTGGCCCTGGTCAGCGGCGTGATCACGCACAAGCGCATCTTCAAGGACTTCTTCACCTTTCGCGCAAGCAAGGGCCAGCGCAGCTGGCTGGACGCGCACAACGCCGTGGCGGTGCTGACGCTGCCCTTCCAGTTCATGATTGCCTATACCGGCATCGCCATCTCCAGCCTGAGCTTCATGCCCGTTGGCGTCTGGACGGTCTATGGCACGGACCAGACCGCCCGCACGGCCTTCATCGCCGACATGAACGAGGCCGGACCGCCCGCGCTGTCCGGCAAGCCCCTGGCGGTGCCCGATCTGGAGCCCTTTGTGCGGCGCGGCCAGGAGCTGATGGGCCAGGCGGTGCGCGCGGTGGTCGTCAACCATCCCGGCGATGCATCGGCACGCATCGGCGTCTACGGCTGGAACAGCGATGACCGTGCGCATCAGCGCCTGAGCCCCAATTCGGGCATGGCCATGTTCTCGGCCGCCACGGGCGAGGTGCTGCAGGTACGCCTGCCCGGCGGCGCCGACGGCGGCACCCCCTCGCTGGCCCAGGCGGTCATGGGCGGGCTGCACATGGTCAAGTTCGGCGGGCTGGCCATGAAGTGGCTGTACTTTCTGTGCGGCCTGGCGGGCGCGGCCATGATGGCCACGGGCGCCATTCTCTTCATGGTCAAGCGCCGCAGCCGGCACCAGGGCGAGTTCGGCAGCGCCACGGCGCGCGTGTACCGGCTGATCGAGGGCCTGAACGTGGCGGCCATCGCCGGGCTGGGCCTGGGCTGCATCGGCTACCTGTGGGCCAACCGCCTGGTGCCCGTGGGCCTGGCGCACCGCGCTGACTGGGAGCTGGCCGTGTTCTTCGGGCTGTGGGGCCTGGCGCTGGTGCATGCGCTGGCCTGCGCGCCGGCCACGGCCTGGCGCCAGCAGATGGGCCTGCTGGCCATGCTGTGCCTGCTGCTGCCGCTGCTCAACTGGATCACTGTGGGCGAGCCGTTGTCGGCCCACATGCTGGAGGGCGACTGGGAAAGCGCCGGGGTGGAGCTGTTCTGCCTGGCCACGGGGCTGGCGGCCGCCTGGGCCTGGCGCTGGCTGGCGCGGCGCGGCGCGGGTGCCGCCGCCAAGGCAAAGACGGCCAAGGGGCAGGCCGCCGTGGCCGGCCCCTCGGAGGTGCAGGCATGAGCACGTTGCACGCATCCCTGGCCGCACTGGCCCTGGCCTTTGCAGGCATGGCGGCCCTGGCCTTCGCCATGGACCGCCACTACGAACAATTGACCGGCGCGCGCGAGCTGCCGGCCCGCCGTGGCCCGCAGTTGCGCGGCCTGGGCACGGCGCTGCTGGCGCTGGCCCTTGTGCCCGTTTTCTCGGGCTGGGGCGGCACGGTGGGCACGGTGGCCTGGCTGGGCTTTGTGTCCGCCGGCGCGCTGATGGCCGTGGCCCTGATCAGCGCCCATGCGCGCTGGGCGGCGCGGCTGGCCTGGTTGGCTGGCGTGCTTGCCGTGGCGGATTTGGCGTGGATTGTTTTCAGTTTCGGTACTACGGGGTTTTTCAGATGAGTTTCCTGCTTTCGTTCCAGTTCGGGGTGTGTGTGGTCGGGAGGCAAGCATGACGCGCACGCAGCAACGCTGGAAAGCCATCGCCGTGGCGGTGGTCCTGTTGGCGGCGGCCGGGGGCGCGGCCGCCTGGTGGTCCAGCCGGCCTGCCGTGGCCTACCAGACCGAGACCGTGGCGCGCACCGATATCGAGTCCACCGTCACGGCCATCGGCACGCTGCAGCCGCGCCGCTATGTGGACGTGGGCGCCCAGGTGTCGGGCCAGGTCACCCGGCTGCGCGTGGAGCCCGGCGCCCAGGTGGAAAAGGGCGCACTGCTGGTGGAGATCGACCCCAGCGTGCAGCGCGCCACGGTGGATGCGGGGCGTGCCTCGCTGGCGGGCCTGCGCGCCCAGCTGGCCGAGCAGCAGGCGCTGCGCAAGCTGGCCGAGCAGCAGCTCACGCGCCAGCGCCAGCTGGCCCGCGACGGGGCCACGCGCGAGGAAGACCTGCAGACCGCAGAAGCCAACCTGGCCGCTGCCGGTGCCCGCATGGAGCATCTGAAGGCCCAGATCGACCAGACCCAGGCCACGCTCAAGGCCGACGAGGCGCGCCTGGGCTATACGCGCATCTACGCGCCCATGGCGGGCACCGTGGTGTCGGTGGAGGCGCGCGAGGGCCAGACGCTGAACGCCACCTACCAGACGCCCAACATCCTGCGCATTGCCGACCTGTCGGCCATGACGGTGTGGACCGAAGTGTCCGAGGCCGACGTGCGCCGCGTGCGCGACGACATGCCGGTGTACTTCACCACGCTGGGCGGCGCAGACCAGGCCAGGCCCCGGCGCTGGTCCAGCAAGGTGCGCCAGGTGCTGCCTTCGCCCTCTACCAGCCAGGCGCCGGCCGGCGGCAATGCGGGCCAGGCGCCTGCGCCCGCCACCAAGGCCGTGGCCTATACCGTGCTGTTCGATGTGGACAACGAGGACGCCGAGCTGATGCCCCAGATGACGGCCCAGGTGGTCTTCGTCACCGGGCAGGCCGCGCAGGCGCTGACCGTGCCGCTGATGGCCGTGGCCGACAAGGCGGGAGCGACTGACAAGGCGGAAAAGGCAGAGAACGCCGAGAAGGCCGAGAAGGCAGGCAGCACGCAGACCGTGCGCGTGCTGGACGCCAAGGGCCAGCCCGAGCAGCGCACCGTGCGCCTGGGCGTGCGCAGCCGCCACCAGGCCGAGGTGCTGGAGGGCCTGCAGGAAGGCGAGCGCGTCATCGTCGGCGAGACGCCTCTGGACCGTGGCCCGCGGTGGCTGCAATGGTGATGGGGCAGGGCATGCAGGCCGGCGCGCCGCTGACCGCACCGCTGATAGAGCTGCGCGGCATCACCAAGCACTACGGCGGCGGCGACAGCGGCCAGCCCGCCGTCACCGTGCTGCACGGCATCGACCTGGAGATACGCGCGGGCGAGTTCGTCGCGGTGGTGGGCAGCTCGGGCTCGGGCAAGTCCACGCTGATGAACATCCTGGGCTGCCTGGACCGGCCCAGCGAGGGCAGCTACCACTTCCAGGGCCAGGACGTGGCCACGCTGGACTCGGACGCGCTGGCCTGGCTGCGGCGCGAGGCCTTCGGCTTCGTCTTCCAGGGCTACCACCTGATAGCCAGCGAAAGCGCCAGCGAGAACGTGGAAATGCCCGCCATCTACGCGGGCCTGCCCAAGGAAGAGCGCGTGCGGCGCGCCCGTGCGCTGCTGGAGCGCCTGGGCCTGGGCTCGCGCCTGGGCAACCGGCCCAACCAGCTGTCGGGCGGGCAGCAGCAGCGCGTGTCGATTGCGCGCGCGCTGATGAACGGCGGCCAGATCATCCTGGCCGACGAGCCCACGGGCGCGCTGGACTCGCACAGCGGCGCCGAAGTCATGGCCCTGCTGCGCGAACTGGCCGATGCGGGCCACACCATCATCCTCATCACCCACGACCGCACTGTGGCCGCCCAGGCGCGCCGCGTGATCGAGATCAGCGACGGCCGCATCACCAGCGACAGCCAGCGCGACGATGCCGCAAACGGGGTGAATGCGGGCGCCGCTGCCCTGCCGCTCACGCCGCAGCGCGGCAGCGCCGGCGCGCCCTGGCTGGCGGAACTCTTCGAGGCCGCGCGCAGCGCCTGGCGCGGCATGCGCATGAACCGCGTGCGCACCAGCCTGACCTTGCTGGGCATCGTCATCGGCGTGGCCTCGGTGATTGTCATGCTGGCCATTGGCGAGGGCGCGCGGCGCAAGGTGGTCGAGCAGATGGGGACCATGGGCACGGCCATCCTCTACATGGGCAGCAAGCCGCCGGCCACGGGCGGGCCGGCCGGGCAGATGACCGAGGAAGACCTGGCCGCCGTGCGCGAACTTCCCGAGATACGGCGCGTGATGCCCGTCATCGGCGACCCCATCACCGTGCGCTACGGCAAGGCCGACAAGCAGATCTACGTGTTCGCGGCCAGCGAGGAGATGCCCCTGGTGCACCACTGGAAGCTGGCCCAGGGCCGCTACTACACCGAGGCCGAGGACCGCGACCTGGCGCCCCTGGTGGTCCTGGGCCACAAGGCGCACCAGCACTTCTTCCCCGACACGCCCAACCCGCTGGGCCGCCAGCTGATCATCGGTACATCGGCCTTCGAGGTCATCGGCGTGATGAGCGAGCGCGGCGCGGACTCGGGCGCGCAGAACTATGACGACATGGTCTTCATTCCCTACCGCTCGGGCCGGGCGCGCGTCTACCAGTCGCAGACCCAGCCCGACTATGTGGTGATCGAGGCCATGTCCTCCGACGTGGTGCACGAGGCGGAGGAGGCCATGCGCAAGCTGCTGCTGGCCCGCCACGGCGGGCGCGAGGACTTCGGCATCGGCAATGCGGCCGCGCGCATCCAGGCCGAGGCGGCCACGCGCCAGAGCATGGCGGTGATGCTGGGCCTGATTGCCGCCGTCTCCCTGGTGGTGGGCGGCATCGGCGTGATGAACGTGATGCTGATGACGGTGCGCGAGCGCACGCGCGAGATCGGCATCCGCATGGCCACGGGCGCGCGCCAGCGCGACATCCTGCGCCAGTTCCTGACCGAGGCCAGCCTGGTCACCTTTGTGGGTGGCACGGTGGGCCTGCTGGCCGGGCTGGCCGTGGGCGTGGTGCTCATCGTGGCGGGCGTGCCCGTGGTGTTTTCGGTGCGCGCCATGCTGGGCGCCTTTGCCTGCGCCGTGGTGACGGGCCTGGTGTTCGGCTACATGCCTGCCAAGACGGCGGCGCGGCTGGACCCGGTGCGCGCGCTGGCGGGAGAGTGAGATGAAAGACATGAACGACAAGATGCTGGGAAATGCGCGCCTGGGCTGCATCGCCCTGGCCCTGGCTGCGCTGGGCGGTTGCGCCGCGCAGCAGACGATGCCGGACCGGGAGGCGCCTGCGCTGGCCGCTTCGTGGAAGCAGCAGGGCGAAGCCGTCCCTGCCTCTGTTTCACCGCAGTGGTGGCAGGCCTTTGGCAGCGCAGAACTGGGCGGGGTGGTGCAGGCCGCCCAGGACCAGAGCCTGGACATGGCTGCCGCCATGGCCCGCGTGCGCCAGGCCGAGGCGGCCACGCGCCAGGCAGGCGCGGCGCTGCTGCCGTCGCTCAATGGCGAGCTGCGCGCCCAGCGCATGAACCATGCACAGGTGGCGGGCGGGCAGGCCAGCGTCTACGGCGCCGCGCTGACGGCCTCGTATGAGGTGGACTTCTGGGGCCGCAACCGCGCCACGCGCGATGCGGCGGCGGCGGCCTGGCAGGCCAGCCGGTTCGACCAGGACACGGTGCGCCTCACGGTCACCTCCCAGGTGGCCCATGGCTGGCTGCAGGCCGTGGCGCTGCGCGAACGCCAGGCCATTGCGGCGCGCAACGTGGCCAATGCCGAGCGGCTGCTGGGCCTGGTGGAGTCCCGCGCGCGTGCAGGCGCCGCCACCCAGCTGGAGCTGGCCCAGCAGCGCGGCCTGGTGGCCAGCCAGCGCCAGGCCCTGGCCACGCTGCGCCGCCAGGGCGAGGATGCCGATGCCACGCTGGCCGTGCTGCTGGGCCAGGCCCGCCGCCCCGCGCTGGCCACGGACTCGCTGCAGGCCCTGCAGCTGCCCGAGATCGGCCCAGGCCTGCCCACGCAACTGCTGCAGCGCCGGCCCGACATTGCCAATGCGGAAGCGCAGCTGACCGCCGCCAGCGCCAACCTGCAGGCTGCCCGCGCAGCGCTGTGGCCCCGGCTGACCCTCACGGGCAGCGCGGGCACCAGCGCGGGCCGCGCCAGCGACTGGCTGCGCGAGCCCGTGTATTCGCTGCTGGCCGGACTGGCCGGCCCCATCTTCGACGGCGGCCGTCTGGCGGCCGAGCGCGATGGCGCCCAGGCCCGGCGCGAGGAGCTGCTGGCCGGCTATTACAAGTCCATCGTCTCGGCCTATGGCGATGTGGACCTGGCGCTCAACGCCGTGCACGGCCTGAAGGCCCAGGCCGAGGCCCAGGCCGAGGTGCTGGCCCAGGCCCGCCAGGCCGTGTCGCTGGCCGAGCTGCGCTACAAGGCCGGGGCGGAAAGCCTGCTGTCCCTGCTGCAGGCCCAGACCACGCTGTACGCGGCCCAGGACGATGCCGTGCTGCAGCGCCTGCTGCAGCTGCAGGCGCGCGTGGCGCTGTACCGGGCGCTGGGCGGGGGATGGGAGGCGCCTGCCATGGGCACTGAAATGCCGGAAAGGCAGGCGCAAAAAAGCCAGGAGGCATTGCCACCTGGCTGAGAGGGGGGGGGCAGGGCCGCCCCCGATCCTGTCGGGTGTGCGGCCTCAGGCCTCAGGCTTGAAGCCTGCTCAGCTGCCGCGCGTGATGGGCACGCCGGCATCCTTGCCGTAGGCGCCGTACTTGCCCAGCTCCCACTTGGCGATGGCGTTGCGGTGCACTTCGTCCGGGCCGTCGGCAAAGCGCAGCGTGCGCGCGTGGGCGTAGGCGCTGGCCAGCGGGAAGTCGTCGCTCATGCCGCCGCCGCCGTGCACCTGCATGGCCCAGTCGATGACCTGGCAGGCCATGCTGGGGGCCACGACCTTGATCATGGCGATCTCGCTGCGTGCCACCTTGTTGCCGGCAATGTCCATCAGCCAGGCGGCCTTGAGCGTGAGCAGGCGCGCCATGTCGATGCGGCAGCGCGCCTCGGCGATGCGTTCCTGCGTCACGGTCTGCTGCGCCACGCTCTTGCCGAAGGCGATGCGCGAGCTGGCGCGCTTGCACATCAGCTCCAGCGCGCGCTCGGCCAGGCCGATCAGGCGCATGCAGTGGTGGATGCGACCGGGGCCAAGGCGGCCCTGGGCGATCTCGAAGCCACGGCCCTCGCCCAGCAGGATATTGCCCACGGGCACGC
This sequence comes from Delftia sp. RIT313, assembly GCF_000632165.1. NCBI lineage: Bacteria > Pseudomonadati > Pseudomonadota > Betaproteobacteria > Burkholderiales > Comamonadaceae > Delftia > Delftia sp. RIT313. Next base: position 56,282 of record NZ_JFYT01000051.1, on the reverse strand, counting down.
GCACGTTCTCGAAGTACATCTCCATGTGGCCGTGCGGCGCATCGTCATAGCCCATGACGTTGAGCGGACGCACGATGCGGATGCCGGGCGCGTCGCCGGGCACGATGATCATGCTTTGCTGCGAGTGCTTGGGCGCATCGGGGTCGGTCTTGCCCATGGTGATGAAGACCTGGCAGCGCGGATCGCCGGCACCCGAGATCCACCACTTGTGGCCGTTGATCACGTACTCGTCGCCCTGGCGCTCGATGCGGGTGCAGATGTTGGTGGCGTCGGAGGAGGCCACTTCGGGCTCGGTCATGGCGAAGGCCGAGCGGATCTTGCCCTCCAGCAGCGGCTTGAGCCAGCGCTCCTTGAGTTCGGTGCTGCCGTAGCGCGCAATGGTCTCCATGTTGCCGGTGTCGGGCGCAGAGCAGTTGAACACCTCGCTGGACCATGGCACGCGGCCCATGATCTCGGCCAGCGGCGCGTATTCCTGGTTGGTCAGGCCGCCGCCCTTGTAGCCAGCGGCCTCGGCGCTGTCCACGGGCAGGAACAGGTTCCACAGGCCTTGCTCCCGGGCCTTGACCTTGAGCTTCTCGATGGTCTGCAGCGGCGTCCAGCGCTTGCCTGCGGCGGTGTTGGCTTCCATCTCGGCGGCATAGTCCTTTTCGCCGGGATAGATGTGCTCGTCCATGAACTTCAGCAGGCGTTCCTGCAGGTCCTTGGTCTTGGGCGAATATTCAAAGTCCATGGATGCGCTCCTTCTCTTGGCTTGTCGCTTGTGGTGGAAACGGGGTGATCGGTGAGTGATGGGGCGGTCTGGATGGCTCAGCTGCGCTGGGCAAAGGACCAGGCCAGCTCGGCCATGGGCCGGGCCGTGTCGCCGGAGGCCTTGGCCTGGGCGCTGGAGGCCGTGCCGGCCTCCACGCGCTTGGCAATGCCTTGCAGGATGGCCGCGATGCGGAACATGTTGTAGGCCATGTAGAAGTTCCAGTCGGCGCGCAGCGTGTCCACGTCCTTGAGGCCCGTGCGCTCGCAGTAGCGGCGGATGTACTCCTCTTCGCCGGGAATGCCCAGGGCAGCCAGGTCCTTGCCTGCGATGCCCCGGCCCAGCGTGGCGGGGATGTGCCAGCTCATGCAGTGGTAGCTGAAGTCGGCCAGCGGGTGGCCCAGGGTGGACAGCTCCCAGTCCAGCACGGCGATGACGCGCGGCTCGGTGGGGTGGAACATCAGGTTGTCCAGGCGGAAGTCGCCGTGCACGATGGACACGCGCGAGGCATCCAGCGCGCTGGCCGGCATGTGGGCGGGCAGCCACTGCATGAGCTGGTCCATCTCGGGGATGGGCTGGGTGACCGAGGCCACGTACTGCTTGCTCCAGCGGCCGATCTGGCGCTCGAAGTAGTTGCCGCTCTTGCCGTAGTCGGCCAGGCCCTGGGCCGCGAAGTCCACGGTGTGCAGGGCCGAGATCACGCGGTTCATCTCGTCGTAGATGGCGGCGCGCTGGGCCGGCTCCATGCCGGGCAGGGACTGGTCCCAGAGCACGCGGCCTTCCATGCACTCCATGATGTAGAAGGCGCGGCCGATGATGGACTCGTCCTCGCACAGCGCATACATGTGGGGCACGGGCACGTCGGTGCCGGCCAGGCCCTTCATCACGCGGAACTCGCGCTCGATGGCATGGGCCGAGGGCAGCAGCTTGGCCACGGGGCCGGGCTTGGAGCGCATCACGTAGCTGCGGCCGGGCGTGATCAGCTTGTAGGTGGGGTTGGACTGGCCGCCCTTGAACATCTCCACCTGCAGCGGGCCGGCAAAGCCCTGCACATGGCCTTGCATCCAGGCGGTGAGCGCGGGCACGTCGAATGCGTGCTGGTCGGAGACGGGGCGCGTGCCTACGAAATGGTCGAAAGTGCTCATGGGGCAGTCAGTCCTGTGATCGGTTCGGAAACCGGTTCTAGAAAGGGGTGCGGCCGCGCGGCACGGGCGCGGCAAGGCACCGGCCGGCGCGAGCGTCCGGTCGGTGAAGGAAAGGGTTGTGTGTACGCGGCGCGGCGCGGGCCGCGCAGGTTCAGGCGTCGGGCGCGGCGATGCGCAGCAGCGTGTCGCGGTCGCAGACCACCAGGCCGCCCGGCTCGATGCGGATGGCGTTCTCGCGCTCCATGGCCTTGAGTTCCTGGTTCACGCGCTGGCGCGAGGCGCCCAGCAACTGGGCCAGTTCCTCCTGCGCCAGGTGCAGGCCGATGCGGATCTCGCTGCCATCCGACAGGCTGGTCACGCCATAGCTGCGCACCAGGTGCAGCAGCTGCTTGGCCAGGCGCGCGCGCAGCGGCAGGGTGTTGAGGTCCTCGACCAGGCCGTAGAGCTGGCGGATGCGCCGTGCATGCAGGCGCAGCATGGCTTCCGAGAACTCCACATGCATGGACAGGATTTTCTTGAAGTCGGTCTTGGACACGCACAGCAGCGTGGTCTCGCCGTGCGCATAGGCATCGTGCGTGCGCTTGTCCCCGTCCAGGATGGCCACGTCGCCGAACCAGATGCCCGGCTCCACGTAGTCCAGCGTGATCTGCTTGCCCGTGATCGAGGTCGAGCTCACGCGCACCGCACCGCGGGCGCAGGCGATCCATTCCTCGGGCGGTTCTCCGCGTGCGCAGATGAGCGTGCCATCTTTGAACCGTTTGACGTAAGCGCATCGAAGAATGTCGTGCCGAAGCGATGGAGAAAGTGATGAAAACCAGCGACCGGAATTGATCGCTTCACGTTCTTCGATGGTAAGAATCGGGTCGTCCATGGCCTGTCTTTTGCGTGACTGATGACGGTCACATTGTCGCGTGTGGGACCGCCGCGGCGCAGCATGCCGCCGGCGGGCCTGTCACTTCGGTGTCTGGGCCTGCCGAAAACGGGGCAGGGCGGCGAAAAAAAGGCGACCCGTCGTGCATCGGGTCGCCGGCTTCGCAGGGCTTATGGCTCCTCGTGCGTGAGGCTCAGCCCCAGCGCGCCACGGCGGCGCAGCCAGGGGCTGGGGCGGTAGCGCGGGTCGCCATACACGGTCTGCAGGTTGAACAGGACCTCCAGCATGTTGGTGGGGCCCCAGCGGTCGCCCATGGCCAGCGGGCCCACGGGATAGCCCAGCCCCAGGGTCACGGCCTTTTCCAGATCGGCCGGGCTGCCGATGCCCTGCTGGCAGATGTCGCTGGCGATGTTGACGATGGAGCCCACCACGCGCTGCGTGACAAAGCCGCCGCTGTCGCGGATCACGCTGACGGCCTTGCCGTCGCTGGCAAAGAGCGCATGGGCCGCATCGCGCATGTCGGTGCGCGTGGCCGGCGTGGTGGCCAGCACGCGGCGGCGCGTGTCGGTGTCGGCGATCAGCATGTCGATGCCCATGGTGCGCGTGCAGTCCAGCCGCTCCACGGCAGCCACCGTGGTCACGTCCAGGCCCAGCGGCGCCACCAGGATCAAGGCCTGCTCGGTCGGTGCCTGCGCGGTTTCAATGCGTGCGCCCAGGCTCTTGAGCAACTGGTAGATCTCGTTGCGCCGGGCCGCGCGTGCGGACACCCAGACCGGTGGCAGCGTCTGCACCTGCGGCACGGCAGGCTCGGCAGGCTGTTCGGCGCGGCCTTCTGCATAGCGGTAAAAGCCCTGGCCGGTCTTGCGGCCCAGCAGGCCGGCCGCCACGCGCTGCGCGGCAATGGGGCTGGGGCGGTAGCGCGGCTCCTGGTAGTACTGGTGGTAGATGTGCTCCATCACGGCATGGGTGACATCCAGGCCGGTGAGATCCATCAGCTCGAACGGGCCGAGCTTGAATCCCACCTGCTCGCGCAGGATGCGGTCGATGGTGGCGAAGTCGGCAATGCCTTCCTGCACGATGCGCAGCGCCTCGGTCACATAGCCTCGGCCCAGGTGGTTGACCAGAAAGCCCGGCGTGTCCTGCGCACGCACGGGCGTGTGGCCGAAGCTGCGCGCGAACTGTGCCAGCGTGGCGCAGGTGGCCTCGTCCGTGGCCAGGCCGCGCACGATCTCCACCACCTTCATCAGCGGCGCCGGGTTGAAGAAGTGAAAGCCGGCAAAGCGCTGCGGGTGCTTGAGCGCCGTGGCCAGCGTGGTGATGGACAGCGCCGAGGTATTGCTGGCGATGAGGGTCCCGGGCGCAACGATGGCCTCCAGCTCGCGCAGCAGCGCCTGCTTGGCATCCATGCGCTCGACGATGGCCTCTATCACCAGATCGCAGTTCCTGAAGGCATCGAGACCGTCCACCACCGTCAGCCGGGCCTTGCAATCTGCGGCCTGCTCACTTGTTATTTTTTGTTTCTTCTGCAGCGTGTCCCACAGCGCAAGCAGCTGTTGTTGCGCTTGTGCGGCAGCACCGGGACGGGCATCCTGCAACAGCACCCTGGCGCCTGCCTGGGCGGCCAACTGGGCAATGCCTTGCCCCATGATGCCTGCGCCTATCAATCCGACGTTTCTGATAGTAGAAATGTTGTTTTGGATCATATACATAGAGGAGGTGTCCTACAGGTGTCTATGCAAAAATGCAAGCGTTCAAAGAAAGGCTGATGTGAGAATTTGTAGCACCATTCTCGGCGTCGCCCTGTCCTCCATGGCCTGGAACGCGTCCGCATTGTCGTTGGGCAGTCCTCGGGGCAACGTGGTGCTGGGCGCTCCGTTCGACCTGGTGGTGGGCTTGCAGCCCGATAGCGGAAACGACGCCGGCAGCTCCTGTGTGCGCGCCGAGCTGCTGGCCGGTGACAGGCCCATCGAATCCTCGCGCGTCAGTGTCAGCCCGACCTCGTCGGGCAAGGCGGTGCGGGTGCAGGCCCGCTATACGGTGGACGAGCCCATCGTGACGCTCAAGCTGTGGGCGGGCTGCGAAGGTGGCGGCATCAGCCGCAGCTATACGCTGCTGGCGCAGCTGCCAGATTCGGTGGACGCCACAGGCAACCAGCCCATCAATGTGCGTGAACTGGCAGCAGCCCAGCCTGCGCTGCCGACCGTGGGCGCCGCTGCAGCAGCCGGTGCTGGCGCTGGCGCTGGCGCTGGTGCAGCCGGTGTGGCTGGCACCGCTTCTGAATCCTCTTCGACACCCTCCCGCGCGGCCGCTGCCCGCAGTGCCCGGTCGGATGCCCGGCCTGCCACGGCGCCCGCTCCCAAGGAGGCGCAGCCCCAGCCCAAACCAAAGCCCAAGCCGAAACCCAAGGCCGCGGCCGAAAAGTCCAAGCCTCCCGTGGGTGTGACCGCCCAGGCCCAGGCCGGGCAGCTGCAGGCGGGCCTGCGCATCGAACCGCGCCTTCGCATGGAGCCGGTGGAGGAATGGCTGGGCACGGGCGGAACCCCGGGCGCCGCTGGAGCAGCCGGAACACCTGGAACACCCGAAGGCGGCGCCGCATCTGCGGCTCCCATGTTCGATGCCGGCAGCGAGCAGCTGGCCGAGGCCAACAAGCGCGTGCAGGCGCTGGAGGCCGAGATGGCGGCCTTCAAGAAGCGCGACGGCGTGGACCGTGGGCAACTGGCCCAGTTGCGGGCCGAGCTGGACGCAATGCGCCAGGAGTCCGGCGGCTCGTCCTGGCTGTTCAATGCGCTGCTGCTGGCCCTGATTGCCGCCGTGGCCGTGATCGGCTGGATGGCCTGGCGCATGCGCTCGGGTGCTTCGCTGTTCTCGCGCGAGCAAAACGCCTGGCGGGAATCGGTGGAGCGTTCGTCGCAGGACCCCGTGCCGTCGACCCCGCCCCATGTGCGCGATGACGAGATCCACACCCTGCCGCATTCCCTGGATCCCCATCGGCCCACGCGGCCCATGGCCCCCAGCCTGCGTGAGCACCGGCCTGCGGCACCGCAGCAGGATGACCGCCGGGGACCGGATACCCTGGCTTCGCCCTATGTGCAGCGCGGCGCCCAGATGCGCCCCGGCGTGACCTATGAGCTGCACGAGGATGTGGACCCTGGCGACTTCGGCCCGGCCACCATTCCCGTGCCTGTGTCCGTGCATGCCGAGCTGGAAACCGAGCCTGCGCCGCAGGCCCCGGCACCTGTGCGCACGTCTGCGCCCGAGGCCATCAAGGCCAGGCGCATGGTGCAGCCCGGCGAACTGTTCGACGTGCAGCAACAGGCGGAATTCTTCATCTCGGTGGGTGAACACCAGCAGGCCATCGAGCTGCTGCGCTCGCATATCGACACGCATGAGGATTCCTCGCCGCTGGCCTATCTGGAGCTGCTGCACCTGTACTACACGCTGAGCCGCCGCGACGATTTCGACCAGCTGCGCGCGCGTTTTGCCAGGCATTTCAACGCCCGTGTGCCGGCCATGCCGGGCTTCACCGACAAGGGCAGCAGCCTGCTGCAGGGCTATCCCGAGCAACTGGCACGCATCGAGGCCCTGTGGCCCGTGGACGAAGTCGAAACTTGCCTGGCGCACTACCTGTTCAAGCAGGACGGTGCACCCGACCCCGATGCGCCGGCCCCCTTCGATCTGGCCGCCTTCGACGACCTGCTGCTGTTGCTGTCCATTGCGCGCACCTCACCTGCCGGAACCCGCGGCGAATCCGGCCCGCGCGAGCGCACCACGCCGCGCATGGTGGCGGGCACGGCCGCAGCCGGCGCAGCCACGGCCGGCGCGGCTGACTTCACAGCGGCTGCAGAAACCACGCCGGCGCAGGCTCCTGCATCCGCAGCCACGGGCGTGGACTGGATGGCAGAGCTGCAGCCGCCGATAGAACCTGCACAGCCGCAGCCGGCCTCTGTGACGCCGCTGGAGCCGGGCCTGGAGTTCACCCCCATGGACACGCTGCCCCTGTCCACGGGTGCAGTCGGTGGCGGCGACAAGCCTGCGAGCGGCGCACCGGACTCGTTGTCCGCACCGCTGCACTTCGAGCTGCAGCCCCTGAACTTCGATCTGGATCAGGCCGGCCAACTGCCCGCAGGCCAGGTGCGCGCCGTGCCCCTGGGCGAGGCGCCTTCCTTCATCCACGATGAGTCGGCACCGCTGCTGGACATAGACCTCACGGACCTGGGCGAGAACGAGCTGCCGCATGTCGATGTGCCCTCGCGCTTTCCGCCCGTGACGCTGTCGATGCCCGGTTCGGGTGCCGTGGGTTTCAGCAGCCACAATCTCAAGGCGCCGCTGGACATGGACCTGGCGCTGGACAAGTGGGAGCTGGAGCCGCCCGACACCGTGCGTGAGCACCGTGGCCTGGACGAGCCGCTGAGCCGCTCGGTGGACATGCTGCTGTCGCGCGAGACCGACCCGGCCTTTCGTAGCTCACCACAGGCTCCGTCGCCGCAGGCAGACGACAAGGATCCGCCCAAGGGCTGAGGCAGTGAAAAAAAAGGGAGCATCTGCTCCCTTTTTTGTTGGGGTGCCCAGCAAGAACTCAGTCGGCAGCGTGCATGCTTGCGAGCAACTGCTGCGCCGCCGCTTCTGGATCCTCGGCATTGACCAGCGCCCGCACCACGGCCACCGAGCCTACGCCCGTGGCGCGCACGGCCGGGAACTGGTCGGCCGAGATGCCGCCGATGGCCACCAGCGGATAGCGCTGCATCAGGCGCACATAGGCGCTCAGGCGCGCCAGGCCCTGTGGAGCCGTGGCCATCTTCTTGAGCGTTGTGGGGAAGACGGCGCCCAGCGCGATGTAGCTGGGCTGCACCGCATGGGCGCGCACCATTTCGGCATAGCCATGCGTGCTCACGCCCAGGCGCAGGCCGGAGGCGTGGATGGCCTGCAGGTCGGCGCCGGCCAGCGCGTCCAGGTCTTCCTGGCCCACGTGCACGCCATAGGCGCCGGCATCGATGGCCTCGCGCCAGTGGTCGTTGATGAAGAGCAGGGCGCCCGTGCCTTCCACGGCGGCCACGGCGGCGCGCACTTCGCGGGCGATGGCGTCGCGGTCCTCGGACTTGAAGCGCAATTGCACGGTGGGCACACCGGCGCGGGCCATGCGGCCCACCCATTGCGCATCGGGCAGCACGCCGTACAGGCCCAGGGACCTTGGGCACTCCGGGAAGGCCAGTGCGGGATCGGCCCCCTCCAGGCCGAAGTCGCGCGGATCGTCGGGCCATAGCGTGGCCTCGAAGCGGCCCCTGCGCAGCGTCTGCGCCTGCCAGGCGCGGGCCAGCGTCTCGGCGTCGATGGCGATGAAGCCCAGCGCGCTGCAGGCCTGCAGTGCCGCAAGATAGGCCGGTTCCTGGCGCTGTGCCTGCGGCACGGGCTGCGAGGGCAGGGCGGAGCCTTCAGGGGCGAAGGTGGCGCCGTGCAGGCGCACGATGGCATCTGCCCAGGACTGGATGGAGTCGTTGCTCATGGCCGGTCTCCTCAGCCGTGGTGCCAGAACGGCGTGCCCAGCACGGGCGTGCTGGGCTGGGCGGCCGATTGCTCGGCCATGGCGCCGGCGCGGTGGGCGGCGTGGCCGGCGTTCACGGCATCGGCAAAGGCGCCGGCCATGGCCACTGGGTCTTCGGACAGGGCCACGGCCGTGTTCAGCAGCACGGCGTCATAGCCCCATTCCATGACCTGGCAGGCATGGGACGGGCGGCCCAGGCCCGCATCCACGATCAGCGGCACCTTCAGGCGCTCGCGCAGCGTCTGCATGGCGTAGGGGTTGACGGGGCCGCGGCCCGTGCCGATGGGCGCCGCCCAGGGCATGACGGCCTGGCAGCCCACATCCACCAGGCGCTGGCACAGCACCAGGTCCTCGGTGGTGTAGGGCAGGACCTGGAAGCCGTCCTTGATGAGGATGGAGGCGGCCTCGACCAGGTTCAGCGTGTCGGGCTGCAGGGTGTAGTCGTCGCCGATCAGCTCCAGCTTGATCCAGGGCGTCTCGAAGACTTCGCGCGCCATCTGGGCCGTGGTCACGGCTTCCTGCACGGTCATGCAGCCGGCGGTGTTGGGCAGCACGGGCACGTTGAGCTTTCTGAGCAGTTCCCAGAAGCTGGCACCGGTCTCGGCGGCATTGCTGCCCTGGCGGCGCAGCGAGGCCGTGACCATGGCCGGGCGGGCGCGCTGCACGGCAGCTTCCAGCACGGCGGGCGAGGGGTAGCGGGAGGTGCCCAGCAGCAGGCGGCTGTCAAAGCGCTGGCCGTACAGGACCAGGCTGTCGTCGGAGGAAGGGGCGGAAGTCGTCATGGCGTGAGGCAATGGGAGAGTCGGATGGGGCATCAGCCGCCGGTCACCGGCGAGATCACTTCGAGGCGGTCGCCGTCGTTCAGCGCCTGCTCGGCATAGCGGGCCTTGGGTACGAAGACGGTGTTGATGGCCACGGCAAAGGGCGGGCGCGGCGCAAGCTGGGCCAGCGCGTCGGCCACGGTGGCTCCGTCGCTCAGTTCGGTCGCTTGCTGGTTGATGGTGATGTTCATGGCGGCTGAGGGGAAACGAAAGGCGGGTACGGGGGGCTTGTTCGATCTTAGGCAGGGCCGGTCTTGTCGGCCCTGCATGCATGTCCGGTCTGTTGTGCGTGAAAGTGCCGTGCGTGCCGTTCAGGCGGCTGCCTTGTGCTGCGATGGCGCATGCTCGACGGCGACATCGAAGCGGCGGGCCAGTTCGGAATCACCGCTGTCGAGCAGCTCCAGCACCACGTCCAGCATGGCCGGCGCGATCATGAAGCCATGGCGGTACAGGCCGTTGACCTCCATCACGCGGGGCGCGCTCCAGCGCACGGCCGGCAGATTGTCGGGCAGGGTGGGGCGGCATTGGGTGGCGATCTCGACGATGCGTCCCTCGGCAAAACCCGGATGCACGGTGTAGGCGGCACTCAGCAGCTCCAGCGTGGAGCGCACGCTGGCCGGCGACATGTCGTCGGACTCGATCTCGGTGGCGCCGATGACGAAGAGGTGGTCCTCCTTGGGCGCAATGTAGATCGGGTAGCGCGGATGGATCAGGCGCGTGGGCCGCTGCAGCGTGACCTCGGGCGCGTGGATGCGCACCACCTCGCCGCGCACGCCGCGCAGCGCAGGCCACTGGCCGCGTGCGCCCAGGCCCCGGCAGTCCAGCACCCAGTCGGGCTGGCCCGGCGCGCCGGGTTGGAAGTCGGCCAGCTCGCGCGGCTGGTTCCAGTGCTGCTCCACGCCCAGGCGGGTCAGCGTGGCGTGGAGTGCGGCCAGCAGCTGGCGGTTGTCCAGCTGGCCTTCGCCCTGCAGGTACATGGCCTGGGCAAAGCGCCGCTCAAGCGCGGGCTCGCAGTCGTGCAGGGCCTGGTCGGCCAGCGGCTGCAGCGCGGGAAGGCTGGGGTTGATGCGGCGGTTTTTCTCCAGCAGGCCGAAGAAGCGCTGGGCATCGCCCGCGTCCTGGCGGTGCCAGAGGATAAGGGTGCCGTTTTGCTGGAAGAACACGGGCGCATCGAGCTGGGCCAGCAGTTCGGGCCAGCGCGTCAGGCCGTGCTGGCCCATGCGCACCACGCCGGGCTCGGTAATGGCCGATTCGGCCAGGGGCGCGAGCATGGCGGCTGCCACGCGGGCGGCAGCGCCATCGCCTTCGGGGCCGTGGGCGTCGTATACGGCAATGCCGTGGCCGCGACGGGCCAGCGCCAATGCCAGCAGCCGGCCCATGAGGCCGCCGCCCAGAATGGCGATGCGGGAAGAAGCTTGTAGAACGGACATGTGCATCTGGTGGTCAAGTGCGCCCATGCCCGTGGGACTGCCGGCCGGCTGTCCGCGCACAGGGCATGTGCTGGACAAAACGCGGCGTACCACCCCGATTGATTGAAACTCCCCACGCCAGCATGACCTGGATCGGGTGCAGGGGCGCTGCGCGGCAAGGTGCCTGTGGTGCAGGCTTGTGCGGCAGGGGGCTGGTCGCCCCGGGGCCCCAGGGTGTTTCTCAGTCACGCATCGGTGAGGCGGGTCAGGCCCTGTTTCACCGACGGGACACCCCTGTTTCGTCCGTCAGCAGGCATTACAGCACATCCCGCAGCTGCCGGTATTGACCATGCGCATGGGTGATAATTTTCGCCCATGACTGCCGACCACTCCCCTTCGACCGCCGCATCCCCCGAACCGGCTCCCGCCGCGCGCAAGCGCTATGCCCGCGTGCTCATCATCGCGGGCTCCGACAGCGGCGGCGGCGCCGGCATACAGGCCGACCTCAAGACCTGCAGCGCACTGGGCTGCTACGGCATGACGGCCATCACGGCCATCACCGTGCAGAACACGCTGGGCGTCAGCGGCATCCACGGCATTCCCGTGGACATACTGCGCGGCCAGATCGATGCGGTGGTCGAGGACATCGGCGCCGACGCCGTCAAGATCGGCATGCTGGCCACGCCCGAAGTGGTGCAGGTGGTGGCCGATGCCATCCGCCGCCACCAGTTGCGCAACGTGGTGCTGGACCCCGTGATGGTGGCCACCAGCGGCGACCGGCTGATCGCGCCGGAAACCGCCTCCGTGCTGGTGCGCGAACTGTTCCCCCTGGCCACCGTGGTCACGCCCAATCTGGACGAGGCGGCGCTGCTGCTGGGCCACTCCATTGAGGGCATAGACGCACTGGACGGCGCCGTGCAGGAACTGCTGGCGCTGGGCGCGCCGGCCGCCTTGCTCAAGGGCGGGCACTTGTCGGGCGATCTGGTGGTGGACCTGCTGGGCCATGGCAACGGCCAGCGGCTGCGCCTGCAGTCGCAGCGCATTGCCACGCACAACGGGCACGGCACGGGCTGCACGCTGTCTTCGGCGATTGCCTCGCACCTGGCACTGGGCCTGCCGCTGGAGGCGGCCGTGGCCCAGGCGCGCGATTACATCCTGGGCGCGATTGCGGCCGGTGCCGATGTGTTCACGGGCGCCGGCCATGGCCCGCTGAACCACGGCTATGCGCCGCGCGCGCAGGTCGTGGTCAACGGCTGAACGTCCAGCCAGACGTCCAGGGAATCAGCCCAGGTCACCAGCCCCAGGTCAGGCTGCGCGCCACCCAGCCCTTTTGGCCGTTGTCGCGCTGGACCTGGGCCCAGGAGCCCTGTTTCCTGAGCGTGCGCACCACTTCCATTTCAGCCAGCTTGCCCACCACGCGGTGGTTCTGGCCCGGGCCGGCGCGCAGGTTGGCGGTGCGCCCGGTCACCACCATGTGCGGGGTCTTGCCGGTCAGCGGCGCATGCACCCAGCCCAGCGTGCTCTCGTTGTCCCTGACGCGCAGCCATTGGCCCTTGCGCTGCACCACCTGCAGCGGATAGCCCTTGCCCAGTTCCCACAGCGTGGCCGAGCGCGTGGTGGGCTGCTGCCGCACATTGACGCTGGTGCCCTTGACGCTGACGAACTCGCGCGCATGGGCGACGGCCGGGGCCAGGGTGGTGGTGAGGACGGCGAGGGCGGTGGCGGCTGCGGCCAGCCAGCGGGCGGCACGGCGTTGATTGCAAGGCACGGGAACGGGTCTCCTTTCGTTCGAGGTCGGCTGGCGCGCGGAGACTTTCCAGCGCGGGCCGAGCCCAGGGAAAGCGCGTGGGATCAGGCGATGCCGCTATAGTTCCTGAATGAAACTGACGGGCGGCACCCCGGGTTCGCCTGCAATCGCCCGGGCTTGCCGTACGCTTGCCGCACCACAGTGTTTTCCAGGAGGGCTTGTATGCACCATGCTGTTTCCCGATCCGGCGCGCAGGGCCGGCACGCGGCGATTCTGACGGCCTGCCTTGCGGCAGGACTGGCGGATGTCCAGGCGCAGGAGGCCCAGGCCGTTGCCGCAGCCGCCGAGGGCCGCGACGCGGCCAAGGCGCAGGAGGGTGTGGTGAACCGCCCCGAATTCGGCCCCGCGCTGCTGGCGGCCGCCCAGGCGGGCGAAGCGCTGCAGGTGCGCGACTGGCTCAAGCGCGGCGCGCCGGTGGATGTGCGTGATCCGCAGGGCAACACGCCGCTGCTGCTGGCCGTGCGCGGCAACCATGTCGAGGTCGCGCGCTCCTTGCTGGTCCACGGGGCCAATCCCAATCTCAAGAACGACCTGCAGGACAGCGCCTATCTGCTGGCCGGTGCCCTGGGCCGGCTGGAAATCCTGCGCATGACACTGTCCTATGGTGCCGACCTGCAAAGCGTCAACCGCTACGGCGGCACGGCGCTGATCCCCGCCTGCGAGCGCGGCCACGTCGATACCGTGCAGGCCTTGCTGGCTGCCGGTGTGCGGGCCGACCATGTGAACCGGCTGGGCTGGACCTGCCTGCTCGAAGCCGTTTTGCTGGGCGATGGTGGCCCGCGCTACCAAGACATCGTGCGCCAGCTGATCACGGCGAAGGCGGACCTCAGCCTGCCCGACAAGGATGGCGTCACGGCCCTGGCCCACGCCCGCCAGCGCAGCCAGCATGAGGTGGAGCGGCTGCTGCAGGAGGCGGGAGCGCGCTGATCGGCGCAAACGAAAACGCCTGAGATCGAGGTCTGAACACCAGAATCAGACGGATCTGATTGCTTGGGAAAGGTCTTGTTGCAAATGATTTCCATTTTCAACAAAGGCCCTTGCCATGCGCACTTCAGATTGCCGTTCCCGACCTTTCGTCTCCGGCCCCCAGTCATGCCTTTATTCGGTCTTCACTGCGGCGCTGGTCACACCCGCATACGCGCAGGATGTGCCCCCTGAGGATCGCCAGGTCCAGCTGGCGCCGGTCACCGTTTCGGGACCGCGCACCACCGGCTCGCGCACCGAGGCATCCGACTCGGTCAAGTACGCCAAGCCGCTGCTGGACGTGCCCCAGACCATTACGGTGGTACCGGGGCAGGTGCTCCAGGAACAGAACGCCCTGAGCCTGCAGCAGGCGCTGTCCAATGTGTCGGGCATCACCTTCAATGCGGGCGAGGGCGGTGCGGGCTCGGGCGACAGCATCAACATCCGCGGCTTCAGCGCCAACGCCAACCTGCAGATCGACGGGCTGCGCGACAGTGGGCAGAACAACCGCAGCGACCTCTTCAACACGGGGTCTGTCGAAGTCATCAAGGGCCCGAACTCGGTCTTTGGCGGGGCAGGCACCTCGGGCGGCAGCATCAACATGATCAGCAAGCAGCCCAAGGCCCATGACTTCACCGAGGCCGACGCAGGCCTGGGCACGGCCAGCTACCGGCGCCTCACGCTCGACACCAACCGGGTGCTGGCTGGCGGCAAGGCCGCCATGCGCCTGAACCTCATGGGCCATGACAGCGACGTGGCCGGGCGCGACACCATCTTCAAGCGGCGCTGGGGTGTGGCGCCCTCGCTGGCTCTGGGATTGAATTCGCCCACGCGCGTGACTCTCAGCTTCTTCCACCAGAACGATGACAATCTTCCTGACTTTGGCGTGCCGGCCTTTCGCGGCAAGATGCTCGATGGCGTCTCGCGCAATGCCTACTTCGGATGGCGCAACCTTGACCGGGAAAAGATCAGCCAGGATGCCCTGACCGCGAAGATCGAGCATGACTTCGCCTCGGGCGCCAAGCTGCAGAACCTCTCGCGCTACTCGCGGCTGAGCCGCGATACCGTGATCTCTGCCTCGCATGTCGATCTCCGGGGCATGCAGCCTGGCTACTACCGGCCCGCAGGGCCCCAGGCCTATGGCCGCGATGCGGCCACCACCCTGTGGATCAACCAGACCAACCTGACCCAGCGCTTCGACACAGGCGTGCTGGGGCATACGCTGATCACGGGCTTCGAGATCGCGCGCGAGACCTATGACCGCACCACCTCTTCCTACAACATCAACCGGCAGTTCCCGGCCGGCGGCTATCCGCTGGCCCGTCCGCCCGGATACTGGACGGGCACGACGGACTTGCAAAACAGCGGAAGGAACGAAACCAGCCTGGACACCCGCGCGCTGTATGCCACCGACTCCATTGCGCTGGGTCCGCGCTGGGATCTGAACCTGGGCCTGCGCTATGACTGGATCAACGGGCGCTCCAACGCCACAACGTCCGCTGGCGTGCGCACCTCGGTGGACAGCTCCGACGGCCGGCTCAGCGGCCGCACGGCCCTGAGCTTCAAGCCCGCCGACAACGGCCGCATCTACCTGGCCTACGGAACGGCCTTCAACCCTTCCGCCGAATTCCTGGTCTCCACGGGCTCGGGCCTGGATGCGGCCACGGCCTCGCTGGCACCCGAGAAGAACACCAGCCTGGAACTGGGAACCAAGTGGGATGTGCTGGACCGCCAGCTGGCGCTGACCGGCGCCCTGTTCCAGGTGGACAAGACCAATGCCCGAGAGCAGATGGCCGATGGCAGCTATCTGCTGGCCGGAGAGCAGCGCGTGCGCGGGCTGGAGCTCGGTGCCGCAGGCAAGGTGACGCCGCAATGGGATGTCTTCGCCAACTACACCTTCATGGCCAGCAAGACCCTCAAGTCATTGAACGAGCCTGCGCGTGTGGGCCAGGCGCTGGGCAATACGCCGCGCCATTCGCTGAACCTGTGGACCACCTATGCATTGCCCCAAGGCTGGACGGTGGGCTATGGGGTGCGCTTCGTGGGCACGCGCAATGTCACCTCGGCAGGCGATGGGAAACTCTCTGCCTATTGGGTGCACAGCGCCATGGTCGGCTATGAACTCAACCGGCAATGGAAGCTCAGGCTCAATCTCGAAAACATCGGCAACAAGGCCTATGTGGCCGGCGTGCGCCAGCGCCTGGGCGAGCAGTCGCGTTCCTCGGCCGTTGAATACGGCGAAGGCCGCACGGCCAGGGTAACGGCAACCTATCAGTTCTGAAGTGCCGGATTGCCTGGGGCCCGACGCTCAGCGTGTCGGCCGCAGGCAACAATGCGTGCAAGCTGCCCCCAGAGGGCAGCTTTTGTTTTTGACAGGGTCGTCGGACAAAAAAAGAGCCCGCACAAGGCGGGCTGGTGATGGTCAGGCCGGCGGCAAAAACCGCCGACTCGTACGCATCTTACTGGATCTTGGCCTTTTCGCGCAGCGATTCCTGGAATTGCGCCAGCTTTTGCTGTTGCAGCTGCTGCACGATCTGGGGCTTGACTTCCTCGAACTTGGGCAGTTCGGCCTGACGTGCGTCGTCCAGGCGGATGATGTGGTAGCCGAACTGGGTCTTGACCGGCTCCTGGGTCATGCCACCCTTTTCGAGCTTGATCAGGGCTTCGGAGAACTCGGGCACGTAGTTGCCGGGGTTGGCCCAATCGAGGTCACCGCCACGGGCGCCGGATCCGGGGTCCTTGGACTCCTTCTTGGCGATGTCTTCAAACTTCTTGCCGGCCTTGATCTCGGCAATGATGGCCTTGGCGCGGTCTTCCGACTCGACCAGGATGTGGCTGGCCTTGTATTCCTTGCCGCTGTTGGCAGCGACGGCCTTGTCGTACTCGGCCTTGGCTTCGGCGTCGGTCACGGGGTTCTTCTTCTGGAAGTCCTCGAACAGCGCGCGGATCAGGATGGTCTGGCGTGCCAGTTCCATCTGCTGCTTGTAGGCTTCGCTGTTGGCCAGGCTGCGCTTGTTGGCTTCCTGCATGAAGATCTCGCGGGCGATGACTTCTTCCTTGATCTGCCCTTCCAGCTCGGGCGTCACGGGGCGGCCGCTTTGCTCGATCTGTTGCTTGAGCGCTTCGGCGCGTGCCTTGGGCACAGCCTTGCCGTTGACGACGGCGATGTTCTGGGCCGAGGCGGACAGGGCCGCGGTGCTCAGCACGGCGGCAGTCACCAGGCTGGTCAGAAGCTGTTTTTTCATGCGAATTCCAGATATGAAGGAAAAATTGATTCTATAGCGCGGATACGCAACAGGCTCCGAATCGTCGGAGCCTGTAAAAGTTCAAAGAACCTCGATGGCGATGGCGTGTGCGCCCTGGTCAATGAATTCTTGCAGCGCATCATACACAAGGCGATGGCGTGCCACGCGTGGCTTG
Source organism: Delftia sp. RIT313 (assembly GCF_000632165.1). NCBI lineage: Bacteria > Pseudomonadati > Pseudomonadota > Betaproteobacteria > Burkholderiales > Comamonadaceae > Delftia > Delftia sp. RIT313. The sequence continues at coordinate 39,559 of NZ_JFYT01000051.1, read as the reverse complement.
CCTTGAAACAAAGGTGACGCAATGCGCACGCGGAAATGCGTGCCGAAGCCGGTGCCGTTGGCGCCCACATGGCCGGCGTGCTGGTGGCTCTCGTCGATCACTTCCAGGTGATCGGGGGCGAGGCGCTCGCGCAGCACGGCCTGCATGGCTTCGGCGGTGATGGGCAGCGGATGGGCGGGCGCGCTCATGGCTGCTTGTCCTGCTGCACGCCAGACGGGGGCAGGGCGTCGGGCGTGGCGGCTGCTGCCTCGCCCTTGTCTTCCTGCATGAAGCGGCTCATGTAGATGGCCTGGCCGATCACGAAGACCAGCATCAGCCCCATGCCGCCGAACAGCTTGAAGTTGACCCAGGTGTCGGTGTCGAAGCGGTAGGCGATGACCAGGTTGAGCGCGCCCATGACCGCGAAGAACGCCGCCCAGCTCCAGTTCAGGGTGCGCCATGCGTCGTCGGGCAGTTGCAGCTGCGCGCCCATGACCGAGCGCAGCAGGTTCTTGCGGAACACCAGCTGGCCTATCAACAGGGCGCTGCCCATGAGCCAGTACAGCACGGTGGGCTTCCACTTGATGAAGGTGTCGTTGTGGGCCAGCAAGGTGGCGCCGCCGAACAGCACGATCACGCCCAGGCTCACCCATTGCATGGGCTCGACCTTGCCGTGGCGCACGCGCAGATAGGCGATCTGGGCAATGGTGGCGACGATGGCCACGGCCGTTGCCGTGTAGATGCCCCAGACCTTGAAGGCGACGAAGAACAGGATGATGGGGAAAAAGTCGATCAGTAACTTCATTGGAAGGTTTCGATGGGCTTGGAGTCAGGCATGGGGCCTGAGCTTGGCAGGCGCATTGTGGCGCAGCCGGCGCGGCCCGGCATCGGTGCAGGGCCGCGTGGCCTGGGGTTTTTGCGGGCCTGGAGCCTAGGCCTTGGGCGGCTCGAATTCCAGCGATGCGGAATTCATGCAGTAGCGCAGTCCTGTGTCGGAGGGGCCGTCGGGGAATACATGCCCCAGGTGGGCGCCGCACTGGCTGCAGACGGTTTCGGTGCGCACCATGCCGTGGCTGCGGTCCACGATTTCGGTGATGGCGCCGGGGATGGCGCGGTCGAAGCTGGGCCAGCCGCAGCCGGCGTCGAACTTGGTGTCGGAGTCGAACAGCTTGCTGCCGCAGCAGATGCAGTGGTAGCTGCCATCGGCCCAGAACTGCTCATAGCGGCCGGTGAACGGGCGCTCGGTGGCTGCATGGCGTGTCACCTGGAAGGCGGCAGGTTCGGCGCCCTTGGCCTGCAGCTCGGCCTGCCATTCCTGTTCGGTCTTGTGGATGGGAAAGCTCATGATGAACAGCTGATCTCGATGGAGGAAGCCCAGTCGGGCGGGAAGCCTGCCCATTCGGCATGCTCGGCGTGGGGGTCGAACGGAGTCTGCAGCACAGCCAGCAATTGGCGCACAGGAGCGAAGTCACCGGCCTTTGCGGCGCGGATGGTCATCTCGCCCAGGTGGTTGCGCAGCACGAAGCGCGGATTCGATTCTTGCATCAAAGCGGCGGCCGCCGCGGCATCCGTGCCTGCCAGGTGCCGTGCGTACAGGGCTGCCCAGCGGTCGAAGGCCTCGCGGTCCAGCACCAGGTCGCGCACGGGCTCGAGGTCGAGGTCCGTGCCGGCACCGGCACCCCCAGCCACCGCATCGGTCAGGCGGCTGAAGAAGATGGTGTAGTCCACCGCGTTGTCGGCCATGAGCTGCAGCAGCGGGTTCACCACGGCGGCAAAGCGCCCCTCGGCGGGGGGCGTGCCTGGCGCATCTTCTGGCAGGCCCAGCTTGCGTAGCATGAGGGCGCCATAGGCCTGCGGAAACACCTGCTTATATGACTCCAGCGCTGCAATGGTCAGTTCCTCTTCGCCGATCAGCGGCAGCAGGGCCTGGCCCAGGCAGTACAGGTTCCAGTAGGCCACCTGGGGCTGGCGGTTGAAGGCGTAGCGGCCCTGGGTGTCGCTGTGGTTGCAGATGTGGCCGGGGTTGAAGGCATCGAGGAACTGGAAGGGCCCGTAGTCGATGGTCAGGCCCAGGATGCTCATGTTGTCGGTGTTCATCACGCCATGGCAAAAGCCCACGGCCTGCCAGTGCGCCAGCAGCCGCGCCGTGCGCTCGCTCACGGCCTGCAGGAAGTTGGCGTAGGCGTTGCCGGCCAGTGCCTCGGCCGTGCGGCATTCGGGGTAGTAGCGGTCGATCACGTAGTCGGCCAGCTGGCGCAAAGGCGCTATCTGGTCGCGCGCCGCAAAGTGCTCGAAGTGGCCGAAGCGTATGAAGCTGGGCGCCACGCGTGCCACCACGGCAGCGGTCTCGATCTCTTCGCGGCGAATGGGGGCGGGCGATCCGGTGAGGCTCAGCGCGCGCGTGGTGGGAATGCCCAGGGCGTGCATGGCCTCGCTGCACAGGAACTCGCGGATGGACGAGCGCAGCACGGCGCGCCCGTCGCCCATGCGCGAGTAGGGCGTGCGGCCCGCGCCCTTGAGCTGGATTTCCTGGCCCGAGGCGGTCTCACCCAGCAAGATGGCACGGCCGTCGCCAAGCTGGCCGGCCCAGACGCCGAACTGGTGGCCGCTGTAGACGCTGGCCAGCGGATGGCTGCCGGGCAGCACGGCATTGCCGGTGAGCGCCTGCAGGGCCTCATCGGAGGCCAGCCACTGCGGGTCCAGGCCCAGCAGCTCGGCGATGCCGGTGCTGGTGGCAATCCAGTGCGGCTCGGGCAGCGGCGTGGGGCGCAGATGGGTGAAGAAGTCCGGGCCCAGGGCGGCGAAGCCGTCTTGCCAGGAGATGGGAGGGCGTGGGGAGGTCGCCGGAGCCTGGCCTTCGGCGGCAGCATGCAGGTTCATGCGGGAATTGTCCCCCAGCGCCTATGCCCCGTGGGGCGCAAGGTTCATGCGCGCATTCACCGCATGCATTCACGCACGCAGTTGCTGCCGGTACTGGCCCGGCGGCATGCCGAACCAGCGGCGGCAGGCGCGAAAGAGGTTGCTCTGGTCCACAAAGCCCAGCAGGTCGGCCACCTCGGCCAGGCTGCGGCGCGGCTCGCCCAGGTACTGCAGGGCCAGCTCGCGCCGGGTTTCGTCCAGCAGTTGCTGGTAGCTGGTGTCTTCGGCCTGCAGGCGGCGCTGCAAGGTGCGGTCGGTCAGGCCCAGCAGGCTGGCCACGTCTTCGCGGCGCGGCTCGCCCTGGGGCAGCAGGCGCGCGATCTCGTGGCGCACGCGCGCGCCCACGCCGGCTTGGCCCAGGTGGTCGAGTTCGGTTTCGACCAGCTTTTCGTGCAGTGCCAGCAGTTCGGGGTTGTGCGTGGGAATGGGGGCGAGCAGGTCGGCCTCGGACAGCAGGAAGCGGTTCGCGTCCTCGCCGAAGCGCGGCAGCAGGCCGAAGGCCGCGCGGTAGGCGGCCTCGTGCGAGGGGGCGGGCGCCTCGGCCATGAATTCCACGGCCAGCGGCCGGACATCGCGCCGCGTCAGCCAGTTGCACAGCACCAGCAGCGTGAGCACGGCGAACTCCACGCGCTGGCGCGGCACGGGCCGTGTGGCGCCGATGTGATGTATGGACAGCCAGTAGCCGCGCGCATCGCGCTCCAGCGTGAAGGACGTTGCATCCGAGATCACGGCCATGTGGCGTTCCAGGTCGCGGAAGCCGGCCAGCAGGTGCGGGCCCGAAGCCAGCGAGTAGCCGACCAGATCGATGTTGCCGTGGCGCGCGGCCAGTTGCCGGTCCAGCCCCAGCGTGGGATTGGCGGACTGGGCCACGGCCAGCTCCCAGAGCCGGCTCACTCGGTCCACATCGGTACGGGTCTGCGAATGCTGCAGTGCGGCAAGGTCGATATCGGCTGCGGCGCACAGGCTTTGCGGGGCCAGCCCTTCGGTGGCCATCATGTCCAGGATGCCGCGCACCCAGGCGGCGGAGCTGCTGCGCTGCGTTGTCATGACCGGGTTTTCCTGGGCCATTCGGGGCGCTGTTTGCGTTCTGAAGTCACTGTTTTGGCGTGGTTGCGATAGCGGCGTTTTGCCGCGCTGTTCCTAGAATTTTTGCAGCGCGGCGAACGACTGCGCAGTGTGACCCATGGGCCCGGCGCGGCCCATACGGGAAACCCCAAAAACCATTCAGGAGACAAGCATGCGCACAGGACAGCGGTGGATGGCTGGCGGCATACGCCTGGCCGTGGGTTCAATGGCTTTGTGGCTCGCGGCCTGCGGCGGCTCGGGCGGCGGAGGTCCCGAACTGCGCGAGACGGCCTACGGCCCCTTGCGCGGCGTGGACGATGGCGCCGCCACGGGCACCTATTACTGGAAGGGCGTGCCCTTTGCCCAGGCCCCCGTGGGCGCGCTGCGCTGGCAGCCGCCGGCCGAACCCAAGGCCTGGGAGGGCGTGCGCGAGGCGCGCCAGTTCGGCAATGCCTGCCTGCAGATCGGGCGCATGTACGGCCCGGGAGCCAACAACCGCTTCGACGACACCATCGCCTCCACCCTGGGCCAGCCCGTGGGCAGCGAGGACTGCCTGACGCTCAACATCTGGCGCCCGGCCAGCGGCGCCGAGAAGCTGCCGGTGCTGGTGTTCATCCACGGCGGCAGCGCCATCTCGGGCTATACGGCCGATCCGCTGTATGACGGCGCGGCCCTGGCACGCGCCGCCAATGCCGTGGTGGTGACGGCCAACTACCGGCTGGACATCCTGGGCTACATGCACATGCCGCAGATGCAGGCCGGCGCGCCGGCCACGGGCAACTTCGCGCTGCTGGACAACCTGCAGGCGCTGCGCTTTGTTCAACGCAATATCGCGGGCTTTGGCGGCGATCCGGGCAATGTCACGCTCATGGGCCAGTCGGCAGGTGCCACCAATGTGCTGGCGCTGCTGGCGGCCGAGTCGGCGCGCGGCCTGTTCCACAGGCTGGTGCCCATCAGCGGCGGGCTGTCGCTTCCATCCAATCTGCCGGCCGGCGTGCTGGCCACGCTCAAGCCGGCTTCGGCCTACGCCACCCAGTCCGCGCTGCTGCTGGCCCATCTGATGGTGGCCGATGGGCTGGCTGCCGATGTGGCGGCTGCGGCCACGGTGGCTGCCGGCTGGACACCGGCGCAGATTGCGGCCTACCTGCGCGGCAAGGATGCGCGCGTGCTGCTGCAGACCCTGGTGGCCAAGGGCCTGACGGGCGCGGGACCGATTCCCGACGGCCTGCTGCTGCCCACCGATCCCATGGCCGCGCTGGCTGCGGGCCAATACAACCGCATGCCCGTGATGGCCGGCTACACGGCCGAGGAGGGCAAGCTGTTCGCGCCCCTGCTGGCGGCGCTGGGCGGCAAGCCGGGCTTCAGGATCGATGATGCGGCGCGCTTTCGCATGATGCAGTCCTTCGATGCGCAGTCGCCCAACGCGCCGGGCCTGGCCGAAATCATCGATGCCGCCTACCTGCCCGTCGATACGCCGGTCACGGGCTACAACGCCCGCATGGCGCAGCTGACCCATCTGTTCGCCGATCCCAGCCGCGACCAGTTGCTCAACACGCTGCGCACGCGCCAGGCCGAGGTCTGGAGCTACCGCTTCGACTGGGCGCGCCAGCCCGCCCCCTGGAACACGGTCTACGGCGCGGCCCATGCGTTCGATCTGCCCTTTCTCTTCGGCAACTTCGGGCCATCCGTGTTCTCCCGCGTGACCAACAGCACGGCCAATGCCCCGGGCCGGCTGGCGCTGTCGAACGCCATGATGGCCAGCCTCAAGGCCTTCATGCAGACCGGCAGTCCGCAGAACGCGGCCCTGGGCCAGACATGGAAGCCCTGGCCGTCCAGCCTGATCTTTGATGCCGAGCCGGGCGCGACCAGCATCCGGCTGCAGTGAGAGAACTGATGGACGGGCCGATGAGCGAGTAGATGAGCGAGCAGGGGCTCGCCGCGGCAAGCCCCGAGAGATAGCCAACAACAACGAAGGAGACAAGTACCCATGACAGTCAAGACCGTTTTCACACATGCCTGGCGCTGGCCGCTGGCGGGAGCCATTGCGGCCGCCGCCGTGGGCCTGGCCGCCTGCGGAGGGGGATCGTCGGGCATGCCCGCGCCCATGGGGCCGGGCCAGCAATCGGGCTACATCACGCTGCCGGACGGCAGCAGGATGCGCTACTCGCTGCTGCTGCCCGAGGGGCAGGGCCCGTTCCCGCTGCTGGTCGAGTACGACGGCTATATCTCGGGCTCTTACCCCAACATCAGCAGTCCCTGGACCAAGGAAGGCTATGCGGTCATGGGGCTGAACGTGCCGGGCACGGGCTGCTCCACGGGGGATGACAAGGTGTTTGACGCCAGCGTGGGTGCGGCCGGTGCCTTTGCCATCGAATGGGCCGGGCGGCAGGCCTGGTCCAATGGCCGCATCGGCATGATCGGCTACTCGTATTCGGGCTACAACCAGCTGTGGGTGGCGGCGCACCGGCCCAAGGGGCTGCTGGCGATCACGCCCAGCAAGAATGTGGGCGATCCCTACCGGGACGTGGGCTATCCGGGCGGCATTGCCAACATCGGCTTTCCGGCACAGTGGTGGAACGGCTTCCCGCGCATCTGGCGCACGGCCGCCGACCTGGCGGTGAAGAACGGTGGCGACACGGAATGCGCCAAGACCGTGGCCGACAACATCGAAAAGATCAAGCGGCCCGAGCTGGACCTGATCAAGTGGCTGGACAACCCCTATGCCGATGGCCTGTACCTGGAGCGCAGCGCCATGCTGCAAAGCGGCAAGATCAATATCCCCACGCTGGGCACGCAGTCCTGGCAGGACGAGCAGATCGGCCCGCGCTCGGGCTACTACGAGGACACCATTGCGCCCGACAGGATGTGGCTGGTCAGCTCCAACGGCGACCACCACACGAACATCACCTCGGACCATATCGACCAGACGCTGAAGCGCTTCCTGGCGCGCTTCGTCAAGGGCGAGGACAACGGCTTCGACAAGGAGCCGCGCGTGCGCCTGCTGCAGGAGATGCAGACCACGGACGCCAAGGCCCTCAATGGCGGCGCCAAGCTCATGCCCACGGGCGAGGCACGGTTTGACCGGCTGCCTGTCCAGGTCAAGCCCCTGCGCCTGTGGATGCAGCCGGGCCAGGCGCTGGGCGACAGCGCACCCGCCTCCGGGGCGGCTTCGTCCAGCTACCGCTATCCGGCCCTGAGCCCGCAGGTGAACAACCCGGCGGCCGAAGGCTGGCCCGCCGTGCCCGCGTCGGAAAAGGATGGCCAGCTGGTCTTCACCACGGCGGCCCTGCCGCAGGACCTGAGCTTCTATGGCGAAGGCTCGGCCGACCTGTGGCTCAGCGCCACGGCCGCCAATACCGACATCCAGGTCACCGTGTCCGAGGTGCGGCCGGACGGGCAGGAGATGTTCGTGCAGCGCGGCTGGCTGCGTGCCTCCAAGCGTGCGCTCGATGAGAGTCGATCCACGGCGCTGCGTCCCTGGGGGGCCTACACACGGGACAAGGATGTGCCACTGGTTGCCGGTCAGCCCCAGTTGATGCGGGTGGAAATACAGAAATTCGCGCATGTGTTCCGCGCCGGTTCAAGCATTCGCGTGACAGTGGATTCGCCATCTCAGACCGGATACTGGATCTTCGGCAACGACAAGACGCCGTCCACGAACACGCTGTGGCATGACGCGGCGCATGCCTCCAGCATCGTCCTAGGGTATATCCCATACGAGCATGCGAAGACGCTGCCGAGTTGCGACAAGACAATGCGTCAACCATGCCGGAAAAACGATGCGCCTGTCCCTGCCGGGATCGGACCCAGGGCGCCGGCCTGAGCCACCCTCCATGCGGGCAGCGGCATCGCGCACCATGGCCTTGGCCTTGCGCGAATCCGCGGTCCGCAGTTCACGACGTTCACGAAGTTCAATCACCTTAGGAGCCTATAGATGCTGGGTCTGATGCAAAGCCAACCACTGTTGATCTCGTCGCTGATCGACTTCGCCGACCGCCACCATGGCGATGCGGAGATCGTCTCGCGCAGGGTGGAGGGCGATATCCATCGCTATACGTACCGCGACCTGGCACGGCGCTCGCGCCAGCTGGCGAACACGCTGGACGGCCTGGGCCTGCAGCCCGGCGACCGCGTGGCCTCGCTGGCCTGGAACGGCTACCGCCACATGGAGATGTACTTCGGCGTCAGCGGCTCGGGCCGCGTGCTGCACACGGTCAATCCACGCCTGCATCCCGACCAGGTGGCGTGGATCATCAACCACGCGGAAGACCGCGTCATGTGCTTTGACCTGACCTTCCTGCCCATCATCCAGGCCGTGCATGCCAAGTGCCCCACGGTGCGCCAGTGGGTGGCGCTGTGCGATGCGGACCGCCTGCCCGCCGACAGCGGCATTCCGGGCCTGGTCAGCTACGAGGACTGGATTGGCGGCCAGCCCGACCAGTACCAGTGGCCCGAATTCGACGAGAACACGGCCTCCAGCATGTGCTACACCAGCGGCACCACGGGCAACCCGAAGGCCGTGCTGTACAGCCACCGCTCCACCACGCTGCACGCCTACGCGGCCGCGCTGCCCGATGTGATGTGCATATCGGCGCGCGACTCTGTGCTGCCCGTCGTGCCCATGTTCCACGTCAACGCCTGGGGCATTCCCTACTCGGCCGCGCTCACGGGCTGCAAGCTGGTGTTCCCCGGCCCGGCGCTGGACGGCAAGTCGCTGTACGAGCTGATCGAGGCCGAAGGCGTCACCTACGCGGCCGGCGTGCCCACGGTCTGGCAGATGCTGCTGGGCCACATCAGGCCGGGCGGCCTGCGGTTTTCCACGCTCAAGCGCACGGTGATCGGCGGCTCCGCCTGCCCGCCGGCCATGATCACGGCCTTCCAGGACGAGTTCGGCGTGGAGGTGCTGCATGCCTGGGGAATGACCGAGATGAGCCCGCTGGGCACGCTGTGCACGCTCAAGAACAAGCAGCTGCAGCTGCCCAAGGACGAGCAGATGAAGATCCTGCAAAAGCAGGGCCGCGCCATCTACGGCGTGGACATGCGCATCGTCGACAGCGACGGCACCGACCAGCCCTGGGACGGCAAGAGCTACGGCGACCTGCTGGTGCGCGGCCCCTGGATCGTGGACAGCTACTTCAAGGGCGAGAGCCCGCTGGTCAAGGATGCGCAGGGCCGCGGCTGGTTCCCCACGGGCGACGTGGCCACCATCGACCCGGACGGCTTCATGCAGATCACCGACCGCAGCAAGGACGTGATCAAGTCCGGCGGCGAGTGGATCAGCTCCATCGACATCGAGAACATCGCCATGGCCCATCCGGCCGTGGCCATGGCCGCCTGCATCGGCATGCCGCATCCCAAGTGGGACGAGCGCCCCATCGTCGCCGTGGCGAAGAAGCCCGGCGCCGAGGTCACGCGCGAGGAACTGCTCAAGTTCTACGAGGGCAAGACCGCCAAGTGGCAGATCCCCGACGACGTGGTCTTCGTCGATGCCATTCCGCTGGGCGCCACCGGAAAAATGCTCAAGACCCGGCTGCGCGAGCAGCTGGCCGGCTACCGGCTGCCGGGGCTTTGAGCCGTTGCGGGCGGCCACCGGGCCAGGGCATGCGGGGGCATGTCCTGGCCGGGGCGGCCGGTCCGAGTCTCGTCGGCGATAGCCGCTAGGGGCAATCACCGATCAGGGCAGGGCACAGGGGCCATTACCCTGGGCCTCGCCCAGAAACCACCACAAGAGGAGACGCTTCATGAAGTTTGCGATCAAGGCATTGACGGCATCCCTGGCCCTGGCTTGCGCCACGGGCGCCATGGCCCAGAAGGGCGAGACGGTGAAGGTTGCGTGGATCGACCCGCTGTCCGGCCTCATGGCCGCGCTGGGGTCCAACCAGCTCAAGAGCCTGCAGTACATCGCCGAGGAGCTCAACAAGGGCACGGCCTCGGGCGTGAAGTTCGAGATCATCGGCATCGACAACAAGCTCAGCCCGCAGGAAACCACGGCGGCCCTGCGCTCGGCCATGGACCAGGGCGTGCGCTACGTCTTCCAGGGCAACGGCTCGGGCCCGGCCCTGGCCATCATGGATGCGCTGGAAAAGCACAACGCGCGCAACAAGGGCAAGGAAGTCGTCTACCTCAACTACGCGGCCGTGGACCCGGACCTCACCAACAGCAAGTGCAGCTACTGGCACTTCCGCCTGGATGCGGACACCTCCATGAAGATGGAGGCCTTGACCACCTACATGAAGGACGTGCCCGAGGTCAAGAAGGTCTACCTGATCAACCAGAACTACTCGCACGGCCAGCAGGTCTCCAAATACGCCAAGGAGATGCTCAAGCGCAAGCGCCCCGATGTGGAGATCGTGGGCGACGACTTCTCGCCGCTGGCCCAGGTGCGCGACTTCGCTCCCTACATCGCCAAGATCAAGCAGTCGGGTGCCGACTCGGTGATCACGGGCAACTGGGGCTCGGACCTGGCGCTGCTGATCAAGGCCGCCAGCGATGCAGGCCTGAACAACGTCAAGTTCTACACGTACTACGCCATTGCCACCGGCGCGCCCACGGCCATGGGCGCGGCCGCCGCCGACAAGGTCTACATGGTGGGCTACGGCCACATGAACCTGCCCGGCCCGCTGGACCGCATCACCAAGGGCTACAAGGCCAAGTTCAACGACGACATGTACACGGGCTCGCTGTACTCGGGCCTGACCATGCTGGACCAGGCCTTCCTGCGCGCCAAGACCACGGACCCGGCCAAGGTGGCGGCCACCATGGAAGGCATGAAGTTCAACAGCCTCAACGGCGAAGTGGAGATGCGCAAGAGCGACCACCAGCTGCAGCAGGGCCTGTTCATCGCGCGCTGGGAAAAGGCCGGCGGCAAGTACCCGATGGATTCGGAGAACACCGGCTACACCTTCGTCCCCGTGAAGTACTACGAGCCCTATGTGGCCAGCACGCCGACTTCATGCGAGATGAAACGGCCTTCCTGAAATGAAAAGCCTCCCCCTGAGCGGCTGCGCCGCTTCCCCCTCTCTCGCTTCGCGGGAGGGGGACGGCACCCTCGGTGCGGGGCGGCCCTTCCTCGGTGCCTCCTCGTTGCGACAAGCCAGTTTCTGGCTGATCGCCATGGCTCATTGATATACGGGAGAACGCATGACTTCGCAAAGGGGCGCGAGGCGCCCCTTTTTTTGCCTGAAATCAGGCAAAACACGGTTTTCTGGCCTGATCGATGGCGATCTGTCGCCAATGTGTCCAGAGTCGCAGTCAAGTCGCATGCGCGATAGTTTCTAAGGCATTCCCCAGAGGGAAATTGTCATTCAGGCGTTAGTCTGGCGCCAATACAGATATCCGAATCAACCGGAAAAAGGAGACAGAAAAATGAAGTGGATCGTGCATTCGGTGGCCGCCTCGGCCATGCTGGCCTGTGCATCGGGCGCCTGGGCGCAAAAGGGCGAGACGGTGAAGATCGGCTGGATCGATCCTCTGTCGGGTCTGATGGCCGCCGTGGGCACGAACCAGCTCAAGACCTTCCAGCTGATGGCCGAGGAGTTCAACAGGAAAAATGCCTCGGGCGTGAAGTTCGAGATCATCCCGCTGGACAACAAGCTCAGCCCGCAGGAGACCACGGCCGTGCTGCGTTCGGCCATGGACCAGGGCGCACGCTATGTGGTGCAGGGCAACGGCTCGGGCCCGGCCCTGGCCATCATGGATGCGCTGGAAAAGCACAACGCGCGCAACAAGGGCAAGGAAGTCGTCTACCTCAACTACGCGGCCGTGGACCCGGACCTGACCAACAGCAAGTGCAGCTACTGGCACTTCCGCCTGGATGCGGACACCTCCATGAAGATGGAAGCGCTGACGACCTATATGAAGGACGTGCCCGAGGTCAAGAAGGTCTACCTGATCAACCAGAACTACTCGCACGGCCAGCAGGTCTCCAAGTACGCCAAGGAAATGCTCAAGGCCAAGCGGCCCGACGTGCAGGTGGTGGGCGACGACTTCGCGCCCCTGGCCCAGGTGCGCGACTTCGCTCCCTACATCGCCAAGATCAAGCAATCGGGCGCCGACACGGTGATCACGGGCAACTGGGGATCGGACCTGTCGCTGCTGCTCAAGGCCGCCAACGATGCGGGCCTGAGCAACGTCAAGTTCTACACCTACTACGCCTTCGGCTCGGGCTCGCCCACGGCCATGGGCGCGGCCTCCGACGGCAAGGTCTACACCGTGGGCTATGGCCACTACAACATGGGCGGCCCCATCCAGCCGCTGATGGCCGAGTTCAAGAAGAAGATGAACGACGACCTCACGCAAAGCTCGATCTACCACGTGTTCGCGTTGCTGGATGCGGCCTTCGTCAAGACCGGCGGCACCGACCCCGTGAAGGTGGCGGCCGCGCTGGAGGGCATGAAGCTCAAGAGCTTCAACGGCGAAGTGGAGATGCGCAAGAGCGACCACCAGCTGCAGCAGGGCCTGTACATCACGCGCTGGGAAAAGGCTGGCGGCAAGAACCCGTATGACGCAGAGAACACGGGCTACACCTTCGCCCCGGTGAAGTACTACGAGCCCTACGTGGCCAGCACGCCCACCTCCTGCCAGATGAAGCGCCCGTCCTGAGAGCGGCCTGCACCGCTTCCTGTCCCCAACGCACCGAGACCAAGGCCTTTCGATGACGCTTGAGTTCTTCACCATATCGCTGCTCAACGGCGTGAGCTATGGACTGCTGCTGTTCATGCTCAGCTCGGGGCTGACGCTGATCTTCAGCATGATGGGCGTGCTCAACTTCGCCCACACCAGCTTCTACATGCTGGGCGCGTACTTCGGCTACACGCTCAGCGGCATCATCGGCTTCTGGGGCGCGCTGTTCGTCGCGCCCCTGCTGGTGGGCGCGCTGGGCGCCATGTTCGAGCGCTACAGCCTGCGCCGCGTGCACAAGTACGGCCATGTGCCCGAACTGCTCGTGACCTTCGGCCTGTCCTACCTCATCCTCGAGGTGGTGCAGCTGGTCTGGGGCCGCGGCACCGTGCCCTACGGCCTGCCGCCCGCGCTGCAGGGCCCGCTGTTCACGCTGTACGGCACGCAGTTCCCGCGCTCGCGCTCCTTCGTGATGCTGCTGGCGCTGCTGATGCTGGTGGCCGTCTGGCTGCTGCTGACGCGCACGCGCATCGGCCTGGTCATCCAGGCCGCGCTCAAGAACCCCGAGATGGTGGAGGCGCTGGGCCACAACGTGCCGCGCGTGTTCATGATGGTGTTCGGCGGCGGCTGCGCGCTGGCGGGGCTGGCCGGCGTCATCGGCGGCAACACCTATGTGACCGAGCCGGCCATGGCCATGTCGGTCGGCTCCATCATCTTCGTGGTGGTGGTGGTCGGCGGCATGGGCTCGCTGGCGGGGGCCTTCGTGGCATCGCTGCTGATCGGCGTCGTGCAGACCTTTGCCGTGGCCATCGACTGGTCGCTGGCCAGCCTGCTGACCTCGCTGGGCAGCCCGGTCGGCGAGCAGACCTTCGGCTGGCCGCTGCTCAAGCTCACCATCTCCCAGGTCGCGCCCATCCTGCCCTACCTGTTCCTGGTGCTGATCCTCATCTTCCGGCCCAAGGGCCTTCTGGGCACGCGGGGAGATTGACACCATGTCCTCGATCACCAAAACGACCATGACACCCACTGCCGCAAAAGGCGTTCCGGGCGCTTCGGGGGCTGCGGGCGCAGGGCGCCACTACAGCTTCCAGCCGCTCAACATCGGCCGCATCCTGATCTGGGGCGCCTTCGCCCTGGCGCTGATCGTCGCGCCGCTGGTGTTCACCAGCAGCCTGGCGCTGACCATGCTCAGCCAGATCGGCTATCTCATCATCATCTGCCTGTCCTACAACATCCTGCTGGGGCAGGGCGGCATGCTGAGCTTCGGCCATGCGGTCTACACGGGGCTGGGCTCGTTCATCGCCATCCATGCGATGAACCGGGCCAGCTCCGGCGACTGGGGCATTCCGCTGGTGCTGATTCCCATCATCGGCGGCCTGGGCGGCATGTTCTTCGCGGCCCTGCTGGGCTATGTGACCACCAAGAAGTCGGGCACCACCTTCGCCATGATCACCATGGGCATCGGCGAGCTGGTGGCGTCCATGGCGCTGATGTTCCCCGAGTTCTTCGGGGGCGAGGGCGGCATCACCACCGACCGCGTCTATGGCAAGCCCTTCTTCGGGCTGACCTTCGGCTCGGGCATGGAGGTGTACTACCTGATCGCTGCCTACTGCTTCATCTGCACGGCCGCCATGTTCGCCTTCACGGGCACGCCTCTGGGCCGCATGCTCAACGCCGTGCGCGACAACCCCGAGCGCGTGGAGTTCGTGGGCTACAACACGCAGCGCGTGCGCTACTTCTCCTTCATCATCGCGGGCTTCTTCGCTGGCGTGGGCGGGGGGCTTGCAGCCATCAACTTCGAGATCATCACGGCCATGGACAGCGTGAGCGTCATGCGCTCGGGCTCGTACCTGCTGTTCACCTTCCTGGGCGGCGCCACCTTCTTCTTCGGGCCCATCATCGGCGCCGTGCTGCTGGTGCTGGCCTCGGTGCTGCTGTCGGAGCTGACCAAGGCCTGGCTGCTGTACCTGGGCCTGGTGTTCCTGCTGATGGTGATGTACGCACCGGGCGGCGTTGCCAGCCTGATCATGATGAACCTGCGCGTGGCGCGCTTCGGCAAGTGGCGCCGGCTGGCCCAGCCCTACCTGACCATCGCGGCCAGCGCCCTGGTCATGATCGTGGGCGGCGCGGCCATCGTCGAGATGATCTACCACCTGCAGCTCAATGCGGCCCTGGGTCCCCAGGTCTCGTTCATGGGCGTGCAGCTCGATACCAGCTCGGCATCGACCTGGACCGTGGCCGTTGCCATCTTCGTGGTGGGCCTGGGCCTGCTGGAAGTGGCCAGGCGCTGGTGCCTGCGCCGCTGGGAGCGCATCCAGGAAGAAATCGAAGAAGCCATCAAGCGCGGGGAGGGCTGAACCATGTCCAGCATTGCAATCGAACGTCCGGGCACCGCGGCCGCCGCCGCGGCTGGCGAGGCCACCTATGCGCTGGAGCTGCGCGACCTGTACAAGCGCTTCGGCAAGGCCGAGATCATCCGTGGCGCCCAGCTGGCCGTGAAGCCCGGCGAGCGCGTGGCCATCATCGGCCCCAACGGCGCGGGCAAGAGCACGCTGTTCAACCTGATCAGTGGCCGCTTCGAGCCCACCAGCGGCCAGGTGCTGCTCAACGGCCAGCGCATCGACGGCAAGAAGCCCTATGAAATCAACCGCATGGGGCTGTCGCGCAGCTTTCAGATCACCAACATCTTTCCCAAGCTCAGCGTGTTCGAGAACCTGCGCTGCAGCGTGCTGTGGAGCCTGGGCTACCGCTACAGCTGCTGGCGCTTCCTGTCGAAGCTGCGCGACGCCAATGCCCGCGCCGATGAACTGATGGAGATGATCGGCCTGCACAGAAAGCGCGACACGCTGGCGGTCAACCTGACCTATGCCGAGCAGCGTGCGCTGGAGATCGGCATCACCATCGGCGGCGGCGCCGGCGTCATCCTGCTGGACGAACCCACGGCCGGCATGAGCAACAGCGAAACGGCCCACTTCATCCAGCTGATCAAGAAGGTCACCGAAGGCAAGACCCTGCTGACCGTGGAGCACGACATGGGCGTGGTCTTCGGCCTGGCCGACAAGATCGCCGTCGTGGTCTACGGCGAAGTCATCGCCTACGACACGCCCGAGGCCGTGCGTGCCAATCCGCGCGTGCAGGAGGCCTATCTGGGCTCGTCCGTGGCGGATCAACAAGCTGGTGCACATTGAGGAAGCGCGGATGCTGAACATCAACAACCTGCATGCCTACTACGGCAAAAGCCATGTGCTGCATGGCGTGGATTTCTCGGTGCAGCCCGGCGAAATCGTCGCGCTGCTGGGGCGCAACGGCTCGGGCCGCTCCACCACGGCCAAGGCCATCATGGGCCTGGTGCACTGGGAGGGCTCGCTGGACTGGAAGGGCCAGAGCCTGACCGGCCGCAAGGCCTACGAGATCGCCCACCTGGGCGTGGGCTACGTGCCCGAGAGCCGCGACGTTTTCCCCAACCTCACCGTGCACCAGAACCTGCTGCTGGGACAGAAGGGCAAGGGTCGGGACAGCCGCTGGGGCTTCGACGACATGTATGCCATGTTCCCGCGCCTGAAGGAGCGTCAGCACACCGAGGCCGGCGTGATGTCGGGCGGCGAGCAGCAGATGCTGACCCTGTGCCGCACGCTGATGGGCGACCCCGACCTGATCATCATCGACGAGCCCACCGAGGGCCTGGCACCCAAGATCGTCGAGCTGGTGGGCGAGTACCTGCAAAAGATCAAGCAGCGCGGCGTGTCCGTGCTGCTGATCGAGCAAAAGCTCACCATTGCCATGAGCATCTCGGACCGCGCCCTGGTCATGGGCCATGGGCGCATCGTCTTCGACGGCACGCCCGACGGGCTGCGCGCCGATCAGAAGGTGCGCAAGGAGTGGCTGGAGGTTTAAGAAAATCGCCTTGCGCCGGGTCTTCAATTGATGGCTTATGATGGATTTTCTGAAATGACATCCCCATGTCTATCAGTTCAACTTTAAAAAATCGACATCATGCTTTCAATTGAAGACTTGAAAAGGCTGCACGATGAAGCCAAGGCGGTTGCAGTGGATAGATCAACCGCGGAACCGGCTGAATGCATATTCATACACCGGACAGCGGTCATCATGGCCGATGGAGAGGTCGTGACTTGTGCGAACATGTACGCTGAAAATGTGGGCCATCTGAAGAAGGATGTCAATTTTTCTTCGCTATGGAACAACGAGCGCATGCAGTCGGTGCGCGGCACGCTCAATACGGAAAAAGAATGGGAGCAATGCAAGAAATGCTGGTTTCGTGAAATCAGATATGCCGAACAGAGAAATATCTGGGCGAACTTTGGAGGGGAAAGAACACAAGCTTCGCTAGCCAAGAAGGTTGAATATCAACCGATTGCCTGGGACTTCATAAAGGAGCAGGGGGAGAGAAATAAAAATGAATAGAATCCAACCTCAGCTGAAGAATCTAGGATTGTTCCGTGTCAAAAAAGAGGATTTATACATAGAATTGGCGTTACGCATAAAAAAGGCTCCCGTCAATCGATATGATTTCAGCAAGCTGTATTTTTCAACCGGCATCCTGGGACGTTACAGCGAAGAGCGTGCCATTTGCTTTCGATTGCAAAACGTCCACCAGGTGGAGCGAATACGCGTATTGATTCCCGATGAAGCGCGTGAGGCGGGCTGGGTAAAGTTGCGGCTGGAAGCCTTTGTTCAGGGGCACGGAGAATTCGATGTGGTTTCCGCTGCACTTGTTCCTGAGGATGGAGACGAACTGTCAAGGCAGGCCTATCTGCTGGGGTTGAAGGAATGGGTTCGCGCCCAGGTGGTGAACAGTGAGTCTCGCCAGCTGGCACAGGTGCCGCATCTGCCAGAGTCCCTGAGTCTCGAACTGACTGCCGCATGCAATCTTCACTGCTCGCATTGCAGCAGCCATGGAGTTGAGAATGAGCACCGCATGAACAATCGGCGCCCGGCTTTTTCGCAAGATGTGCTGGAGTCTCTGGCGCATGAAGTTTTCCCCTATCTGACGTTGATCAACCTGGTGGGCCGCGGCGAGCCGAGCATGGTGTCCATGCCCCTGTGGAATCGTTTGTTCGAGTTGTGCGAGGCATACAACGTGCTGGTCACCTGCGTAACCAATGGGACATTTGTGAAGCAGCGGTTTGACGAACGAAAGATTCGCTTGGTGGATACGCTCACCTTTTCCATAGACGGGATCACGGACGAGGTTTTTGCCGCCAATCGCACAGGCGCCGATTTGCCTACATTCAAGAAAAATCTCGACTATTACCAAACGCTGCGCCGCGGATCTGATCTGCTTCGCCGGCCACGGCTTGGATTGTCCTGGACACTGAAGCGCAACAATATCCACGAGTTTCCGGATTTCATCCGTTTCGCCATCGAGTCCGAGGCCGACCTGCTGTATGTGCGCCATCTGTTGCTGTTTCGGCCAGAAGACGCGGAGCAGTCTCTGGTTGGCGAACCGGAGTTGTGCAACCACTATCTGTCAATAGGGTATGCCATGTTGGAGGGGCAGCAAATCAAGCTTGACGTACCTCCGCTGGCCGTGGCGGCCTAGGCCTGCACACGGAATTTCTGAAGTGAGTCAGACCGTGGTGAACAGGTGCCTATTCGGCGTCTCGACACAATTTGTCCCGCCCGAGACAAGGGTGGATGGCAAAGGCGGAAGAACTCCCTACAATCAAAATCGCACGATCGTTCTTTTTCTATCGCATAGGGGACAACAGCATGACTGCTGAATACAAAGTGGACGGTGCCATCGCCGTCATCACCTTGAACAATCCGCCGGTCAACGGCCTGGGGCTATCCACGCGGCGGGGCATCGTCGAGGGGCTGGACAAGGCGTACGCCGACCCGGCCGTCAAGGCCATCGTCATCACGGGCGCCGGCAAGGCTTTTTCGGGCGGCGCTGACATCAACGAGTTCGGCAAGGAAGAGGCGTATCGCGAGCCGCACCTGGTCTCGCTGATCAACTCGCTGGACCAGGGCAGCAAGCCCGTGGTGGCCGCCATCCACACCGTCTGCATGGGCGGCGGGCTGGAGCTGGCGCTGGGCTGCAACTACCGCGTGGCCGCTCCCGGCACCCTGGTGGCCCTGCCTGAAGTCAAGCTGGGCCTGCTGCCCGGTGCAGGCGGCACGCAGCGCCTGCCGCGCGTGCTGGGCGTGGAGACCGCGCTGAACATGATCGTCAGCGGCGAACCCGTCAAGAGCGAGCTGCTGGCCTCCATCCCCGGCCAGAAGCTGTTCGACAAGATGGCCGCTTCGCCCGAGTCCCTGCTGGACGAGGCCAAGGCCTTTGCGCTGGAAGTGGCCGACAAGCGTCCGCTGCCGCGCGTGCGCGACCTGCCTTGCAAGCACCCCCAGGGCGACGCCTACTTCCAGTTCGCGCGCAACATGGTCAAGGGCATGGCCAAGAACTACCCGGCCCCGGCCCGCTGCGTGGACACGGTGGAGAACGCCGCGCGCAAGAAGTTCGACGAGGGCATGGCCCTGGAGCGCGATGCCTTCATGCAACTGATGTGGTCGCCCGAGTCGCGCGCGCTGCGCCACCTGTTCATGGCCGAGCGCGCGGCCTCCAAGATCGCCGACGTGCCCTCGGACACGGCTGTGCGCGACATCAAGACCGTGGGCGTCATCGGTGCCGGGACCATGGGCGGCGGCATCTCCATGAACTTCCTGAACGCGGGCATTCCCGTGACCATTCTGGAGACCAAGCAGGAAGCGCTGGACCGTGGCGTGGCCACCATCCGCAAGAACTACGAAGCCCAGGTCAAGAAGGGCAAGCTCACCCAGGAAAAGTACGACCAGCGCATGGCGCTGCTGAGCACCACGCTGTCGTATGACGCGCTCAAGAACGCCGACCTCATCATCGAGGCGGTGTTCGAGGAACTGGGCGTCAAGGAAACCGTGTTCAAGCAACTGGACGAGGTTGCCAAGCCCGGCGCCATCCTGGCCTCCAACACCTCCACGCTGGACGTGGACAAGATCGCCGCCTTCACCAAGCGCCCGCAGGACGTGGTGGGCATGCACTTCTTCAGCCCCGCCAACGTGATGAAGCTGCTGGAAGTGGTGCGCGGCAAGCACACCGCCAAGGACGTGCTGGCCACCGTGATGAAGCTGGCCAAGAAGATCAAGAAGACCGCCGTGGTCTCGGGCGTGTGCGATGGCTTCATCGGCAACCGCATGATCGAGCAATACTCGCGCCAGGCCGGCTTCCTGCTGGACGAAGGCGCCACGCCCGCCCAGGTGGACAAGGCCATCGAGAAGTTCGGTTTCGCCATGGGACCGTTCCGCATGGGCGATCTGGCCGGCAACGACATCGGCTGGGCCATCCGCAAGCGCCGTGCCGTCGAGCGCGCCGACATGAAGTACAGCCGCACGGCCGACAAGCTGTGCGAGCTGGGCCGCTTCGGCCAGAAGACCGGCGCGGGCTGGTACGACTACCAGGCGGGCAAGCGCGACGCTATCCCGTCCGAGCTGGTCAACCAGATGATCGAGTCCCACCGCAAGGAGCTGGGCATCACCCCGCGCAAGATCTCCGATGAGGAAATCGTCCAGCGCCTGGTCTTCGCCCTGGTCAACGAAGGCGCCCACATCCTGGAAGACGGCATCGCCGGCAAGTCGGGCGATATCGACATGGTCTACCTGACCGGCTATGGCTTCCCCATCTGGCGCGGCGGCCCCATGCACTACGCGGGTGAGGTCGGGCTGTTCAACGTGGTCCAGGCCATGAACCGCTTCGCCAAGAACCCCAACGACGACGCCGATTTCTGGCAGCCAGCCCCGCTGCTGGCGAAGCTGGCGGCCGAAGGCAAGCAATTCAGCTGAGACGTGCGGCGCACGAACTTTTTGCGAACCACCGCAAACCCGCCATACAAGGAATATCCATGACATCCGCCGTGATCGTTTCCACCGCCCGCACGCCCCTGGCCAAAAGCTGGAAGGGCTCCTTCAACATGACCCATGGCGCCACGCTGGGCGGCCATGCCGTGCAGCACGCCGTGCAGCGCGCAGGCGTCGACCCTGCCGCCGTCGATGACGTGATCATGGGCTGCGCCAACCCCGAAGGCGCCACCGGCATGAACATTGCGCGCCAGATCGCGCTCAAGGCCGGCCTGCCCATCACCGCATCGGGCATGACCATCAACCGCTTCTGCTCCTCGGGCCTGCAGACCATTGCCACCGCATCGCAACGCATCATCGCGGGCGAGGGCGATGTCTATGTGGCCGGCGGCGTGGAGTCCATCTCCTGCGTGCAGCAGGAAATGAACCTGCACATGATCCAGGACCTGGCCCTGGCCAAGCAAAAGCCCGAGATCTACTGGAGCATGCTGCAGACCGCCGAACAGGTCGCCAAGCGCTACGGCATCGGCCGTGACGCCATGGACGAGTACGGCGCCGCCAGCCAGCAAAAGGCCTGCGCGGCCCAGGCCGCCGGCCTGCTGGACGCCGAGATCGCGCCCATCACCGTGACCATGGGCGTGGCCGACAAGGTGCGCGGCCTGATCACCAAGGAAGTGACCTGCAGCAAGGACGAGGGCGTGCGCGAAGGCACGACCAAGGAAGGCATCTCGGGCATCCGCCCCGCGCTGCCCGGCGGCGTGATCTCGGCCGGCAATGCCAGCCAGTTCTCCGACGGCGCAGGTGCCTGCGTGGTGGTCAGCGAGGACTATGCCTCGCGCAACAACCTCAAGCCTCTTGGCCGCTTCCTGGGCTTTGCCGTGGCTGGCTGCGAGCCTGACGAAATGGGCATCGGCCCCGTCTTCGCCGTGCCCAAGGTGCTCAAGAAGCTGGGCCTGACGGTGCAGGACATCGACCTGTGGGAGCTCAATGAAGCCTTTGCCGTGCAGGTGCTGTACTGCCGCGACAAGCTGGGCATCCCCAACGATCGCCTCAACGTCAACGGCGGCGCCATTGCCCTGGGCCATCCCTATGGCGTATCGGGCCAGCGCCTGACGGGCCATGCCCTGATCGAAGGCAAGCGCCGCGGTGCCAAGCGTGTCTGCGTGACCATGTGCATCGGCGGCGGCATGGGTGCCGCCGGCGTGTTCGAAGTGCTGTAAGTGCAGGTGGCGGCTGCGACCGCCACCGCCTGTTCCCGTTACTCCTGTTGGCCGCACGCGCTCCCTCTGGCGGCGCCTGCGGCTTCTTTTTTGATTCCGGACATCACCATGCGCCTGCGTTCCACCATCGATTTCCTGCTCTATGAATGGCTGCGCGCCGATGCACTGGGCGAGCGCGAGCGCTTTGCCGACCATTCGCGCGACACCTTCGATGCCGTGCTCGACACCTGCGAGCGCATCGCCCGCGAGAAATACGCCCCCTTCAACCGCACCGTGGACACGCAGGAGCCGCAGTTCGACGGCGAGAAAGTCATCCTGCCCCAGTGCACCCACGATGCGCGCCAGGCCTATGCCGACTCGGGCATGCTCAGCGCCGCCCAGGACTACGACATCGGTGGCATGCAGCTGCCCTACACCGTGGAGGCGGCAGCCAACAGCTTCTTCGCGGCGGCCTCCATCAGTATCGGCTCCAACATGCTGACCTCGGGCAATGCCAATGCCATCATGGCCCACGGCACGGACATGCAAAAGCAGGTCTTCGCCACCAATGAATTCAATGGCCGCTGGGCCGGCACCATGTGCCTGTCCGAACCCCAGGCCGGCTCCTCGCTGAGCGACATCGCCACCCGTGCCGAGCCCGATGGCGCCGACTTCGAGAGCGATGCGCTGGGCCCGCGCTACCGCCTCAAGGGCAACAAGATGTGGATCAGCGCGGGCGACCATGAGCTGACCGAGAACATCGTCCACCTCGTGCTGGCCAAGATCCCCGGCCCCGATGGCAAGCCCGTGCCTGGCGTGCGGGGCATCTCGCTGTTCATCGTGCCCAAGAAGCTCGTGGACACCGAAGGCCAGCTCACCGGCGAGCGCAACGACGTTGCCCTGGCCGGCCTCAACCACAAGCTGGGCTGGCGCGGCACCACCAACACGCTGCTGAACTTCGGGGAAGGGCGCTTTCCCGTGCGCGGCGGCGCCGGGGCCGTGGGCTACCTGGTCGGCAAGCCCGGCGAGGGCCTCAAATGCATGTTCCACATGATGAACGAGGCCCGCATCTCCATCGGCATGGCCGCCACCATGCTGGGCCTGGCCGGCTACCACGCCAGCCTGGACTATGCGCAGAACCGCCCGCAGGGCCGGCCGATCAAGGGGGCGCCGGGTGCAGCCGGCAAGGATGCCACGCGCCCCCAGTCGCGCATCATCGAGCACGCCGACGTCAAGCGCATGCTGCTGGCGCAAAAGTCCTATTGCGAAGGCGCGCTGGCGCTGAACCTGTTCTGCGCGCGCCTGGTCGATGAGCAGCACACCGGCACGCCCGAATCCGTGGCCGAGGCCCGGCTGCTGCTGGAAGTGCTTACCCCCATCTCCAAGAGCTGGCCCAGCGAGTTCTGCCTGGAGGCCAACTCCCTGGCCATCCAGATCCACGGCGGCTACGGCTACACGCGCGACTTCCCCGTGGAGCAATACTGGCGCGACAACCGCCTGAACATGATCCACGAAGGCACGCACGGCATCCAGGCCATGGACCTGCTGGGCCGCAAGGTGCTCATGGAGGGCGGCAAGGGCCTGCAGCTGCTGGCCACGCGCATCAACGACACCATCCAGCGCGCCATGGCCCGGCCCGAACTGGCCGGCCATGCCAATGAACTGGCCAAGGCTCTGCAGGAAGTCGGCGCCGCCACCAAGGCCGCATGGGCCACCGACGACCCGCAACAGGCCCTGGCCAATGCCGTGCCCTACATGCAGGCCTTCGGCCACACGGTACTGGCCTGGATCTGGCTGGACGTGTCCCTGGCTGTACTCGCCAAGGACGCCGCCCTGGCCGAACCTGCCAACGCTGGCCGCATGGCCGCCATGCGCTACTTCTTTGGCTACGAGCTGCCGAAGATCGGCGCATGGCTCAAGGTCGTGCGTGAGCGCGACATGACCTGCGCGGAGATGAGTGAAGAGGCGTTCTGAGGGAGTTGGCAGCACGGCTGCCGGAGGATGCAAAAAAGCGCGGACCATGTGGTCTGCGCTTTTTTTATTTCAGGGAATTTCAAGGTTGCCGGAGAGCCTGGCCTGCTCTTTGACCCATTCCCTGGTTTTCCCGCGAACGCACCACTCGGGGTTTTTTACCCAGTCTGTGAAATAAATGGTTGGGTGATCCCTTAGTATGCTGCAATTGGTATATCCAAGCTTTGGCATTGCATAGTACTGCAATGGAATTAATATGATAAATGAAATGGCTATGCTTGCAAAATTAATGGAAAGCATAACTATCAAAATGCGCTCCATAATTTTTAGCACTCTTTCTTTGCAAGGAATTGCATTCGCGATCATCGTTAATAAGAGTATCGCTGGTGTTGGAAGTGAAGAGATTAATATTGGTGTGATTGGGACTATTTTTACAATTGCTTCATTGTTATGAAGGTCACTAATATTTGGAAACGTATCATTAATGCAAATGAGAACATTGGCAATGAATATGAGCATTAATAATGGAGTTCCCCATATGGAGTTTCTTCTATTTATGATTATGCGATTCTTCATTTTCTTTAATTGGTTTTATTTTACTCTAGATATGCTGCACAGGAGATTTTTGGTATCCATTGCTGGGGCGCAGTAAAAATCTTCTTTCTCGTGTTTATTTTCATTTTTCTGAATTTTTTCCCAAGCGATGGATTGTGTATTGATTTGATAGAGACCTGTTGCCGTTCTTTCGGGTAAGGCCTTCATAGCGTTTACGACATTTTCTTTGACTCGCCAATATGTATCGGCTTGGTTGAGCGCAAAGCTGGTGATGAGTACGGCTACAGCCATGGCAAAGAGCGGCATCACTGCCACCGTCGTCATTCCAGTGGTTATGGTGGCCGCCGCTATCCCAGCAAGTGTTCCCAGTCCTGCTTTCACGGCCTCCACTCCAATCCCACCCACAAGATCATGCATGGTCTTCTCGTCATTGAAGATGAAGTCCAGTGTCTCTATCCCGGTGCCCACCACCAGGCTCAGAAGAAACCCGCCCTTGGCCACATTCTGCAGACCGCGAATACCCAGGCCCATCTGGACCATGCGTGGATTGGCGGCAAGGAATCGCGTGCCTTGCAGCAGCTGGCGGCGAAGTCCCGCATAGCCCGTGATGATGATATAGGTGCCTGTGGCGGTTGTCTTGATATAGGAGCGGGCACCGGCCAGGCCCAATGCAATCAGCGTTTTGGTGATCAGGTACGCGTCGCTGACCATCAGGGAGGCGGGAGCGACCCAGGGTTTGCCTGCATTCGGGCTGGCGGTGTGTGTCCAGTATCGCCCAAGCGCACTGTGGGCCAGCATGGCATGCAGCGTGGCCGCCATGCGAGGATTGTTATGCGCCTTGTCGCTCAGTATGTCTGCGTATTCCTGTGGCGTGAGCACAATGGCATCGATCTGTTTTTGCTCCATTTGGCGAGCAAGCATGTCGGCATAGCCGATCTGATAGAAGGTGGCGGCAATGGAGGCTGGCATGGTGTATGGAGACGCTGGATCAGAAGCGGAATCGAGGATTCCAGCCAATGCGCCTTGATCAATAAAGGCAATTTGACGGAAATGAGTGGTTGCAAGCAGGCGAATAATCCGCTGTCAGTGTCCGAGCGGGTTTCTGATGTTTGCTGTGCGAAGAGTCCTCATTTGATTTCATGGCCTGCACGAGGTCAATCAAAGAAGTCGCCCACAGATCATTTTCAGAATTATCCTTAGGACAATTCTTAAAATCAGGTTTGAAATGCCAGGTGAATAGAGATGCTGCCAATGAGCGTTGGGTCCCAGGCAGCGCCATTCGCCATGGACGGTATTCACGGGGCACAAGCGCAGGCTGCCCGGCTCGGCCACGGGCATTTGCGGATGAAGGATGCGGGGAGAGGTGGTCCGTACCGCCGCTGCGCTTGCGGGCAGGCTGTTGGACCGGGGTATGGGCTACGGTCTCACCGTGCTGAATGCTTGCAGACGAGGACTCAGGGACCGGGTGTCAGCGCATCGGAAGCCGTGCAGGCGCTGAAGGCCGCCTGCCGGAGGGTGCATGCCTCAAAGATCCAGTCCGAGATAACGCGTGCCCGGCACGGGATTGAAGCTCACCGGCTCTGCATCCGCAAAACCCAGGGACTCATACAGCCGCTGCGCGGCCTGGAACTCGGGCAGCACGTCCAGGCAGATGCGGGTGTAGCCCGCATGCCGCGCGGTGTCCAGGATGCCTTCCACCAGGCGGCGACCCAGGTTTTCGCCGCGTACCGTGGGGCGCACGTAGACGCGCTTCATTTCGCCTGTCTGCACATCCACCTGGCGCAGGGCGGCGCAGCCCACGGGCTGGCCGTCTTTCCAGGCCAGCAGCACGCAGCCTTCGGGTGCGGCGTACTTGCCGGGCAGGGCGGCGAACTCGGTCTCGAAGTCCTGGAAGTCCAGGCTCACGGTGGGGCTGGCCACGTACTCCCGGAAGATGCGGACCACGGCGTCGAGGTCTTCGGGAAAGTGGGCGGGGCGGATATCGGTCATGGGTGGCAAGGGGTCAAGCCCGGTTCAAGGGCGCTGCTCAGTTGGAATGAAAGCGCACAAGGATAGGGCAAGACGCCCGGGCCGCCGCCGATCCGCTACAGCATGGGCACCATGCCCAAGCACAGGGCATCGTCGTGTGCCAGGCGGGCAACGGGACAGCCCGCAAGTCACTCCTTCGGGGGCGCCTGTTCAGGGCGTTCGCACCTGCCGGTTTGCCTGGAGATCTGTGCTCCAGCTTTCAGGCATTTGTCTTTCTCCACATGGTTCAGGATCAGCGGCGCCAGCCACGCTGCCAGCAAGGTAAGCGCCAAGGGCAGCACGCCAAGCACCCACAGCATCCACTTCGCCTCACGCCGGAAATGCCCGGAGATTCCTGCGTTGGGCGATGCGGGATCTTTCATGGCGATAGCCCCGCCTCAACTGCACAAGCGCAGATTGGTGCGCGCAGCCTTGAGCATGGGCAGCACCACATCGGCATCGGTGGGTGGATAGGCCTCGCGCAGTTCCTGATCCGTCTTGCCGGCTTCCTCGGCCAGCGGGGCCAGGGTCTGGCGGCAGGCGGCTGCATCGCCCGAGCGAAGCTGTGCCAGCGCCAGGTCGTTGCGCAGCCAGCCCTTGGTAACGCCGGTCAGCACCTCATCGCAGTCCTGCAGCACCGGCGCCAGCGTGGTCAGCGCCAGGCGGTAGTCCTTGGCGTCGTACGCGCGCTTGAAGTTTCTGCGCGATGCGGCAATGGCCTTGTCCGTGCAGCCCGGCGTGGGCCGAAGGTAATCGCCACCGAACCAGGCCCGCATGCCGCAGAAGTCCCGGCATGCCTCGGCGGTGGCCGTGTCGACGCCGACGCGCTGACCTGCAGGCGTGAAGTCCACGGCGCAGGCCGAATTCGCCATCCTGGCCCGGCCGTTGGTGATGGTGCCGTCCAATTCGCAGGCATGACCATTGGCGCCCACGGTCTGGATGTGGAACTTGCCGCCAGCCTGCACCACCAGATCGCCGCCCCCGCCTTTGCGCACATAGGTGCCCGGTGATGGTGTGGTGATCTGTGCGCTGGCCAAGCCTATTTGACAGGCGAGGATTGCGGCAAGCAGGGCCGGCAGGTGAGTGGCAGGCTTCATGGGGCGAGGGTTAGAGCGGCGATGGCGTCGAGTGTATCTACGCCAGGCGGCCGTCCCTCACAACGCCAGATGCAAAGCCTCCCCCGTCCCCTGCGCAGGCACGGCGCAGCAGATCAGTGCCTCGCCCGCTGGCACGGCGAAGGAGGGTGGCGAGGCATAGGTCACCCCGCCCTGCAGCACACGCGTGCGGCAGTCGCCGCAACTGCCCCCTCGGCAACCGAAGGCGGGCTCCAGCCCCCGGGCCTCGGCCACTTCGAGCAGGTTGCCGTCGCCGGGCTTCCAGCGCGCTTCCTTGGCCGAGTCGGCAAAGATGATGCGGACAGGCTGTGTGGCGGGTGCCGGCAGTTCGGCGGCGGGGGCTGCACCGGCCATGGAGCGCTTCAGGGCCGAGGGACCGAAGGCTTCTGCGTGGATGCGCTCGTCGGGCACGTTGCGTTCGCGCAGGCCGTCATAGGTGGCCTGCATGAAGGCGTCCGGGCCGCAGAGGTAGAAGTCGTAGTCGTCCCAGGGCAGGGTGGCCTTCAACAGGGCCATGTCGATGTGGCCCTCATGGTCGTAGTCGCGGCCGGCCTTTGCCGTGCCGGGCTGGCTGAGCGTTCGCACCCAGTGCACCTCGGCATTGCCAGCCTTCACCAGTTCGGCAATCTCCGTGTCAAAGGCCCGTTCGCTGCGCGTGCGAGCCGCCTGGAACAGCCAGGTGGGCCGCAGGCTGCGGGTGCGCCGGCCTTCGTGGACGATGTGGCGCAGCATGGCCAGCAAGGGCGTGATGCCTATGCCCGCGGCCAGCAGCACGGCGGGGCGGCGCAGGGCCGCATCGGCGGTGAAGCTGCCAGCGGGCGGGCGGGCCTCGACCAGATCGCCGGGCTTCAGGCCATGCAGATGGCTGGATGCGCGGCCTTGCCTCTTGACGCTGATGCGCAAGCGCCCGTCCGAAGGCGCCAGCGACAGCGTATAGGTGCGCTGCAGATGGCTGCCGTCCGCCAGCGTGAGGCGCAGCGGCAGGTGCTGGCCGGCCAGGGGGGGCACCGTGGCCATGCCATCGGCCGGCTCCAGGTAGAGCGAGCGGATGGTGGAACTCTCATCCACGGCCTGCGCCACCCGGAACGGCCGCCACTGCCGCCCCAGCCGGGCGGCGGCCAGGCGCTGGCTGGCATCGGCCCAGCTTCCGGTCATCTGCAGGTGGGGCGACCAGCCGTCGGCCGCCATGCTCCAGCGCAGCGGCAGGGCGTCGGGCCGGCGCACGATGCGGCGGGGCTTGAAGGTCCACAGGCGCTCGGCGCCCTCGAAGGCGGCGATTTCCGGGGAGTCGAGGATGACGCTGGCCTCGCCCGTCATCTGCAGCATTTCCCCGGTTTCGGAGTCGATGAACAGCAGGCCCGCCTTGGGATTGACCAGGAAGTTGCCCAACGTCATGAAGAACAGGTTGCCCGAGAAGTCGGGGATGGTCAGCGTTCCATCGGCGTCGATCCGCACAAAGCCCGGCTTGCCGCCACGGTGGGAGACATCGACCTGGCGCAGGCCATCCTCCCCATCAACGTAGGACGCCACGTAGAACGTATCCGCCTGCGCAATCAGCTCCCGCGCGCGCGGGTCCAGCGATGCCAGTTCGACCGCCGGCACCTGCGTGGGCTCGTCCGCAGGCCGGACGAACCGGACGCTGCGGTTCTGGATATAGCGCGGGCAGTTGCCGAAGCTCTGGACCACGCCGATGTCGAAGGCGCCCGCCCCATCAACGCCTGTCTTGCGCCGCACGGTGCCGTTGAGCCGGTTGCGCCTGCGCGTCATGGGGTCCATGCCCAGCAGGCCCACGGCATGGCCATCAGCCAGGCCCGGCTCGGCCGGGTCGGCCGCATCGCGGCCCGCCGCCACATGCAGGGTCGATGGATCGGGAGAGTGCAGGAAGCCCGGCTCGCCGGCCCGTACCGTGGCCCAGGCGTCGCCTTGCGCATCCACGCTGCCCAGCACCACGAAATGCAGCAGAGGATAGAACTCGCGGTGCTGGTCCAGCAGGAAGGGGCGCAGGAACTTGCGGCCCGGCATGTCCATGCGGCCCACGACGCCAACGCTTTGCTGGATCGCCAGTTCGCCCGCATGCCAGGGCGAGGCAGGGTTTTGCAGGGGTTGCGGGTGCATGGTGCGCTCCTTTGCCGGTGTTTCAGGGGAGGTGTGGCTCAGGCACTCAGGCGCTCAGGCCCGCAGGCCGGCCGGTGTCTGGGCGAATGCCACGAAGCCCGGCAGCGCCTCGATGCGGCCCAGCCAGGCGCGCACTTCGCGGTAGGGTTGCAGGTCCACATTGCCTTCGGGCGCGCTGGCGATGTAGCTGTACAGGGCCACGTCGGCAATCGTGGGCGTGGCGCCGGTGAGGAAGGGGCGGGTGGTCAATTGCGCCTCGATCTTGCCGAGGATGGCGTGGGCGCGGGCTATCACTTCCTCGGCCTGGAAGGGGGCCTTGAACACCGTGACCAGCCGGGCCGCCGCCGGGCCGAAGGCAATGGGGCCGGCGGCGATGCTCAGCCATTTCTGGATCTCAGCCTCGGCCTGTGCGCCCAGGGGCATCCAGTCCTGGCGGTCCAGCTTGCGCGCCAGGTAGACGAGGATGGCGTTGGAGTCGGCAATCACCGTGCCGTTGTCGTCCAGCACCGGCACCTGGCCCAGCGGGTTCAGCGCCAGGAATTCGGGCTTCTTCTGCGCGCCGTTGGCCAGGTCCACGTGGACCAGCTCATGCTCCACGCCCAGCAGGCCGAGGAAGAGGCGGGCGCGGTGGGCGTGGCCGGACAGGGGAAAGTGGTAGAGCTTCATTGCGGTTCCTTGGGGTTGGTGAAGGCGCCGGTTGTCGGCGCCACGGGACGTATCCTCCTTCTCCGCCCGCATCTTTAGAATCCCTGGCGGCGGCAAGTCACTCTTGCGGGAACGCGAACAAAGCGCCGGCGCAAACCTGGGCAGTTCTGCGCGGGCCGCTCGCAGCCGGGCAGATACACGACACAGACAAGGCAGGCACAGATGGATCGCTTCCAGTCCATGACGGCATTTCTCGCGGTGGTGGACACGGGCGGCTTCGCCTCGGCCGCACGGCGGCTCAAGGTCTCGCCCTCGGTGGTGACGCGGGCCGTCTCCGACCTGGAGGAGCGCCTGGGCGTGCGCCTGCTCACGCGCACCACGCGCTTCGTGCGCGTGACCGAGGCCGGCACCGCCTACGCCGACAGCTGCCGCCGCATCCTGGCCGAGCTGGAAGAGGCCGACGAGCATGCCGCCAGCGCCCATGCCGCACCGCGCGGCCGGCTCACGCTCACGGCGCCGGTCAACTTCGGGCGCATGCACGTGCTGCCCGTGGTGCACGACTACCTGGGCCGGTTTCCTGAGGTGGACGTCAACTGCTGGTTTGTGGACCGCGTGGTCAGCCTGGTGGACGAGGGCGTGGACGTGGCCGTGCGCATCGGCGATCTGCCCGATTCCTCGCTGCAGGCGATCCGCGTGGGCAGCGTGCGGCAGGTGCTGTGTGCCTCGCCCGCATACCTGGCCAGCCACGGCGTGCCCCAGCGGCCCGAGGAGCTAGCGCAGCACACCACCATCACCGCATCCGGCCTCACCTCCACGCCCGAATGGCGGTTTCTCGAAGGCGACAAGGCCCTGGCCGTGCGCCTGCAGCCGCGCCTCATGTCCATGACCAACGAGGCTGCGGCGGACTGCGCCCTGGCCGGGCAAGGCATCACGCGCCTGCCGCTCTACCAGATCGCCAAGCCCGTGCAGGAGGGCGCACTGCGCCTGGTGCTGGAGCCCTTCGAGCGGCCACCGCTGCCGATTCATTTGGTGCACAGGGAAGGGAGGCACGCCGCGCATCGCGTGCGGGCCTTCATCGATATGGCGGTGGATGCGCTGCGGGTGGCGGCGTTGAGGTGGTAGCGGCCATTGCCGGGAAGCCATCTTCCGCGCATTGCAAACCATGTGCACCAGCGCCGAATCGCTGGATTGCGGCTTTGTCGATCAGGCCGAGGTCAGGCGCAGGGAGGCTGCGCAGGTGGCTCGGGAAATGACTTTGGGGTTGGGCGCGTAGGCAAGCATGGCGTTTCTATTGGGAGAATCGGGTTGTTTCTCCCTGCAATAGATAGGCAAATGCCATTTCGCCGGACGGCGGATTCTTCAACTTGAAGCGAGTGACATTCAGAACACCGTGCCAGCCCGGTGGATGTGAATAGCCTTCAATCGCCGTCAATTTGAAAGTCTGCCATTTTCCATGGTTGTGGAATTCGCCTTTCCCGTTGCGAACATGCCAATTGACCTCTCGAACGCGCAGGCACTCGGTGCCATTGGCTGTGCTGTCATTGCATCGCACATGTTGTGCTTCGACTTCCAGAAGAATCGGCTGGCCCTCACTTCCGTACTTCGTTATTGGTGTGGGTTCGCCTTTCAATTCCCACCGGCTGCCATCGCCAAAGCGCAGTTGCAGATGGGGCGGTGCGTTGGCGATTGCCGTTGTCAATGTGTAGTGGAATTTCCTTGACAGTAAGTCACTCGCCCATTTTTGCAGCTCCATCAATGGCTCGGGACACCCGGCCATCGTGTAGATGCCGGGCTTGATCTGGAGGCCTGCATCGGCATCCATCTCATATTTCCAGTTCATGAAATTGCATATCCGTGTACCGAAATCTCCATCTTTGGAGAACCAGAGCTTTATTGAGGGGCTGTCTGGTGTTTTCCAATTCTTTTTCTCTTTGCCTACGGCATCGAAAGCCTGCTGCAGGTTCCATTCGTAGGCAGATAAATACTCCGCGTCCTTGTTTTGATGCGGTAGCGCACTTTGGCTGGCAATGTGTTCCATGCCGTGGCTTGCAGTGGACAAAAGTATGGCTGCCAGGAATTGAAGAAAAGCTTTCAATTGAAGCCCTCAAGGTGGTGACCAGAGAACCCGCTATCGCAGGGAAGAGGCCTCTACCCAGATCGTATGCCCTGGGTGGTGTTCCTCAATGGTGGACACGGCATCGTCGATCAAAACGCGGTCCTCCAGCGAGTAGGCAAAGCGGCTGAGGTTGGACCATTGTCGGGCGGCGTAGTCGGCCTCGGAAATCGCGTCGCTGCCGCACCAGATGGCGTCGCTTTCGGTGGCGGCGAGAAGTGCCTGTGCCAAGCCGGTAGATGTGATCGCCAGGAAGATCATGGGCATGTGGTCCGGGTGTTGATGATGGACAGTTTGCCTTCGATGGCCAGTCCGCCGGGCCTGCCTGGATCAAACAAAACTAGAATGATAGTCATTCTCGTTGTCGATTTCTCACCTCCCCCGGCCATGCCCACCCCTTCCGCTTCCTGGACCGCTGCGCGCTGGCACCAGCTTTTCTGTGCCTGCCAGCAGCAACTGGTGTCCTATCTGGCCGGCAAGACCGGCAGCCGTGATGAGGCGCAGGAACTGGCCCAGGAAACCTGGCTGCGCCTGGCCGATGCGCCGCCGCAGCTGCCCGATGGCAGCTCGCCCACGCTCGAAGCCGCGCGGGCCTACCTGTTTGCCACGGCCAAGCATCTGGCGATAGACAGGCTGCGCCAGCGCGGTGCGCAGCAGCGCTGCATGGACGACTGGGCGCAATTGCAGTCCGAGGCCGAAGGCGATGTGGCCGACCGCGCCATGTACCGGCAGGCACTGGCCGTGGTGGAGCGCACGATTGCAGACCTGCCCGAGCGCATGCAGGCCGCCTTGCTGGCCCACCGCCTGCATGGCGAGCGGCAGGCCGACATCGCCCAGCGCCTGCAGGTCTCCCTGAACACCGTGGAGCGCGACCTGATGCAGGCCGATGCCTGCCTGGAAGCCGCCTTGCTGCGCTGGCGCGGCGGGGTGGAGGCGGGCTTGCAGGCCTCTTCCAGAAAGCGGCGGCGGCGTGCCCTGGGTGCGCTGCTGGGCGTGGCCGGCATGGCCTGCGCGGCCTGGCCCGCCTGGCAGATGTGGAGCCGCCGCGTGCTGTGGCAAGGTGAACTGGCCAGCGCCACGGGCGTGCAGCGCAGCCTGGAGCTGCCCGATGGCAGCGTGCTGCGCGTGGACGCCGCCAGCCGCGTGGCACTGACCTACCGTGCCGACCTGCGACAGGCACAGCTGCTGGAAGGCGCCGCCTTCTTTGCCGTGGCGCGCGATGCGGCACGCCCCTTTGTGGTGGAGGCCGGCCCCCTGCGCGTGACCGTGCTGGGCACGCGCTTTGGTGTGGAACTGGAGCCCGATGCGGTGCGCGTGCAGGTGGAGTCGGGCCAGGTGCGGGTGGAGCATGCGGCCACCGGGCGCAGCCAGTTGCTGCAGGACAGCCAGTCGCTGCGCATTCCCCTGGACGGCGGTGCAGGAGATACCGACGGCGCTGCATGGCAGCCGCAGCTCCAGCAACGGCCCGCGGCCTGGCGCGAGGGCGAGCTGGTCTTCGAACAGGAACCGCTGGGCCGCGTCGTGCACCGGCTGGGCCGCTACACGCGGCGCCGCCTGGTGGTGGAGGAGGGCGCGGCGCAACTGGCCATCAGCGGCCATGTGCGCATTGCCCAGACCGAGCGATGGTTGCGCGGGCTGCCGCAGTTCGCGCCGGTGCAGGTCAGCGTGCTGGACGACGGCGGCCTGCGGATTGCGCGGCGCGGCGGGCGCGCGGAGCCGTGAAGTTTTTTTCAGGGTTTTTGGGAGTGACTCGTATTTGCATATGAAAGGCCGGGCGCCCTGCCTGTGCCGGCGATTCGCAATGAGCCTGTCTTCCAGAAAGTCCTTATGTCCGCTCCCAAGTCCTCCCGATTCCGATTCCGCCTCCGTCTCCGCCGCACAGCGGTTTTTCATGCATGTGCAGGCCTGGTGCTGGGCCTGCAACTGCAGTTGGCCGCCGCGCAATCGGTGTCCTTCGACGTGCCGGCCCAGCCGCTGGCCCAGGCGCTGAGCCAGTTTGCGCGCCAGGCGGGGCTGCAGCTCACCTACTCCTCCGAACTGGTGCAGGGCCGGCAGGCCCCGGCGCTCAACGGCAGCCACGATGTGCGCCAGGGCCTGGCGGCATTGCTGCAGGGCAGCGGCCTGCAGGGGCGCATCGAGGGCGGCACGCTGACCCTGCTGCCTGCTGCGGCCCATGCGCCCGACAACCTGCCGGAAAACGCCCACCGCCTGTCCGAGATCACCGTGACGGCCGGCGACCAGTATGTGAGCCTGCTGCCCGCGCCCTACGCCGGCGGGCAGGTGGCCAAGGGCGTGCGCCTGGGCGTGCTGGGCAATACCGGCAACATGCAGGCGCCGTTCAGCACCACCAGCTACACGTCCGAGGCCGTGCGCAACCAGCAGGCCGGCACCATTGCCGAGGCGGTGAACCGCGACCCTTCCGTGCGCTACACCGTGCTGCCGGGCGGCAACGTGGACAACCTCTATATCCGGGGCTTTCCGATCTGGGAGGGCAACTCGGGCGAGATCGCCTTTGACGGCATCTACGGCATTGCCCCCAACTACCGCGTGCGCACCGAGTACGTGGACCGCATCGAGGTGGTCAAGGGGCCCGGCGCGCTGCTGTTCGGCATGTCGCCCAACGGCTCCGTGGGCGGGGTGATCAACATCGCGCCCAAGCGCGCCAATGAAGATGTGGCGCGGCTGACCACGGGTTGGACTTCGGACAGCCTCTGGCGCGCCCACGCCGACGTGGGCCGGCGCTTTGGCGACGAGGCCCAGTACGGCATCCGTGTGAACGCCAGCAAGTACGGCGGCGATACGTCCATGGACCATCAAAGCACCGATGGCCATGTGCTGGCCGTGGCGCTGGACTACGAGGTGGAGCGCTTCCGTGCCACGCTGGACCTGCTCTCGCAGGACGAGCGCATCGACGGCGTGGGCCGGCCCATCATGCCCACGGGGCTCACCTCCATGCCTGCCGCGCCGGATGGCCGGCGCAACGTGACCCAGCCCTGGGAATGGTCCAAGAACCGCGAGCGCGCCGTGCTGCTGCGCACCGAACTGGACCTCACGCAGCAGCTCACGCTGTTCGCCAACATCGGCCAGTCGCGCGCCGATGTGGACCGCATCTACGACTCGGCCCCGCGCCTGACCAGTGCGGCGGGCGCCACCAGCATCACGCCCACCTACGCGGTGTTCGACGTGGACCGCAGCACCATCGACGCGGGCCTGCGCTCGCGCTTTGCGCTGGCCGGTGTCAAGCATTCGGTCACGCTGCAGCTGGCCAGCTACCGCGAGGATTTTCACCGCGCGCTGCAGGCGGGCTCCACCGTGGCGTCCAGCATCTATGCGCCCATTGCCCACGCGCCGCAGAGCATTGCGCGGCCTTCGGCCATTCCGCGCATTCATGACAACCGCAACACCAGCCTGGCCCTGGTGGACACGCTCTCGCTGCTGCAGGACAGGCTGCAACTGTCGCTGGGCCTGCGCCACCAGGCCATCAAGTCCACCAACTACAACGTGCTCACGGGCGGCACCGCCAATGTCTACGACGAGAGCGTGACCACGCCCGCCGTGGGCGTGGTCTGGCGCCAGGCGCCGAACTGGAGCCTCTATGCCAACTACATCGAAGGCCTGAGCAAGGGCGACATCGCACCGCCCGCGGCCAGCAACTACGGCGAGGTGCTGCGTCCCTACAAGAGCCGCCAGTACGAAGTGGGCAGCAAGTACGACTTCGGCAGCTTCATGGCCACCGCCGCCCTGTTCAGCATTGAAAAACCCAGCGGCGGCCTGGAGCAGGGCGTCTACAAGACCAACGGCGAGCAGCGCAACCTGGGCATGGAGCTGTATGCCTACGGCGAGGCCGCGCGCGGCCTGCGCCTGCTCGGTGGCGTGACCTGGCTCAAGCCCGAGATCACGCGCTCGGCCACGCCTGCGCTGGTGGGCAACCGGCCCATCGGCACCTCGCGGCTGCTGGCCAACCTGGGCGTGGAATGGGATGTGCCCGCCCTTGAGGGCCTGACCCTGGTCGGCGACCTGGCCTACACCGGCGCCCAGTTCGTGGACCAGGCCAACCGCCTGCGCATCCCGGGCTGGACACGCACCGACCTGGGCCTGCGCTACGCCACCCGCATCGCAGGCCGCAAGACCACGCTGCGCGCCACGGTGCAGAACGTGGCCGACCGCAAGGCCTGGGCCGGTGTCACGTCCTGGGGCGCCGTCTCGCCGATGATTCCGCGCACCTTCGTGGTGTCGGCTTCGGTGGATTTCTGAGGAACCGGGCGGCCTAGGCGCCTTCCGTAGCCGAACGAATGGCGGCGCTCTGCGCCGCAGGGGCTCCCTGGCCGTCACGCGCTGCGGCTTTGCGTGCCGGCAGCCATCGGCAGGCACCCAACGCCGCCAGAACCGCCAGCGCCGCGCAGCCGAAGATGACCTGCAGCCCGTGGCCCAGCGCGGCGGTGACGGCATCGGCGTGTGCCCCCAGGGGGCTGGCCGCAGCCAGCTCCTGTTTCATCAAATGGGTGAGCAGGGCTGCCAGCAAGGCTACGCCGGCGGCGCCGCCCAGGCTGCGCAGCATGACGGGTGCCGCCGTGGCAATGCCCAGGTGCCGGGCCGGCGACACACGCTGCGCCACTACGGTGATGATGGGAAACATCAGCCCCAGTCCCAGGCCCAGCGGCAGCAGTCCTGCGGACAGGGCCAGCGGTGCCTGCGGCAGCCAGTGCAAGGCTGCGGTGATCAGTCCGAACGACAGCAGCATCAGCACGCAGGCCACCCGGGCGAGCGACGCGGCTGGCGTCTGGGCGCGCAGGCGCCGGCCGCTGCCAATGGCCCCTGCGGTGATGCCGGCCATCAGTGGCGCCAGGTGCCAGGCGGAGCCGGTAGGCGACAGGTGCAGGCCAATCTGCAGATACTGCGGAAGGAAGACAACGGCCGCATACAGCGCAACGCCCGTGGACAGGGCCAGGAAACTGACCGCCGCGTAGGCCGGGTGGGCAAACAGCGACAGGGGCAGCAGCGGATGGGTGGCGCGGCGCTGGCGCACGAAGAATGCCAGGGCGAACTTGGCGCCCAGGGCCAGCAGCACCCACAGCGATAGCTGCTCGGGCAGATTCAGATGGCTGTGCTGGGTGGCCAGCAGCAGGCTGACAAGGGCTGCGGCCAGCAACACGGCACCCAGCCAGTCGATGCGCTGGCGGGGCCGGGGCTCGGCGGCAGCCTGCGGCGCAGCCGCCCTGGCGGGCAGCGCCCATGCCAGCACTCCCCAGGCCAGCCCTGCGAGCGGCACGTTCAGCCAGAACGCCCAGTGCCAGGACAGATGCTCCACCAGCGCCCCGCCCAGCAGCGGGCCGATCATGGTCGACAAGCCATAGGCGGCGCCCAGCAGGCCCTGGTAGCGGGCCCTTTGTTCAGGCGCAAACAGGTCGGCGAGGGTCAGCATCGTCAGCGTCATGAGCCCGCCGCCGCCTGCGCCCTGCAGGGCACGCGCCAACACCAGCTGCTGCAGGTCATGGCTGGCACCACAGGCCAGGGAGCCGGCCAGGAACAGGCCGATGGCCAGCAGCAGCATGGGCTTTCTGCCCAGCACATCGGCCAGCCGCCCGTACAGCGCAATCACCACGGTGGCCGCCAGCAGATAGGCCGAGAACACCCAGGCCAGCGGCCAATGGCCCGGCAGTTCTCGGGCCATCACGGGCAGGGCGGTCGAAAGAATGGTCTGGTCCAGGGCCGCGAGGACGAGCGTCAGCACGAGCATGGCGAAGCAAAGCCGGGGCAGGTTCCGCCGACCGGGCGGGGAAGTCAGCGAGGTTGTGGGCGTGGGCGTCATGGGCGTGCAGCGGCGAGGGCTTGGGTTGAGGCAACGGCCGCCAGTGTCGGGAGCGGTGTGGGTTTTGTACAGTGCAATGTATTGAACGTATGATTTCGTATGGCGAACACATACGACCTCAACCTGCTGATTGCACTGGATGCCTTGCTCAGCACCGGCAGCGTGACGCAGGCGGCCGGGCGCATGCACCTGAGCACTCCCGCCATGAGCCATACGCTGGCACGCATCAGGGAGGCGTTTGGCGATCCCATCCTGGTGCGTGCGGGCCGCAGCCTGGTGCCCACGCCGCGCGCCCTGGCCCTGGCGGAGCCGGTGCGCGCGCTGCTGGCCCAGGCGCGGGCGCTGCAGGACCCTGTCGATGCGGGAGGACTGGCGGGCCTGCGCCGCCGCTTCGTGGTGCGGGCGCCCGAAGGCATTGCCGTCGTCTTCGGTGCCAGCCTCTCGCGTGCGCTGGAGGCGGAAATGCCGCTGGCCAGCCTGCAGTTCCTGCCCGAAACCCATGCCGACCCGGGGGCCCTGCGCGAAGGCCGCATCGACCTGGATGTGGGCAGCTTTCGCAGCATGGACCCGGAAACCGAGAGCCTGGTGATATCGGAGCAGACCTTGGTGGGCGTCGTGCGCGCCGGCCATCCCCTGTTGAAGTCCACCAGAAAGTCGCAACGGCTGAGCGCCGCGCAGTTCGCCGCCGCGCGCCACGTCGGCATCACCCAGCGCCCGGGTGAAAGCTCGCCCGTGGATGCTGCCCTGGAGGCGCTGGGCCTGCAGCGGCAACTGGCGCTGCTGGTGCCCAGTTCGTTCTCGGCCCTGATTGCGGCCTCCCGCACCGACCTGGTGGCCTGCGTGCCGACACGCACGGCGCATGGCATGGCCGCATCGCTGGGGCTGGTGGTGTTTGCCCTGCCCATCGAAGTACAGGTGCAGCCCATGCGCATGGCCTGGCATCCGCGCCATCAGGCGGATCCCGCGCATCAATGGTTGCGCGACTGCATTCAACGGCAGCTCGATGATCCGCAATGGATCAGGCCTTCCTTGGCGTCGCTGACGGATGGGGCCGGCAGAGGGGTTACCTGACCCGCACCGTGGCGGGAGCGGCCCGGTTCTCCCTCCATCGGTCTATGCTCGCGGCATGAACGCAAGCAAGACCCTGCTGATCGTCTACCACTCCATGACCGGCGGCACCCGCCAGATGGCCGAGGCCGCGCGCGACGGCGCAGCGGCCGAAGGCCAGGGCGTGCAGGTGCGCCTGCTGCATGCCTCCGAGGCCGGCCCCGACGATGTGCTGTCCGCCGACGGCTACCTCTTCGCCACCCCGGAAAACCTGGCCGCCATCAGCGGACAGCTCAAGGACTTCTTCGACCGCAGCTACTACGCGGCGCTGGACCACCTCAATGGCCGGCCCTATGCCAGCCTCATCTGCGCGGGCAGCGACGGCCAGAACGCCGCCCGCCAGATCGCCCGCATCGCCACCGGCTGGCGCCTCAAGCCCGTGGCTGAGCCCCTGATCATCTGCACCCACGCCCAGACCACCGAGGCCATCCTGGCGCCCAAGCGGATTGCCGCAGCTGAGCTGGAGCAGTGCCGGGCGTTGGGGGAGGCGATGGGG
>NZ_JFYT01000050.1:0-68936 GCF_000632165.1 Delftia sp. RIT313 | reverse complement strand
CACGGCCATGGAGGGCAGCCTGCGCGTGCCCTTCATCGCACGCTGGCCGGGCCGCATCCAGGCCGGGCGCGGTGTTGGGGTGTGCCTTGCAGCTTTCGTTGAAGCGCTGGACCATGGTCAGCATGGGGTTGAGCACCCAGGTGTTGAAGATCAGCACGTCATGCTCCTCCTTGGGATCGCGCACGATGTTGAACAGGTAGGGTGACTCCAGCTTGCCCTTGCTCTCGTTGACCTCGGGCTCCCAGTAGAAATGCAGCTTCCAGTCGCGCCACTTCGCGGCCCGCAGCTGGTCCTTGATGTAGAAGAGAAAGCCCTCGCGCGCGGACCGGGGCTCGCCCAGCAGGAAGGCCGTCTGGTCCAGGCCGTCGATGGGCCGGTCCTGCGGCACGGCAGCGCCCGCCACCGCCGCCAGGGTGGAGAAGATGTCGGTCACGTGCATGATTTCATTGCTGGTGCGCCCGGCCTGGATGCGGCCCGGCCAGCGTGCGATGAAGGGCACGCGCAGGCTGCCCTCCATGGCCGTGTGGTAGGTGCCGCGCCAGGGGCCGGCCGTGCCGCGGTAGGGCTGGCGGAACTCGGGGCCGTTGTCGCTGCAGAAGATGAACAGGGTGTCCTCGCGCAGGCCGAGCCGGTCGATCTCGTCCGAGATCTGGCCCACGCGATGGTCCATCTCCACCATGGAGTCGGCAAAGTCGCCCTGGCCGGTGCGGCCCGCGAAATCCGCATGCGGCAGCGTGGGAAAGTGCAGGTGCACTAGGGGCAGGTACAGGAAGAAGCGGCGGTCCCGGGCGTGGTTGCGGCGCATGAAGTCCAGCGAGCGCTCCACCAGCTCGGCATCGATGTTGCGCCGCGATTCCAGGTCATAGACCTTGACATCGTCCGAGGGCGCGCCCGCGCGGCCTTCCATGATGTGGGGCAGGGGCGCCACCAGGGGGTCGTAGCCCGTGGTCGCGGTGAACTGGCTTTCGTCCGTGGTGCGCGGAATACCGTACCACTCGTCGAAACCCCGGTCCGAGGGATAACGCCCCGGAATGTCCCCCAGATGCCATTTGCCGAAATGCGCCGTGGCATATCCCTGGGCCGACAGCAGCTGGGCCAGCGTGGTCTCGCCGCGCGTCAGGCCCTGGGGCAGCCCGGCCGGCACCGATTGCAGGGCACCCGTGCGGATGGGGTGGCGCCCCGTCATCAGGGCCGAGCGCGTGGGCACGCAGTCGCTTTCCACGTTGAAGTTCTGCAGCAGCAGCCCCTCGCAGGCCAGCTGGTCGATGCGCGGAGTGGGCGCGCCGCGCAGCGCACCGCCGCCGTAGCAGCCCAGCTCGCCCCAGCCCAGGTTGTCCGCGACGATGAGCACGATGTTTGGTGGGTTCATGATGTGGCTCAAAAAGTT
The DNA here is from genome assembly GCF_000632165.1 of Delftia sp. RIT313. Classification (NCBI taxonomy): domain Bacteria; kingdom Pseudomonadati; phylum Pseudomonadota; class Betaproteobacteria; order Burkholderiales; family Comamonadaceae; genus Delftia; species Delftia sp. RIT313. Next base: position 67,549 of record NZ_JFYT01000050.1, on the reverse strand, counting down.
TCCATGCCAAAACTCTAGCCACAAGCCCTGTCTTGGTGATAACCAAACCAGCGAAAATCGATGCACATCTGGAATGGCTTTGCTCGGCAAGGTAGCAAGCTTTCTCGTTTTTCTTCGTTGACAAGGAATGGCATGACGGGATTTGCCTATAACGAGCTGGCCTGCTTTCTGGCCGTGGCCGAGCATGGCCATTTCGGGCGTGCGGCCGCTGCCCTGCAACTGACCCAACCGGCCGTCTCCAAGATCGTGCGCCGCGTGGAGCAGGGGGTGGGAGCGGCCCTGTTCACGCGCGGAACGCATGGCGTGGCGCTGACCAGCAGCGGCCAGCTGTTTATGGAGCCCGCGCGTCAACTGGTGCTGCGGCATGAGGAGACAATGCGCGCCGCCAGCGACATCCAGGCCCAGCATGTGGGCCTGATCCGCCTGGGCTTCACGCAGGCCACCTCGGAAAGCCGCGCCACCCGGGCCGTGGCCGAGCTGCTGCGCCGCCGCCCCGGCCTGCGCGTGCGGTTGACCGTGGGCAAGTCCGACGACCTGGAGCGCGCGCTGCTCGACGGCAGCCTGGACCTGGCCGTGGTGCCGTCCTACCCGGGCCATGCCACGCGCTGCGCCCAGGTGGTCATTGGCGAGGACGAGCTATGGGCCGCCGCACGGCCGCGCCACCCGCTGTTCCAGCTGGCGCAGGAGCAGGGCCTGAGGTTCGGGCATTTGCAGGGCTACTCCTGGGCCTTGCCGGCACCGGGCGCCGCCGTGCGCAAGGTGGTGGACGAGGCCTTCGCGGCCCAGGGCCTGGGCGCGCCCACCGTGGCCCTGGAGATCCAGCACAACACCGAGGCCACCATCGACATCGTGGGCCAGACCGACCTGCTGTGCTACGTGCCCAGCCATGTGCTGCGCAGCAATCCCGAGCGCCTGCAGTCCCTGCCCATCCCCGAGCTGCGCACGCGCCGCAGCTGGCTTCTCATCAGCCACCCCAAGGCCCATTGGTCGCCGCTGATGTCCGCGCTGCGGGACCTGACGCTGGGGTAGCGGCCCGTTCAGCAGGGCCGGGGCAGGCCGCCTCAAGTGTTCAAGGTGTCTTGCGCTCAGGCGGAGACGGGGGTGGAACTGCCCCCCAGGTGCCGGGCCGGCCGGTGCGTGTAGCGGTCCAGGGCCAGGCCGTCGGTGCTGATTTCCGGGCTACGGCCGGTGATCAGGTCGGCGATCAGCCGGCCCGAGCCGCAGGCCATGGTCCAGCCCAGCGTGCCGTGGCCGGTGTTCAGGAACAGGTTGGCATAGCGCGTGGCGCCGATGATGGGCGTGCCGTCCGGCGTCATGGGCCGCAGCCCGGTCCAGAAGCTGGCGCGCGCCACGTCGCCGCCCGGGAACAGGTCGTTGACCACCAGTTCCAGCGTGGCGCGGCGGCGCGGGTCCAGGCGCAGGTCGAACCCGCCCAGCTCGGCCATGCCGCCCACGCGGATGCGGTCGTCAAAGCGGGTGACGGCAATCTTGTAGGTCTCGTCCAGCACGGTGGACTGCGGCGCCAGCGCCGGGTTGCCCAGCGGCACGGTGAGCGAATAGCCCTTGACGGGGTAGACGGGCAGGTCCAGCCCCAGCGGCTCCAGCGCCTGGCGCGAGTAGCTGCCGAAGGCCATCACATAGCGGTCGGCGGTCAGCAGCTCGCCATTGACGCGCACGCCGGCAATGCGGCCGCCTTCGACCACCAGGCCATCCACGTTCTGGTTGAAGCGCAATTCCACGCCCAGGCCGGTGGCGATGCGGGCCAGCTCGTTGGTGAAGCGGTGGCAGTCGCCGGTCTCGTCCTTGGGCAGGCGCAGGCCGCCGGTCAGCCGGTCACGCGCCTGGGCCAGGGCGGGTTCCACCTGGGCGAGCTGGTCGCGGTCCAGCAGCTCGAAGGGCACGGCGCATTCGCGCAGCACGGCCACGTCGCGCTCCACGGCGTCCAGCTGGGCCTGGGTGCGGAACAGTTGCAAGGTGCCGCCGGTGCGCTGCTCGTAGGCGATGCCGGTGTCGGCGCGCAACTGCTGCAGGCAGCTGCGGCTGTACTCGGCCACGCGCATCATGCGTTCCTTGTTGACGGCGTAGCGCTGGGCAGAGCAGTTGCGCAGCATCTGCGCCATCCAGCGCAGCTGGAACAGGCTGCCGTCCAGGCGCACGGCCAGCGGCGCGTGTTCCTGCAGCATCCACTTCAGGGCCTTGAGCGGAATGCCGGGCGCCGCCCAGGGCGTGGAGTAGCCAGGCGAGACCTGGCCCGCGTTGGCAAAGCTGGTTTCGGACGCGGGCGCATCCTGCCGGTCCAGCACCGTGACCTCGGCACCGGCCCGCGCCAGGTAGTACGCACTGGTCACGCCGATGACACCGCCGCCAAGAACAAGGACTTTCATACGATTCACCGCCAGGTCAACAAGATGAAATCAAAGTCTATTGACGATGAGGCAGTGGAAACCACTGAAATATTGCTACTCTCCAGTGATTGATAAGCCCCGGGAATCGCCGCCATGGCCGCCAAAAGTGAAAACCGCGTGCTTGACCGCACCGACCGCAAGATCCTCGACATCCTGCAGCGGGACGGCCGCATCTCCATGACCGAACTGGCCGAGCAGGTCAGCCTCTCGGCCACGCCCTGTTCGGAGCGCGTGCGCCGCCTGGAGCGCGATGGCGTGATCACCGGCTACCACGCCCACCTCTCACCCGAGGCGCTGGGCAAGACGCTGCTGGTGTTCGTGGAGATCAAGCTCTCGTCCAAGTCGGGCGAGGTCTTCAACAAGGTGCGCCAGGAACTGCTGCACGTGCCCGACGTGCTGGAGTGCTTCCTTGTCTCGGGCAGCTTCGACTACCTGGTCAAGGCCCGCCTGGGCGGCATGCGCGAGTACCGCCGCCTGCTGGGCGACATCCTCAAGAAACTGCCCGTGCCGGCTGAGTCGCACAGCTATGTGGTGATGGAAGAGGTCAAGGAGACGCTGGCGCTGCCTGTGGATCGGTGAGGGTGCCGTCCTCGGCGTTCCAGGTTCGGATCTACCGCCATTCATCACTGTCATTTACTATTTGAAACTTTTGTCACAATATATTCGATTCAAATTGGGTATTGTGCATTCCAATCAAGAAAGATATTGGGCGGCAGATGGGTTGTTATGCAGTTCCGCATTCATCGGCGCTCTCCGTTGAAAAGTAGGCAGGACGACAACCTGGAGTTCAATTCCAATGGCGGGATTGCAAATATTTGTCATTGGATGGTGGCTGTAGGGGATTGGTGATTTTTAAAGTTCAATACCAGTGATACCTTGATAGCGTAAATCTATCTATCACTGGGAGTTCTATGAAAAATCACGCCCTCATGGCTGCCTTGATGGCCGGCGCAGCACTCTCGGCCTGCCCCCCCGCCAGCGCGCAAGTGACCCGTTACTACGGGGAGATGAGAACCTCCTACTCGGATTTCCAGGATCGCACGGCTTGTCCCCTGGGGTCTCACGGCTCATGCCAGGATTTTCCGAGGACCGCCCGCCTGGCCGGCTGGTTTGAAACGGCCGCACCCTTGCAGCCCAATCTGGACGAGAGCGAAATAAGGGCGCTGGTGACTTCCTATAGTTTCTCGGACGGATTGAACACCTACAGCAGTTCCGATCCGGATGTGCGCGCATTCATATTCAGGGTTTCCACGGACAGTGGGTCCAATATCGTGAGAAACAGAATCCACCTTCAACGCTGGCTGACGGGAAACAATCCGCACCGCTCCATCAATCAAATTGGCCCGGGTGGATCTCCCAATGATGTGGATATGCTCAGCCGGTTTGAAATGGCCACGGAACAGGTGGGTGCCATGAACAACGCGATGTGCGCTTCGTTGTTCTCGGAAACATCCCAGCAGGTCAGTTATTCGGGGGAAAGCGACACCTGCTTGGGGACCTACGAGATACCCGGCAACGGCGTGTCCGTTGCGTGGACCGGGGCGCCCGTGCAAAACCAGAACGTCATGTCCTGGCACAGGGAGGCCGTGCATCCTGCCCTGTCGTTGACCCACAGCATCTCGCCCGCAGGCCAGGTGCAGGCGGGGCAGGAGGTGCGCTACACCATCACCGTCAGGAATACGGGGACCGTGGCCGCCACCCAGGCGCAGATTGCCGACAGCCTGCCTGCCGGCCTGGAGCGCGCCACCTGGACCTGTACGCCCGGCGCCAGCACGCCATGTCCCGTGGCGTCAGGCTCCGGATCGCTGGCGGTCACGGTGCCCGTGTTCGCGGCAGGAGACTCGCTTGTTTTCACCGTGATGGCCAGCGTGTCCAACCCGGCGCCCGCAACCATTACCAATGTGGCCACGGTGGATGCCGGGGACCCGTCGGTGCAGTGCATGCAAGCAGGGCAGGTCGTGGGAACGGTGCCGTGCATGGCTTCCGCGTCCATCAATACGGTGGCGGCTCCCCCCGGCGGTGGCCAGGTGACCCCCGTGCCGACGCTGCAGCACGCAGCCCTTGCGGTCCTGAGCCTGCTGGCTGCAGCCATCGGATGGATGGGGCTGGGGCGGCGCCAGCGGGTCGGCGCGGGCCGCTGACGCGGCCAGGCGCGCCGGCCCGGGCTCAGTCGATCAACCGCCCGTCCGCATCCCAGAACGGATGCGGCCCGTCGAATTGCCCGCTGGCCACGGCATGGCTGACCAGTCGGCCGCCGTGCGGCAGGGCGTGCAGCATGAAGCCCGGCGGCTCCAGCGTCCAGGCCGATGCCGCATCGGGTGCCAGGTCCAGGCAGACCTGGTGGGCGGGCGCGGGCGAGGTCATGGCCACCGTGCCGCCGAAGGCGACCTGGATGCTGCGGTGCAGGTGGCCGCAGATGACGCGCTGCACGTTGGGGTGGCGGCGCGCCAGGTCTTCGAGTGCCTGTGCACCCTGCAGCAGGCCTATCTTGTCCATGTGGCCTATCAGGGTCTCGAAGGGCGGGTGGTGCATGGCGATCACCACGGGGCGGCCCTCGCTGGCGGTGAGTTGCAGCTCCAGCCATTGCAGGCGTTCCTCGCACAACGCGCCCTCGCTGTGGCCGGGCACCACGGTGTCCAGCGCGATCAGCCGCAGATCGCCGATGTCCACCGCGTACTGTATGAAGCCTTCGCTGCGCAGCCAGGTGTGCTCGGGAAAGGCGGTGCGCAGCGCGTCGCGGTCATCGTGGTTGCCGGGCAGCAGGTAGGTGGGAAGCGTGCCCAGCGGCGCCAGCAGGCTGCGCAGGTGGGCGTATTCGGCGGGCCGGCCGAAGTCGGTCAGGTCGCCCGTGATCACGACGGCGTGCGGCTGCTGCGGCAGGGCCAGCACGCTTTGCACCGTGCGCTCCAGGTATTGGGCGGTATCGATGCGGCGGTAGGTCAGGCGGCCGGGTTCGCGGATGTGCAGGTCGGTGAGCTGGGCCAGGAAGGTGGTCATGGAAGTGCGGGAAGTGCGATGGCTTTCAGGCGTGGGCATGGTTGGGCATCCATTGGTGGGGGGCGATGCGCAAGGCCACGCGGTCGCCCGATTGCGCGGCGTGGTCGCGGGCCACGTCGGCCATCAGCGGCGTGTGGCCCGCCAGCTCCAGCGTGAGCTGCAGGCGATCGCCCAGGAAGACGCGGCGCGCCACCGATGCGGGCACGGCGCCCGGCGTGCCGGCGGCGCAGACCTCGATGTCTTCAGGGCGCAGCAGCAGCCGGGCCGCGCCCGTGCATTCGGCCGGGCAGGCCAGCTCCATCCCGGCCAGCGCCAGCCGGTTGCTGCGCGCATCGTCTTCGCTGCGTTCGACCTGGTTCACGCGCCCCAGGAAGGTGGCGACAAAGGGATGGGCCGGTCGGCGGTACAGGCTCTCACCGTCGCCCACCTGCAGGATGCGGCCTGCCTGCATGACGGCCATGCGGTCGGCAATGGCCATGGCCTCCTGCTGGTCGTGCGTGACGTGGACGGCGGTGATGCGCAGCTGGCGCAGCAGCTGGGCCAGCTCGTCGCGCAGGGTTTCCTTGAGCTTGGCGTCCAGCGCGGTCAGCGGCTCGTCCAGCAGCAGCACGCGCGGGCGCGATGCCACGGCGCGGGCCAGGGCCACGCGCTGGCGCTGGCCGCCGGACAGTTCGGCCGGGCGCTTGTGCTCCAGGCCGTTCAGGCGCACCAGGTCCACCAGTTCACCCACCACGCGGCGCTGCTCCTGCTCGGACACGCCGCGTATGCGCAGGCCGTAGCCAATGTTGGCCTGCACGCTCATCTGCGGGAACAGCGCGTAGTGCTGGAACACCATGCCGACCTGGCGCTTTTCTATGGGCACGCGGGTGACGTCGGTGTCGCCGAAGGCGATGCGGCTGCCCGCATCCGGCGTCTCCAGCCCCGCGATGATGCGCAGCAGCGTGGTCTTGCCGCAGCCCGAGGGGCCGAGCAGGGCCAGCACCTCGCCGGGCTCCACGCGCAGGTCGGTGGCCTGCAGGCCGCGGGTGCCGTCGGCATAGGTCTTGGCGCACTGCCGGATGTCGATGGCGACGCTGTTACTTTCCATAATGCTTCTCGATGAAATGCCCCAGCGCCTGCAGCAGCCACATCACGGGCAGGATGACGATGAGGAAGATGAGGGTGTAGGCCGAGCCCACCTCGATGCGCATGGACGCATAGCTGTCGGCCAGGCCCACGGGCAGGGTGCGCGTCAGCGGCGTATGCAGCATCCAGGTCAGGTTGAACTCGCCCATGGACAGGGTGAACACCATCAGGCAGGCGGCCACGATGGCGGGCAGCACGGCAGGCACCAGCACGCCCAGGAAGCGCTGCGTGAACGAGGCGCCCAGGCTGCGCGCAGCCTCCTCCAGCGCCACCAGCTCCTGGCGGCGCAGCGCCGAGCCCACCATGCGCACCATGAAGGGCAGGGTGAACACCACATGGCCCACCAGGATGAAGGCAAAGCTCTGGCGGAAGGCGGCCACGCTGCCATAGGCCAGCAGCAGGGCCAGGGCGCTGGCCAGGCCCGGAATGGCCACGGGCAGGGTCAGCAGCTCCTCGAAATGCCGGGCCCAGGGCGAGCGGCTGCGCGCCAGCGCATAGGCGCAGGGCACGCCCAGCACCAAGGTCATGGCCACGCAGGCGCAGGCCAGCAGCAGCGACATCAGCAAGGTATTGCCGTAGCCGGCCCAGACCTCGGCCAGCCAGCGCGTGGTCAAGCCGCTGGACATGCCCTGGCCGTAGTTCTGCACCAGCCCGGCCAGCACCGACAGCAGCATGGGCGCCAGCATGAACACGGTGACGGTGGCCGTCACCAGCCACATCAGCGGCGGCATTTTTGGCCGCCGGGCCGCCCCAAGGCAAAAAGCGGCCCCTTCGGGGGGCAGCGGACCTTGCGCTGCAAGGGCAGCGTGGGGGCTATTTTTTTGTGTGGTCCGCATGTTCAGACTCCCGAGGCGGCCGGACCCGCCCAGCGCCGCGACAGCCACAGCACCAGCCAGGTGATCAGCCCCAGGCTGATCGACAGGCTGGCGGCCAGGGCGAAGTTGGCGTAGTTGGTGAACTCGTTGTAGATGGTGATGGGCAGCACCTCGAACTTGCTCGACAGCGTGAAGGCCGTGCCGAAGGCCCCTACCGACGTGGCGAACACGATGGCGCCGCAGGCCAGCGTGGTGGGCAGCAGCTGGGGCCACCACACGTCGCGCGCCACGCGCCAGCCATTGCCGCCCAGCGAGCGCGCGGCCTCTTCCAGGTGCAGGTCCAGCGCCTCGGCCGCTGCCGTGTAGGAGGCAATGGCGCGTGGCAGCGAGAAATACAGGTAGCCCAGGAACAGGCCCAGCAGCCCGTAGGCGAAGGTGATCCGCTCGCCGCCCAGGGCCACCGACAGATCGGCCAGCGCGCCCTGGCGCCCGCCCAGCAGGATGATGAAAAAGCCGATGATCACGCCCGGAAACGACAGCGGCAGCGTCAGCAGCGACAGCAGCAGGCCGCGCCCCGTGAAGCGGTGGCGCGCCAGCGCAATGCCCATCACCGCGCCGATCAGCAGCGTGGCCAGGGTCACGGCCAGCGACAGGGCCAGCGTCTGCAGCAGGCTTTGCAGGTACAGCGCGTCGGTCAGCGTGGCGAAGTAGGTGCGCCAGCCTTCACGCGCCGGCAGCGCCAGCAGCAGGCCGGCCGGCAGCAGCCAGAACGCCGCGAAGAAGGCCACGGCCGGCGCGCTGCAGGCCAGCAGCAGAGCGCGGGCGCGCCAGTCGCCTGGCGCTTGGGAGGGAATGCCCACGATGCAGTCCGCCTGGCTCAACGCACTTCACGCAGGTAGCGCGTGGAGAAGCCCTTTTGCACATCGGCCATCTTCTGGTAGTCCACCGAGGTGGCGCGTGCGTACTCGCTGGCGGGCAGGAAATGACCGGCCACTTCCTTGGGCAGGGCCACGTCGCGCACGGGGCGCAGGTAGGCGTTGGCCCAGATGGACTGGCCCTTGTCGGACAGCACATAGTCCAGCACCTTCTTGCCGTTGTCCGTGTGCGGCGCCTTGTTCACCAGGCTCATCACATAGGGCATGACCACGGTGCCTTCCTTGGGGATCACGAAGTCCACGTCGGCCTTGTCCTTGTAGCGGGCGCGGTAGGCGTTGAAGTCGTAGTCCAGCAGGATGCCGATCTCGCCCGACAGCAGGCGCGCATACGAGGTCTGCTTGGGCACGATGGGCTCGTTCTTCTGCAGCTTTTTGAAGTAGTCGATGGCGGGCTGGAAGTTGTCCAGCGTGCCGCCCATGGCCTGGTTCACGGCCACGGCGCCTACATAGCCCACGAAGGCCGAGGCCGGGTCCAGGTAGCCCACCAGGCCCTTGTATTCGGGCTTGAGCAGGTCTGCCCAGGACTGCGGCACGGGCTTGCCGCCCAGTGCCGCCTTGTTGACCATGAAGCCCAGCGTGCCCGAGTGGATGGTCACCCACTCGCCCTTGGGGTCCTTGAGGCCGGCGGGAATCTGGTCCCAGTTGGCGGGCTTGTAGGCGGCAACCACGCCGTCTTTCTGCGCCTGGATGGCGAAGGTCACGCCCAGGTAGGTCACATCGGCCACGGGGCTGGCCTTCTCGGCCACCAGCTGGGCCAGCGACTGGCCGGAGTTCTTGTTGTCGGGCGGCACGGTGATGCCGGTATCGGCCTTGATGGCCTTGATCTGCGTGCCCCAGTCGGCCCATTCGGGCGGGCAGTTGTAGCAGATGGCGCTCTGGGCCAGCGCCGTGCCGCAGACGGCGGTGGTGGCGGCCAGCAGGGCAAGGCGCTTGATGGAGGGCTTGAAGGAGAGCTTGAAGGGAAGGGCAGTCAGTTTCATGGTGCGTACTCGAAGAGGTGGGGGAGCGTGGGGAAGGGAAGGGCGCGGCCTTGGCTTGAGCGGGCCGCTGTTGTTGGTTTCAGAGCCGGCAGGACTCGCCGCTGCGCCAGCCATGCGGCAGGCACAGGCTGTCTTGCGCGGCCAGGGTTTTCTTGCCCGCCAGCGCATCGCACAGCAGGCGCACGCAGGCCGAGCCGATGTCGTGGTTGGGCTGGGAAATCGAGGCCAGCGAAGGCGTGAGATCGCCCGCCATGGCAATCCCGTCAAAGCCGACGACGCTGAGGTCCGCAGGCACGCGGAACCCGGCCAGCGATGCCGCGCGGATGGTGCGTATCGCCAGCAGATCGTTGCTGCAGACAATGGCCGTGGGCGGGGCCTGCTCGGCCAGGTGGTGCTGCAGCATCTGCACGGCGGTGGCGGCAAAGGGCACCTCCCAGACCGGCAGCGGCGACAGGCCTGCGGCCTGCATGCCCAGCGCATAGCCGCGGCAGCGCTGCTGGGCGCGGTCGGACGCCTGCAACTGGCCCGTGACCATGCCGATGCGGCTGTGGCCTGCCGCAGCCAGGCGCAGCACCAGCTCCCTGACGGCGCCCGTGTTGTCCACGCCCACGCAGGCATGCTCATGGGTGTGGTGATAGGCCAGCACATAGGGCTTGCCGGCCTGGCGCACACGCGCCAGCGCCGCCGAATCGCCAGGGTTGGAGACCACCAGCACCAGCGCATCCACCCCGCTGGCCAGCAGCCGCGTGGTGGCCGCGTCTTCACCGGCGTGGTCGTATTCGGTGGTGCAGGGCGAAATCGCATAGCCGCGCAGCGCCGCCTGCGAGGCAATGCCCTGCAGGCACTCGGCAAACACCGGATTGGTGAGCGTGGGCAGCACCACGCCCAGCACCTTGCTGCTGCGCGTGCGCAGCGTGCGGGCGCTGGCATTGGCCACATAGCCCACTTCCTGCGCCACGCGCAGCACCGTGCTGCGCGTTTGCGCATTGACCACCTCCGGCGAGTTGAAAACCCGCGAAACAGTGGCGACGGACAGTCCCGCGCGGCGTGCAACCTCGGTGATGCTCATGGATGTAAACGATTTCTTGAAAACGTTTACATTGCACCCGCTGCGCGTGACGGTGCGGTGACGGAGATTTGAAGCTTTTGTGGCAGCCAGGCGTTTGGCGGCTGAGGCCCTGGCCTTGGCCGCTTTCCAGGCTTGCTTCAATGCACCCTGCTGGCGCTGCAGCGAGGTTGTCCTTGCATGGGCCAAAAGAGAACCATGGGCTTCGCCATTCCGAGATGGGCTTTGCAAAGTAAGCTGCAATCAGGCCCAGCGTGCGTGGTCAGTAGCCACTGGAACAAGAGCGCAGCACTTCTGTTGGCACGCGATCCCTTCACTCCCTTGAGATGCATATGCGACCTCCTGAAAAGCTGTTGACCGATCTGTACTGGTCCTTCCAGGCGGCCCTGCCTGGCAACGCACAGTTGATGGAAGCTGCGCTGCGCGAGTATCACGAAGACGTTGGATGCGACTTCAATGAAAAGGCGTTGCTGGCCCGCTTGCCGATTTCCAGCCTGAACATCATCTTCAAGTACGACCAACGAGGGATCACCGGTGAGTGGCTGAAGATCTCCGAAGTAGTGCAGATACGCCGCACAGCGGCGCCTACGCCATCAGAGCTGCTCCATGAACTGCATTTCGCGGTGGAAGACCTCCTGGCCGACCAGGATCACCATTTCTTTGAGGGTCTGTGGCTGTGCGATCCGAAAGGCGCCGATGGTTTGCCGGTCTATGAGCTTTGTCTTGGCAGTTGAGTTGCCCCGCTGCGCGTAGCGGCTGCCCGTGCGAACAAGCCCGGAGCCTACAGCTCCCCCTCAGGGCCAGGCATACGATTTGCAGCGATCGGAAACCGCATGCCGCCAGCGTGCGGGCGTCCGTCGCAAGAATCACAACTCCAAGCTTCCTATGTCTTCATTCGATACCCAACTGCTGCTCATCGCGCTGGCCAGCGTGCTGGTCCTCGTCGCGCTGATCGTCTCGCGCATCCGTCTTCATCCCCTGCTGGCGCTGCTGGTGGTTTCCATTGGCGTGGGCTTTGCCACGGGCATGGCGCCGGGCGAGATCGTCAAGAACCTCACCAACGGGGCCGGCAAGACGCTGGGCGCGGTGGGCGTGGTGATTGCCCTGGGCGCCATGCTGGGCAAGATCCTGGCGGACTCCGGCACCACCGAGCGGCTGGCCAGTGCCATCCTGCAGCGCACGTCCGAGCGCATGATTCCCTGGGCAATGACCCTGGTGGCCTTCGTGATCGGCATTCCCATGTTCTTCGAGGTGGGGCTGGTGGTCATGCTGCCGCTGATCTTCAGCGTGGCGCGCAAGCTGGAAAGCAATGAGCGCTTCAAGGGATCGGCCTATGTCTATGTGGGCGTGCCCGTGATCGCCGCGCTGGCCGCCATGCACGGCATGGTGCCGCCGCACCCGGGCCCGCTCACCGCCATTGCCACGCTGCACACCACGGTCGGCCCGACCATGCTGTACGGCTTTCTGGCCGTGATTCCCGCGATGGTGCTGGGTGGTCCGCTGTACGGCGCCTTCATCACGCCGCGCATGAGCACGCGCCCCGATGCAGCCCTGCTGGAGCAGTTCACATCAGGCAAGAAGGAAGGCGGGGAGGGCAGTGCGCCCAGCATCGGCATGGGCGTGCTGTGCGCCTTGCTGCCCGCGCTGCTGATGCTGGTGCATGCGCTGGCCGAGGTGCTGCTGCCCAAGGATTCGGGCCTGCTGCATGCGGCGGCCTTCCTGGGTAATCCGCTGGTGGCCATGCTGCTGGGCGTGGTGTTTGCCTCCATCACCCTGGGCTATCTGCGCGGCGCCGATGCAGAGAAGCTGCGCGACGCGCTGGGCCAGAGCCTCAAGCCCATCGCCGGCATCATGCTCATCATTGCGGGCGGCGGCGCCTTCCAGCAGATCCTGACCAGCGCCAAGGTGGGCGATGCCATCGTCCACATGACCCAGCAGTTCGCCCTGCCTCCGCTGGTGCTGGGCTGGATGATCGCCATGCTGCTGTCGGTGTCCACCGGCTCGGCCACCGTGGGCATCGTGGGCGCGGCGGGCCTGCTGGCGCCGCTGGCGGCCTCCGATCCTTCGCTGAACGTGCCGCTGCTGGCGCTGGCCATCGGCTGCGGCTCGCTGTTCTTCAACTACGCCAACCACGCGGGCTTCTGGATGGTGAAGGAGTCCTTCGGCATGAGCATGGGCGAGGCCACCAAGACGATTACCGTGGTCCAGTCCATCGTGTCCTTTGTGGGCCTGCTGATGGTGCTGCTGTTCAATCTGCTGCCCAAGCTGGGATAGGTGAAAGGCATGAGGCGGGCCGCCTGCGGCCGCTTCGATGCCGCCGCAACCACCAAGAGAGGGCACTACTTCCGGTTCGACTGCGAATTGCCCCAGTCCCGACAGGGAAAATGCCGCCCCGTACAGGTGCGGTACCCGGCGCCGCTTCAACGCGGGGCCGGCAATTCACCTATACTGATGGAGGTGCTGTCCTTGTTGTTCGCCTCCTCAGTGCCCGTCTGACACCTTCGCGGTCTCCGGGCTGCCGTTAGCCGCCCACTGTCACAAAGTCTGTGACGAGGTCCGCAACTGTCACTCTCAACGGCGAGCACCACGCGAATCCAACCCACCTCCCGGGTCCGCACTCTCCCTGCCACCTGCAGGGTCCTCTTTTCCCTTTTTTCGATGCTCCGCTGCCTGCGTGCAGCGGTCATCCTGCGCTGGCCCAAGGCCGCAGCATGGTGCTGCACCAGCAACTTGCGGCGACGCAACCCTTTCAACATGTACTCACAGGAGTCCCATTGGCTAAAGAAGAACTGATCGAAATGCAAGGCCGGGTAGACGAAGTGCTGCCTGATTCCCGCTTCCGCGTAACGCTGGAAAACGGCCACCAGCTCATCGCCTATACCGGCGGAAAAATGCGCAAGCACCGCATCCGCGTGCTGGCCGGCGACAAGGTGACGCTTGAAATGTCGCCCTATGACCTGAACAAGGGTCGCCTCACGTTCCGCCACATCGAGCAACGCTCCGGCGCACCGGGCCCGCGTCCTCCGCAGCGCCGCTGAAGCCCGCCGGCCCGCTTCTGTTGCAGAGCGGGCATTCGGGGCGCAGGCAGGACCGGGCTCTGTGCCTGGTTGCCTGATCGGCAGCCCCAGTCAGCTTTCCAAGCAGCCCCGACGGCCCGACCGCCTGGAGGGCACCAGACGGATCAGGCGAGTCCGTCTGCTTATTTGGACATGGCGTCCTTGCCCATGGAATCCTTCTTCATTCCATCCTTGGACATGCCGTCCTTGTGCATGCCATCCTTGTGCATGCCGTCCTTGGACATCGAGTCCTTCTTCATCCCGTCCTTGGACATGGAGTCTTTCTTCATGCCGTCCTTGGCCATGGAGTCCTTCTTCATTCCGTCCTTGGACATCGAATCCTTGGACATGGCTCCGTTGGACATGCCGTCCTTCGCCATCTCATCCGCAGCGAATGCCGTGGTGGCACCGGCCAGGGCGAGGCAGGTGGCGAGCAGGGTGGTGGTGAGCTTGGTCATTTGAGTCTTCCTTTGGATTAGCGGTTTGCGGGATTGCAAATCGGCCGGCTTTGGATGGGCCCGGCCTCGCACCTTCGTTGGCGGCCCAGCGGCTTGGAAGGCCGCTCAGCTGCCTCCGAACCAGTTGTAGCCCTGGTCTTCCCAGTAGCCGCCGGAGTAGGTGTTGGTGACGAACATGGCCTGGATGTGCTTCGGGTTCTTGTAGCCCAGCTTGGTGGGCATGCGCAGCTTCATCGGAAAGCCATATTTGGGCGGCAGGGGCTGCCCGTCGTAAGTCAATGCCATCAGCGTCTGCGGATGCAGGGCCGTGGCCATGTCGATGCTGGTGAAGTAGTCGTCCACGCACTTGAAGCCGACGTACTTGGCGCTGGTGTCGGCGCCTATGTGGCGCAGGAAATCGGCAAAGCGCACGCCGCCCCAGCGGCCTATGGCGCTCCAGCCTTCCACGCAGATGTGGCGCGTGATCTGTTCGTCCTGCGGCATGGCGCGCAGCTCGGCCAGGGTCCAGGCATGGCGATCGGCGACCATGCCGGTCACCTCCAGGCGCCAGCTGGCCCCGTCCACCTCGCGCACCTCGTCCTCGCCGTAGTAGGCATTGAAGGGGAAGGGGCGCGTGATCTCGGCTGCGGAATAGGTGGGCGCCAGCCGCGTGGGGCTGAACAGCAGGCCCTGCACGCGGTCGTTGAAGCGCGATACCTGGCTGAGCGCGGCCTCGACGTGGCTGTCATCGCTGATGCTGCAGCCCGTGAGCAGGGACAGGCCGCCCAGCGTCAGCGAGCGCTGCAAGAAGGCGCGGCGTGCGGGCTGGTCCAGCTTGCGGGCGATCAGCGAGCGTGCCTCGTGCACCACGGCCGCGCCATCGACGCCGGGCAGGGAAGGGGCTTTGAAGATTTTCATGGTGACTTGGGCGCACGGCCGTGGATCATGGTCAGGAAGGTCCGGGGCACCAGGGCGACCATTGCCAGGTGCACCACCACAAAGGCGACCAGCGCAGCCATGCCGAAGAAGTGCACGCGCCGTGCGGATTCATAGCCGCCCAGCAGCTCGCGCAGCAGCGGGAACTGCACCGACTTCCAGAGCACCAGGCCCGACAGCACGATCACCACCAGGTCCAGCACCACGAACAGGTAGGCCAGCTTTTGCACATGGTTGTAGCGGGCCGGGTCGGCGTGCGAGAGCCGGCCCTTGAGGGCGGCCACCAGGTCCTGGCGCACGCCCTGCACGCTGACGGGAAAGAACTTGCGCAGCCACCGGCCGCTGGCGATGTTGAGCAGCAGGTACAGCAGTCCGTTGAACACCAGCAGCCACATGGCCGCGAAATGCCATTGCAGCGCCCCGCCCAGCCAGCCGCCCAGCGTGATCGAGCCCGGAAAGCTGAAATCAAAGAACGGCGCCGCGTTGTAGATGCGCCAGCCGCTGGTCACCAGGATGACCACGGCCAGCGCATTGAGCCAATGCGTGAGGCGCAGCCACAGCGGGTGGATGCGCTGGCCATCCTTGGGCTGTGCCGGTTGGGGGGTGATGAGGGCGGTGTTCATGGGTCCCATTGTTGGAGGGACCCTGTAGCGGATGTATCACGCAAACTTCAATTAATCGTGATAACTCCAGGGGGCTGGCTGCGCTACCCCGCGCTTTCTTCTCGTGCATCCTGCCGGTGTTCCACTGGCGCAGGTGACTTCCCTGGGCGGCGGCGTGCAATGCGCGCGAACTGCATCAGGAAAGCCAAGATCACCCTGAGGCAGGACCGGCCCGGCAGGCGGCATGGCCGTGTGGGCAACTGCCGGAAGGTGGTTTCTTGCACTACAGGGGTCGTGTGCCCTGTGGTCTCCGGCAACAGACCAGCGCTTAAGTTGCAGACAGGGTTGACTCAGCCCGCTATCTGTCACACCTGAGGCGTTCATACGGCTTTCGGTGGAAAAGATTCGGATGCGTCTGATGCCAGTCCTTCATGCACTGTATGGGCGTCTTGTTCTTTAGCGCTGACTGCGGCAGTTTGTGGTTGTACAGCGTTACATAGCGCAACAAGGTCTGTTCCAAATCCTCGTGGGCCTTGAATCTGCGTGTCTTGAGCACGTCTGCAACGCAGGCAGTGGAATGCTTCAACGGCGCATTGGCTCTGGGGGCCTTGGTATTTGTCTGGTGGTGTTCTATACCCAACTCTTGGCAAAGTTGATCGAACTCATTTTTGACGTTGGGTATTTGTGGGTCCTTGTTGGCGAATACTCGCTCCGTGAACTCTTTATCATTGTCAGTCAGCAGCTTGGTGATCCTGATGGGGCAGGTTCCATGGAGGGCCTTCAGGAAGGCCTGAGCACTGGCCGTAGTTTTGTTGGCCTTGAGTTGAACAAACACCCACCGCGTGGACCTGTCGATGGCTACGAATAGGTAGCGTCGGCTGGTCCTGCCTTCCATCTGGGATATCTGCTTTACGTCTATGTGCACATGGCCGGGCTTGTGTCTCCTGCTGCCTTGGCGGGTTGACGATGGCGGCTTTGCATTCGGATGGCCGAGTTTTTCTTTCCCATGCCTGCGCAGACACCTGTCCAATCCTGAACGCGAAACCTGGGGGCACAAGAATTCCTGTGCGACTGTCAATAGATCATCCAAGGACAACATCAAGGTTTGTCGCAGGTGGACCACAATCATTTCTTGGGCAGGGTTGAGTATGGTCTGCAGACGGTGAGCAGTATGCGATCGGTCGTGGAAAACTTCGCGCTTCTTCCACTTGTAGACGGTTTGCTCTGTAATGCCGTAGCGTCGGGCCAGCACGCTGGCAGGCTCCGAACTGGCAGCTATATCGGCGCGAGTGGCAAGCGTGGTGCGTGCATTCTTGTGCAGTGATGTGAGCATGGTTCTCCTCCCGATTTCAGCTTGCAGTAAATCTATCAACTCTTGTACCTTGGCCACGGCGGAGCGGACGGCTTTGAGTTCTATACAATCGTCCGGGATTTATTTCATGTGCTTTTCCGGGTTTGACCGAGAGAATCCATCAACTTTGACGCAAAAGTTATGAGGTTTCAGGAATGGATGGAGTCTTGTGGCTATGCAATCATCCGGGATGCGATAGTGTCGTGTGCTTGACGGTGGTGTATGGATCTTATCAAAAACTATGTTGTGGCTATGGGTATGGAAGGCCGGTTGCGTTTGGGGTCTATGCAATCTGCCGGGATGCTACATATTTCTTGTCTTTGGAGTGATTTTCGGATGTGCTAACAAAGAATTCAATGCAATCATGTGGGATGTATTGCATGTCAAGATTTTTGATATTGCTTACTGCATCATGTGCTCCGCTCTTCAAATTGTTACAGATTTATTGAATTGATCCTTTCTATGTTTGAGGGGTGGCATGTTATCTTTTGGCCGTCGCAATTCCGCGACGTCTACCAAGGATGAAAAATGCAAAAGAGAGTTCGTTTCGTGAGAAAGATCGTTCGCCAAGCAAACGTGGTCGCTGAACATCACCATTGCCAGGGTGGTGGTCACTGGTAATTCACTAGGGTGCCGGCAAGTGCGTTGCCTTGCCGGCGCTCAATCATCAGGAGATGCATGTGAGCTATCTTGAATCACGCGATGCCAAGCGTATCGTTCCGAATGTGTTTATTCGTACAAATAGCGCTTTAGATGATCGGCGGGTGAAGAAGTACATCCGCAATATTGATTTCTCGATGCTGATATACAAGCTATCGGTTCCTGATGCCAATATTTCCAGGGTCTGGGATGTCGAGGCGGCAGAGATCGCTGTTGGCTATTACAGGAATTTCTTGTGGCTGATGCGAAAGTATGGCCATGCGCATGTGCTAGCTCCATCGACGGAGATTGATGAGATTTGGCATCACCACATTTTGGATACATATAAGTATCACGAAGACTGTAATGCCATATTTGGAGCCTATCTTCATCATTATCCTTATTTTGGTATGAGAGGTGATGAGGACTTGGGTGATTTGAGAAATTCCTTTGCGACGACGCAAAGCTTGCATTTCCAGGAGTTCGGCTCCTACATTATGGGGTTCGAAGAAGAGACTGTTGAGCTCTCTTCGGTTGACTAGTGATGAAGCCATACCAATTTCTAGCAGAGTCCTTGAAGATTGCAGTGAACCGCTGTGCCACGCAAGTGGCCAGCATCATCATAGTTGCGCTGCTGGGTGGAGCATCGACAGATCTGTTGGCAGCTTTCAGTCTTGCGCTTTCCGCAGCTGCAATATTCTTTGTCGCGAACACGGCCATTCAATATGGGGTGCAGTCTGAACTCGGTAAGAGCTTTGGTGAAGGTAACCAGAGAGATCTGTTTGGTATTTTCTTTGCAGGCCTGTGGTTGATGCTTCTAATTTCTTTTTTTGCGGTAGGCTTGGCCTATGTGTTGCCAAACCCCTTCGGCGCACTTGGTCAATCTATGATAAGCGAGGAGGCTTTTCTTGCCTATAGAGTGCTTGTTCTGAGTCTGCCTGTCGTGGCCGTCAGTGCGGCGATCCAATTCTTGTTGGAGACTTACCAGAAAATAACTTTGGTATTCAGACTGAGACTGATGACGGTATCTCTTCAGTTGATTGCGGTTTTATGGATTTTGCATGGCAATCCGGCAGTGCGAGCATATGAGATATCATGGGCGTATTTTGCAACAGACATGATCGGATTGATCATATCGATCATTGTTTTTGCAATTTGCGTCGATAGAAAAGCTTTGCTGAGAGCTACGCGGGCGAGCTGCCGCCTCATGGGGGAGAGACGTATCTATTTCCGCGCGCTGAAAAGTGCAGTGCCCGTCTCTGTGGGAGCAGTGGCGCAGAAATATCTCTTCTATTACATAGGTATCTACTGTGCCAGTCTAAGTACTGTGTCGGCATCCGCATTCGCGATAATGAATTCGATCATTTTCCTGCTTCAGATTCCTGTGATAGGACTTGCCCACCTGGCAACGATCAAGTTCTCCTTTGCATATGGTGCAAATGATCAGGTCATGCTTGAATATTTCAGGAAGACCGCGGAGAAAATATTCTTCCTGATGGTTTTTCCGATTGGACTGCTGGCTTGGCTTGCATTGCCATGGATTGTTTCCTTGTTCAGCCCGGATGTGATGGTGGCGGCATCCATAGTGGATTTGAACTATCTGTTTTTTCTCTTCTATTTTATCAATTGCTGTTTCGTTATATTGCTTGGCATGCTTCGTGGCTTGTCGGATGCCTTTTATCCGCAGCTTGCGGTCAACGGTATTCTTTTTTTGGTTATTGTCCCTCTCTTGCAATTGAATACTGCTTTGGGATTTTCGCAAGTGGTTGGTCTTTTCTGTATAACCGGCTTTCTGGCGGTGGCAGGGCTGATTGCTCGATGGAGAAGAAAACTCGGCGGCGTTCTTGTCACACTGGCTTCCAGAGCGAGGGCATAGCGTTTTGATGTGCCAGTCGCCGGCGCACTGGAGCAGGCCTGCGTTTGTTGGCTGAACCTTGCATCCGGCAGGCTTGGCAGGGACGTTCGGGGAGAGAGTTCCTTGGGCGTGCCTGCGCCTGGGGGCCTCCCCATCTCTCCCAATTTCGCCTCGGATTGATCGCAAGAATTTCTTTGCAGCTCCAGGAAAAGACCATGATTGATTTCTCTCAAGCCAGCGCTTTGCGCGTTCGCCCGGCCCCAGCCCTGGCGGCCTTCGCGGCTGCCTGCTGCCATGCGCGGGGCCATGGTGGCCACGGCAACCCGCCGTCGCCACTGCCCGAGGCCTATGCCGAGGCTGCACGCCGCACGCGCATTCCGCATTCCGCATGCCGCAGCCCTCAATCCCTTTGCGCGCACCCGGCCAGATAGTCCACCAGCGTGCGCGCCGCAGGCGATAGCCGGCTGCCGTCCCTGAAGCAGATGGCGAACTGCCGCCGCGCCCAGGCATCGGTGAGCGGCACCATGTGCACACCCTGCGCGCCCTGCACACCCTGACCGGGGCCCGCCATGCCCAGGATCTCCCTGGGCATGATGGCCACGCCCAGGCCGGCGCGCACGCAGCGGATCGTGGCGTCGAAGGAGCTGACCACGGCGCGGTAATTGATGGGCCGGCCGATGATGGCCGCCGCCCGCGCCAGCATGGTGTAGACGGCCGTGGAGGCGGGCAGGCCCACATGCTCGCAATCCAGCGTTTCGCTGAAGCTGCAGCTGTCGCGCAAGGCCAGCGGGTGGCCGGCCGGCACGGCCACGGCCAGGGTGTCGCAGCGGTAGGGCAGGGTCTGCAGGCCCTCCAGATCGGCCGCGTTCCAGCACACGCCCACCAGGGCCAGGCCTTCGCGGATGGATCGGATGATTTCGCTGCTGGTCAGCTCCTCGATATCCACGCGGATCTGCGCGTGCTCGGGCTTTTGCAGAAAGGCCGCGATGTCATCGGGCAGCGACTCGGCAATCGACGAGACCGAGGCCAGTATCCGCACCTGTCCCTTCACGCCATGCTGGTAGGCCGCCATGTCGCGGGCCGCGCGGTCGGCGCTGGCCAGCATGGCGCGTGCGTGCTCCAGCAGCATCAGCCCGGCTGCGGTGGGCACCACGCCCCGGCGGTGGCGCTCCAGCAGTGGGGCCTGCACCTGCTCTTCCAGCAGCGCCATGCGCTTGCTGATGGCCGATGAGCCGATGTGCTGCTGCTCGCCCGCGCGGGCGATGTTGCCCAGGTCGCAGGCCGCGACAAAGAGCCGCAGGGTGGTCAGGTCCAGATCTTTCATGGCGGTTATGGATTTCCATTTAGGAAACTCTAAGGCGAAAAATTATCGCTTCTGCACGCTGGTGGGAATGTCTAAAGTGCCATTCAAGACAAACCACCCCACGCGAACCTTCCCATGCCAGAACCCATCCGTGCCCTGCAGTCCGCCGTCATCCGCGAGGTCGGCCTGCGCGATGGCCTGCAAAGCATCCAGACCGTGCTGTCCACCGAGCGCAAGAAGGAATGGATACGCGATGCCTACGCTGCCGGCCAGCGCGAGATTGAAGTCGGCTCCTTTGTTCCCGCGCGCCTGCTGCCCCAACTGGCCGACACGGCCGAGCTGGTGGCCTATGCCCGAACGCTGCCGGGCCTGTTCGTCTCCGTGCTGGTGCCCAACATGCGTGGTGCCGAAAGCGCCCTTGCCAGCGGGGCCGACCTGATGCTGGTGCCGCTGTCGGCCAGCCATGCCCACAGCCTGGCCAACCTGCGCAAGACGCCCGATGAGGTCGTGGCCGAGGTGGCCCGCATGCGTGCCGCACGCGATGCGGCGGGTTCGACGATGCTGATCGAGGGCGGCATTGGCACGGCCTTCGGCTGCACGCTGCAGGGCCGGGTGGAACCGGCCGAGGTGCTGCGCTGCATGCAGGCCCTGCTGGACGCGGGGGCCGACCGCGTCAGCATGGCCGACACCGTGGGCCATGGCGGGCCGGGCCAGGTGCAATCGCTGTTCGAGCAGGCGAGGCGCATTGCGGGCGAACGCTTTTGGTGCGGCCACTTCCACGACACGCGCGGCCTGGCGTTGGCCAATGTGCATGCGGCCCTGCAGACCGGCGTCACGCGCTTTGACGCCACGCTGGCCGGCATCGGTGGCTGCCCCCATGCGCCCGGCGCCAGCGGCAATGCCTCCACCGAAGACCTGGCCTTCATGCTGGACACCATGGACATCGACACGGGCCTGGACATCGAGGCCCTGCTGCGCCTGCGCGCCAAGGTGGCCGCCTGGCTGGACGGCGAAAGCCTGCATGGCGCGCTGTGGCGCGCGGGCTTGCCGCGCAGCGTCACCGCCGACGCAGCCCCCGCCGCTGCATGAACCCCTTACCTTCCCACGAGCACACCTGTATGGCCACCGAACCCCTGCTGCCGCTGTCCGGCATCCGCGTCATCGAATTCACCCACATGGTCATGGGCCCCACCTGCGGCATGATCCTGGCCGACCTGGGCGCCGAAGTCATCAAGGTCGAGCCACCGGGCGGCGACAAAACGCGCACGCTGCCCGGCCTGGGCATCGGCTTTTTCCGCAGCTTCAACCGCAACAAGAAAAGCGTGGTGCTGGACATCACCACCGAAGCGGGCCGCGCCACCGCTGCCGAGCTGGCCGCTGGCAGCGATGTGGTGCTGGAGAACTTCCGCCCCGGCCTCATGCAATCCCTGGGCCTGGACTACGCCACGCTGTCGCAGCGCTCGCCCGGCCTCATCTACGTCAGCCACAAGGGCTTTCTGCCCGGCCCCTACGAAAAGCGCCTGGCGCTGGACGAGGTGGTGCAGATGATGGGCGGCCTGTCGTACATGACCGGCCCCGTGGGCCGGCCGCTGCGCGCGGGCACCAGCGTCAACGACATCATGGGCGGCATGTTCGGCGCCATCGGCGTGCTCGCCGCCCTGCGCGAGCGTGAGCGCACCGGGCGCGGCCAGGAGGTGCAAAGCGCGCTGTTCGAGAACTGCGTCTTCCTGTCATCCCAGCACATGCAGCAGTACCTGATGACGGGAGAGGCACCGCCGCCCATGCCCTCGCGCGTATCGGCCTGGAGCGTCTACGACGTGTTCACCCTGGCCGGTGGCGAGCAGCTGTTCATCGGCGCCGTCAGCGACAAGCAGTTCGCCACCCTGTGCCGCGTGCTGGACCGTGCCGACCTGCTGCAGCGCCCCGAATACGCCGACAACGCCGCCCGCGTGGCCGTGCGCCCCCAACTGCTGGCCGAGCTGGGCGCCATCCTGGCCGGCCATGAATCGACCCGGCTCGCGCCGCAGCTGGAGGCCGCAGGCATTCCCTACGCGCCCATCACTCGGCCCGAGCAACTGGTGGACGACCCGCACCTGCGCCAAAGCGGCGGCCTGGCTTCCATGCAGACCGAAGACGGCGGCCAGACCGACGTGGTGCTGCTGCCCCTGCTCATGAACGGCCACCGTCCCGGCGTGCGCATGCCGCTGGCCGGGATTGGCGAGCACACCGAAGAAATCCTCGGAGCCCTTGCATCACAGACCTGACAGCCATCCCCGGGCGCCGAAGGCCGCAGAAAAACCACCCCGGCGCGCATGAGACAACACAAAAAGGAGACAACCCCATGCACTCGTCCCATCCCTTCCGCCGCCGCACCCTGCTGGCCCTGGCCGGCGCATCGCTGGGGGCCGCTGCCCTGGGCGTGCGCGCCCAAAATGGCACGCCGCTGCGCGTCATCCTGCCCGTGGGGGCAGGCTCGGGCGCCGACACCATCGTGCGCTCGGCCCAGACCGCGCTGGTGCGCTCGCTGGGCGGCCAGCCCGTGGTCATGGAGAACCTGCCGGGTGCGGGCGGCATCACGGGAACGCAGATGCTGGTCAAGGCGCCGGCCGATGGCAACACCATCGCCTTCATCTCCAACAACCACGCCGTCAACCCCAGCGTCTTCAAGAAGCTGCCCTACGACAGCCTGGCCGACATCACGCCGCTGTCCATCGTCGGCGGTTCGCCCTTCGTGCTGGTCGTCCACCCCAAGGTGGCGGCGCGCAATGCGCGCGAACTGCAGGCGCTCATGAAGGCGCGGCCCGGCGACCTCAACTACGCCTCGTCCGGCAACGGCACCATCTTCCACCTCGCGGCCGAAGTCTTTCTGGACGCGGCCGGCACCACGGCACGCCACATTCCCTACAAGGGCGTCGGCCAGATGGTGGTGGACCTGCTCAGCGGGCAGGTGGACTTCGGCGTGATCGCCGTGGGCACGGCGCAGGCGCACCTCAGATCCGGCGCGCTGCGTGCCATCGGCATCATGGGCCGCGAGCGCGTGGCATCGCTGCCCGATGTGCCCACCGTGGCAGAGCAGGGCTTTCCCAGCGTGGACATCGCCGGCTGGGTGGCCGCCATAGGCCCCAAGGGCATGCCGCCCGCCCAGGTGCGCCGCCTGCACGACGGCATCGCCACCGCCTTTGCCGACCCCGAGGTCAAGGCCGGCTTTGCACGGCGCGACGAATACACCGTGCTCAACAGCCCCGAGGCGGCAGCCCAGTTCCTGCGCTCCGAACAGGAGCGCTTTGCGCGCCTGGTCAAGAAGGCCAATGTCACGCTGGAATAAAAACTCGGCCCTCTGACTGCTAAAGACAATGCTGGGGCTGTGATCAGCGGGGCGGAGTGGGTGCTGTTGCCGCTGGATCTGCAGCCTGTTGGCCGGACGACATCAACGCCTCCAGCCCGCTTCTCGGGAAGACCGGGCTGTAGTTCACCTGGATCTCGGAGAGCTTGTCATTCACCCGCGTCGTCATGAAATAGCGCGGCATGCCGAATCCCACTTTCATCACCAGACCGCGAAGCTCGGAGAGGGCGCCGACCTTCACATCGGGATCGACCAGCACGGCAATGCGTGCCGTGCTTTTGGCATCGGGGGCAGCGATCAGCTTCTTGGAGAGTGTGTTTCTCAACTGAGCCGGACTGACCCGCTGGCCATCCAGGCTGTACGGGCGATCATTGCCGCTTGCCGCATGCATTTCGATCACGGTCAGATCTGCAGCAAGAGCGGGTGGGCCGAGCAGGGCGGCCAGCAGCAGGAATCTTGTTGGTTTCATGGTTCTGTTGTGCGATGCAGAGCTTGTTGACTCACTCGCTCTGTGAGCTTGTACCAGCTCGTCCCCACTTCTCCCAATTTCCCCCCAGATTGGTCGCAAGAATTCCTTGGCAACTCCAGGAAAAGACCATGATTGATTTCTCGCAAACCAACGCTTCACGCATTCGCCCGGCCCTGGTGCTGGCTGTGGCGGCCTTCGCGGCGGCCTGCAGCCATGCGCAGGGCCACGGGGGGCACGGCAATCCGCCGTCGCCGCCGCCCGAGGCCTATACGGCCTGCCAGGGCAAGGCCGAGGGTGACAGCGTGACCCTGACCATGCCCGATGGCAAGACGCTGGCCGGCACCTGCCGCAGCCTGAACGGGCAGCTGGTGGCCATGCCGGCTGGCGGGCCCGGCGCAGGCGGGCCGCCGCCCCATCCGCAGCAGTGATCGCGTGGCCCGGCGGGCCACGCCGCCGGGCTGTCTGCAACCCCACGGGCCTGCGCACAGGCCCTCATGAAAAGCCATCCCCATGAACCACTCTCACGATGCCGATGATCTTGCCCACGACCTGGGCCTTCAGCACGATCTGCAAGTCATGGCGCGCCGCCTGTCCGAGCGCCGCCGCCTGTTGGGCCTGATGGCTGCCGGTGGCGCTGCCGCGCTCTTGTCCGCCTGCGGTGGTGGCGGAGGTGATTCCGGTGATTCGACAGGGACCGGCACAGGAACCGGGACAGGAACGGGCACCGACACGGGCACTGGTACGGGCACGGGGACTGGAACCACGACCGGCACCTGCATGGTCGATCCCACGGAAACCGAGGGCCCTTACCCCGCCGACGGCTCCAACGGCTCGCGCGGCAGCCTGGTCAATGTGCTGTCGCAAAGCGGCGTGGTGCGCAGCGACCTGCGCAGCAGCTTTGGCGGCATGAACGGCACGGCTGCGGGCCTGCCGCTGACGCTCAAGATCACCCTGGTCAACGTCGGCACCAACTGCAGCCCGCTGGAAGGCTATGCCATCTACCTGTGGCATTGCACCCGCGAGGGCGAGTATTCGCTGTACTCCACCGACCTGCTCAACCAGAACTTCCTGCGCGGCGTGCAGGCGACGGACAGCAATGGCGAATGCACCTTTGTGACCATCTTCCCGGGCTGCTATGACGGGCGTTGGCCGCACATGCACTTCGAGGTGTTCCGCAGCATCAACACGGCCGGCAGCTACACCAACAAGCTGCTGACCTCGCAGATGGCCATGCCCAAGGACGTGGCCAGCGCCGTCTATGCCGGTGTCAGCGGCTACAGCGCCAGCGTCTCCAACCTGTCGCGGGTCAGCGTGACATCGGACAATGTCTTCGGCGACAACACCAGCGAGCAGATCGCCTGGCAGACGCCCACCTTCACCGGAGACACCACCAATGGCCACACCGCCACGATTTCCATCGGCATTGCCGTCTGACGCAGCAACTGAATGAGCCTCCGCCTCCCACGCCTGAAGCTGCAGCACAAGGCCTTCTTCGCCCTGGCCGTGCTGCTGGTGGCCCTGCTGCTGGTGTTTCTCGGCTTCTCCCGCCTGGGGCTGCAGCGGGGCCTGGGCCCGTACATGGCCGAGGTGGAGCTGACCGGCATGGACGGGCTGGCCGAGCGGCTGATCCAGCACCATGAGCAAAACGGCGGCTGGGATGCGGCGCGCGCCAACCCCGGTTTCTGGCGCGACATGGTGCGCCCGGGCGCAGGCATGGGCCGGGGCCTTCCTGCGGGCGAGCCCGGGCCACGGCCACCCATGCCCATGCCCATGCCCATGCCGGAGCCGAGGCCTGGTTTTGAGGGAAGCCACGGTCCGGGGCCGGGCCCGGAGTTTCCGCCGCCACCTGGGCCGGAAGGCGGAGAGCCTGCCGATCGATCAGATCGATCAGAGCGCTCCGACCGTACAGACCGCCCAGACCGCCCTGGCCCGCCGCCAGACCGCCCGTTCGGCGGCCCGTGGGCGCGCGTGGGCCTGCTGGATGCCCAGGGCCAGCTCATCTCCGGCATGGCGCCGCAGCCCGGTGCGGCGCACCGCGTTCTGCGCGCCGCCAATGGGCAGGCCATTGGCGAGATCGTGCTGTCCCCCGTGCAGACCGGGCAGGGCATGCAGCGCGACCTGGACCGCGCCTTCCTCGCGCAGCAGATGGACTTCGTGGCCTGGACCGGGTTGGCCGGCCTGCTGTTGGCGCTGCTGCTGTCGGCCTGGCTCACGCGGCGCTGGCTGGAGCCGCTGACCGCCTTTGTCGACGGCCTGCGCGGCATTGCGGCCGGGCGGCTGGACACGCGCGTGGCCATCAAGGGCGATGCGGAGCTGGCCCGCCTTGCGGAAACCTTCAACGACATGGCCGTGCAACTGGCCACCATGGAGGCCTCGCGCCAGCGCTGGCTGGCCGACGTGGCGCATGAGCTGCGCACACCGCTGTCCACCATGCGCGCCGAGGTCGAGGCCGTGCAGGACGGCGTGCTGCCGCTGGACGACCGCATGGCGCTGCGCCTGCACCGGCAGATCATGCGGCTGATACGGCTGGTCAGCGACCTGCGCGTGAGCCTGGACGACCCGCAGGCCCTGCACGGCTCGGGCCATGTGCCCGTGCATGTGCTGACCCTGCTGGGCGAGGCGCTGGACGGCGCGCGGCCCGGCTTCGAGCAGGTCGGCATTGGCCTGGACCGCTCCACCGTGGACCAGCTGGCCGCGCGCATTCCGCCGCCGCTGGTGCAGGGCGACCCGCACCGGCTGCACCAGGTGTTTGCCAACCTGCTGGAAAACAGCCTGCGCTACACGGCTGCGGGCGGGCAGCTGCAGGTGTCTGCCGAAATTGTCCAGATGCAGGACCGCAGCATGCTGCAGCTGTGCTGGGACGACACGGCTCCCGGCGTGGCCAGCCCGCACCTGCCGCGCCTGTTCGATCGCCTCTATCGCGTGGACGCCTCCCGCGTGCGCGACGGCGACGGCCTGGGCGGCTCCGGCCTGGGGCTGGCCATCTGCCGCACCATCGTCCAGGCCCATGGCGGCAGCATCGAGGCCGCCGCCTCGCCGCTCGGCGGCCTGCGCATCACGCTGTGGCTGCCCTTGCTGGAAAATCCCGCGCCATGAAGCCTGCCCGCATCCTCCTGGTCGAAGACGAGACCGACATGGCCGCCATCGTCATCGACTACCTGCGCCATGCAGGCTACGAAGTCGAGCACATCCGCCACGGGCGCGAGGCGCTGGACCGCATGCTGCGCTCCCCGCCCGACCTCACTTTGCTGGACATCATGCTGCCGGGGCTGGACGGCCTGGACATCCTGCGCCAGTTCCGCCCCCACAGCGCCAGCCCCGTCATCCTGCTCACCGCGCGTGTCGAGGAAATGGACCGCCTGCTGGGCCTGGAGCTGGGCGCGGACGACTACATCTGCAAGCCCTTCGCCCCGCGCGAAGTCGTGGCCCGCGTCAAGGCCGTGCTGCGCCGCAGTGCCGGCCCCGGCCCTGCCCAGCAACGCCTGACGCTGCTGCCCGAGCAGGGTCGCGCCATGCTCAACGGCAGCGTGCTGCCGCTGACCAAGCGGGAGCTGACCTTGCTGCAGGCCCTGATGCGCCAGCCCGGCCGCCTGTACTCGCGCGCGCAGCTGCTGGAGCTGGCCTGCGCCGACACGCTGGACGTGAACGAACGCGCCATCGACAGCCACATCAAGAACCTGCGCAAGAAACTCAAGGCGGCGGACGACCGCCATGAGTGGATTCGCTCCGTCTATGGCGTGGGCTTTGCGTTCGAGCCCGATGGCGGTTCCGACACGCGGGCGCAGTGAAGGCCAGGCGAGGGCAGGGCGCAGCCCCTACCTCGACTCGTCGAGGTGCTCCATGAACGTGGTGCCCGTGTAGCGGGAGCGGAACAGGCCGGCCTCCACCAGGCGCGGCACCAGCTGCTCCAGCACGCGGTGCAGGGACTCGACGGAGCCGCCGGGCGCGGCCAGAAAGCCGTCGATGGCGCCGGCGGCGCTCCACTGGGTGATCTGCGCCACGGCATCGTCCACCGTGCCGACCACCTGCCAGTGCGCGGCGGAGAGGATTTCCGGCCGCAGCAGCAGCTCGTCGATGCGCAATGACTCGCGCTCCATCAGGCGCCTGAGCAGGCCCGCATGCGTGCGGCTGGACGGGGTTGCCACGGGCGGCGGAAGGTCGGCTGCGGTGATCGGCCGGTCTGCGGGCCAGTCCGTCAGGTCCAGGCCGACCATGGCCTTGATCGACGCCAGCTTGCGGTCCCTGTCCACCCGGCCGTGCGTCTGCTGGAACATCTCCCGGGCCTGCTCGCGGGTGTCGGCCAGGTACAGGCTCAGGCCGGGCAGCAGGCGCACATCCCGCGCCTGGCGGCCATGGCGCTGGGCGCGCCGAGACAGGTCCCGGCGCAGCTCCAGCGCCGCGTCCAGGTCCGGCGTGGGCGCGAAGACAATGTCTGCCACCGATGCGGCAAAGTCGCGCCCGGTGCTGGACGCGCCCGCCTGCACCAGCGGAATGCGCGGGCCGCCGAACTCCGGCAGGTTCAGCGGGCCGCGCACCTTCAGGTGCGGTCCCTCGTGGTCTATGGGGTGGACCAGCGAGGCATCGGCATAGCGGCCGCTGTGCCGGTCGATCTTCAATGCCTCGTTGGGGAAGCTGGCCCACAGCCGGCGCACCACGTCGGTGAACTCTGCGGCCCGCGCATAGCGTTCTTCGGCATCGGGCATGGCCTGCAGCCCGAAGTTCTCGTGGCCCTGCAGGGCCGTGACGATGTTCCACCCGGCGCGGCCGTTGCTGATCCAGTGCAGCGATTGCAGCTGGCGCGCCACCGCATAGGGCGGGAAAAACGTGGTCGATACCGTGGACACCAGGCCGATGCGCGAGGTCTCGCGCGCCAGCGCGGCCATCAGCACCGTGGGGTCCAGGCTGGCGAAGCCCGCGCCCGTCTCCAGCGCCTCCATGGGCAGAAAGCTCACGTCCGGGCGGAAGACGAAGTCCAGGTGCGCAGCCTCGGCGCGCCGGGCCAGGTCCAGGGCGAAGTCGCTGGAGTACAGCCCTTCGATATTGCTGCCGGGCCGCCGCCAGGCGTCGCCGCTCAGCCAGGTGGGGGCCAGCGAAAGGCCGATGTGCAGGGGTTTGCGGGTTGTCATGTCTGGTGCCATTCCCATCTCAGAACGTTCCCCGCACGCCCACGCCGATCATGCGCGGCGCGGTCATGCTGGCCTCGATGCCGCCGATGCCGCGGTTTTGCTGCAGGTACGTCGGTGCGCGCCTGTCGAAGACGTTCTTGATGTAGCCGTACAGCTGCACGCGCGCGCTGTAGGCATAGGTCATGCGCAGGTCGGCAATGGTGTTGGAGCCG
Source organism: Delftia sp. RIT313 (assembly GCF_000632165.1). NCBI lineage: Bacteria > Pseudomonadati > Pseudomonadota > Betaproteobacteria > Burkholderiales > Comamonadaceae > Delftia > Delftia sp. RIT313. The sequence continues at coordinate 37,897 of NZ_JFYT01000050.1, read as the reverse complement.
ACCGCATAGGCGCGGGTGTTGGCGGTATCGGAGTAGTAGCCGTCCAGGTGGCGCACCTGGCCGGAGACATTGAACCGGGGGCTGGCGTCCCAGCTCACGCCCAGGCTCAGGTTGTAGCCGGGCGAGCGGGCGAAGCGGTTGTGCTCATAGCCGGGGTTGCTGCCCATCTCCTCGATGCGGGTGCGCAGCACGCCCACGCCGGCCTTGATCCGCAGGTTGTCCAGCGCGCGGTAGTCGGCGCCCAGCTCGAGGCCGTAGGCATGGGCCTTCTCCGCGTTGATGGTGTAGGACTGGGCCACGCCCGGGGAGATGACCACGGGGATGTTGTACTGCGCATCCCGCATGTCCATGTAGAACAGGTTGGTGTTGAGCATCAGCCGGTCATCGAGCAGGCTGGCGCGGCTGAACAGTTCGTAGTTCCAGATCGACTCTTTCTTGAAATAGGCCCATTGCCGGCTGGTGAGGTTCAGCGACACGCCGCCCGGGTTGTAGCCCCGGCTGACCAGCGCGCCCACGGTCCAGCGCGGTGTGGCGGCATAGGCCAGGGACAGCTTGGGCAGCAGTGCCGAGAAGGTTTTCGTGTAGTCGAGGGCGGTGGGTGCCAGCACCGAAGTGCCGGTGCGCACCACCTCGTCCTGCTGGTAGCGCAGGCCGCTGGTCAGGGTCCAGCGGTCGGCCAGGCGCCAGTTCAGCTCGCCGAAGACGCCCAGGTTTTTCTTCGTGTCGTCGAAGGCGGACAGGCCGCGCAGCAGCAGGCTTTCGTCCGTGCCGGTGCGCGCGTAGTAGACGCCGCCGAAGCCGCTCAGGCGGTCCTTGTCGCTGCCCACCAGGGCGCGGAACTCATTGGAGACATTGTTCTGGCGGATATCGGCATCGCCCTCGCCGGGAATGCCCGTGTATCGCTGCACGGACGAGCGCGAATACTGGGACTGGTTGACCAGCCGCACGCCGTTGCCCAGCTCGTAGCTGAGGTCGAGGATGCCGGTGTCGGTCTTCTGCTTCCAGCTGGGCATGGTCGTCGTCCAGTGCTCCAGCGCGTTGAACGGAGCGGACGCCGCCTCCTGGCTGGGGCGGTTGCTGTCGTTGTGGGAATAGGTGAACTTGGCCTCCAGGCCCGGAATGCGGCTGGGCAGCCACAGGAACTTCATGCGTGCATTCAGCGCGCGGAAATCCTGATCGGCCTGGCCCCGCTGGAACTGCGGATTGGTGTAGTCGATGAAGGTATCGCGCCCCGAGTAGTCCACGGCCAGTCGCGCGGCCAGCTCCTCGCCCACGGGGCCGGAGACGGCGATGGACGCACGCCGCGAGTGGTAGTCGCCCGCCTCCAGCTGGTAGGCCCCTTCGCGCTTGAAGCTGGGGTCCTTGGTGTTCACGACGATGGCGCCCGCAATGGCATTGGCACCCTGCGAGGTGGTCTGCGGGCCGCGGAACACCTCGATGCTCTCCACATCCCAGACCGAGGTCGCGCCAAAGAACATCTCGTTGTAGTTGAGGTAGTGCCCATCCAGGTTGATGGTGGCGCGCGGCACCGTGCCGCCCCAGAAGACGTTCTGGCCGTTGTTGGGGCCCTGTGTGTCCTGCCCGCGGATGATGGGCGCGCCCACCGTGTCGGTGTAGACCACGTTGGGCACGTCGTGCAGCACCTCGTGGACCGAGGCATTGCCGGACTCCTGCCGGGCCAGGTCCTTGCCGGCCTTGACCGACACGGAGGAGGCCGTGTCCTTGAGTTCGCGCCTGACCTTTTCTCCGCTGACCACGACCGCTTCAAGCGCGTTGGATTCCCCCCCGGAACCCGACGCGCCCTGTGCGAAGGCGCCGGCCGGCGCCATCAGGGTAGAGAGTGCGATGGCGCCCGCCCGGGACGGGAGCCTGCGATGGAAACACAGCTTCACAGCATCTTCCTTTGATGAGAATGATTCGTATTTTTCAAAGGTCGCCATCATGCATTGAAATTCCACAGTAGGGAATGCATTCCCACATGCGGAAGAAAAAAACAGCGGCGAAATGGTGTGCGCGCACCCGTGCAGAGCCTTCGGCAGAGCCGGTATCATCGACACCGGCGGCGCTCGCGCCCCCACCTGCGATGCGCCTGGTACAGGCAAGAAAGCCCAGCCCTTGAAAACAACAACACCTCAGACGACAGCCGGCGAGAAGCGCTCCGGCACCATCCAGTCCGTCTCCATCGCCACCCGGTTTCTCATGGTCCTGGCCAATGCCGAAAGCGAGCTGGCGCTGGGCGAGGTGGCCCGGCGAACGGGAACGGGGGGCTCCACGGCCCACCGCTACCTGCAAAGCCTCGTCAAGGAAGGCCTGGCCAAGCAGGACCCGGCCAGCGGCCTGTATGACCTGGGCAGCGCGGCGCTGAGCATCGGCATTGGCGCGCTCAAGCGTGTGGATGCGGTGGAGATTGCGGCGCAGCGCATGAAGGCGCTGACGCACAGCCATGCGCTCAGCGGCGGCGTCGCCATCTGGACCGACCGGGGGCCCACCCTGGTGCGCTGGTACCGCAGCGCCTACTTCTCGATCAACCCGCTGGCGCTGGGCGACATCCTGCCCATAGACAACACCGCCTGCGGCCTGGTGTTCCAGGCCTTCCTGCCCAAGGCCACCATCGACGCCGCACGGCGCCAGCAGCCCGCCCATTTCCGTGGCAAGCCGCCGGCCAAGGCCGTGCTCGACGAAGTGCGCGAGCGCTGCTGGTCCGAGATGACCAGCCACCTGCTGTCCAACGTCACGGGCCAGGCGGCGCCGGTGTTCGATGCGCAGCATGAAATCGTCTGCGCGGTCACCACCGTCTCGGACCTGGGCCAGCTCAAGTCGCCGCAAGACCGGGTCGCGCTGTTCCGCGAGGCCAGCCTGATCAACCAGTCCACGGGCGGGCGGGCCTTCAGCGCAGATTCGCCTTGAAAGCCGCGCCGGGAAAAATGCCCGGGCGCCTCAGTTCCCCGCGGCGCGCTCCATGGCTTTCACGGCCCTGCGCCCCCTGGGCACCACCAGGGGCGTCCCCGACACGGGGTCCGCAATGATCACGGCCGGCAGGCCGAACACTTCCTGCACCAACTGCTCCGTGAAGATCGCCCCGGGCGCGCCCTGCGCGGCAATGCGCCCGTCGCGCATGGCGATCAGGTGCGAGGCATAGCGGCACGCCTGGTTGAGGTCGTGCAGCACCGCAACCACCGTGCGGCCGGCGTCGTTGAGATCCGCCAGCAGCTCCATCAGCTCGATCTGGTGGGCGATGTCGAGGAACGTCGTGGGCTCGTCCAGCAGCAGGATCGGCGTCTGCTGCGCCAGCACCATCGCAATCCACACCCGCTGGCGCTGGCCGCCTGACAGCTCGTCCAGCAGGCGGTCTGACAGTGCTGCCACATCGGTGGCCTGCATGGCCTCGGCCACGGCCTGCTCATCCGCGTCCGTCCACTGCCTCAGGAAGGATTGATGGGGGTAGCGCCCCCGCGCCACCAGGTCCGCCACCGTGATGCCCTCGGGCGCCATCGCGCTTTGCGGCAGCAGGCCCAGGCGCCGCGCCACCTCCTTGGCGGGAAATTGCGAGATGTGCTGGCCATCGAGGATGACCTGCCCGGCCACCGGCACCAGCAGCCGCGACAGCGCGCGCAGCAGGGTGGACTTGCCGCAGGCGTTCGGACCCACGATGACGGTGAAGGAGCCATCGGGAATGGCAAGGGACAGGCCCTGCGAAATCGTGCGCTCGCCGTAGCGCAGCGTCACCGCATCAGCACTCAGGCGCTGCGTCATGGCCGGTCATTTCCCACAATCGATAGGTCCTTCGGTGTTTGCAATGTGGAATGAATTCTACAATACGGAATACGCTGAAGACGCCGCCCTGGCGCCCGGCCCCGTCGCTTCGGATCGAGATGAACAGACTCAAACTTGCCGCCCTGGGCGCGGCCGCCGCACTGGCCGTGCTGGCCTGTTTCGCATGGTTTCCACGCGCCGCCGTTCCCGTGGCGGGCGCCGCACCGCATATGTCGGATACACCGCATGCGTCGCATGCATCGGGTACGCCGGCTGCAGCACACGCAGACCATGCACCGCTGCCCCGGCGCATCGTCTCCACCTCGCCCAGCGTGACCGGCATCCTGCTGGCCATCGATGCGCCGGTCGTTGCGACCGCCGCGACCACGCCCAGCCGCATGACCGACGACAAGGGCTTTTTCTCGCAATGGGCCGCCGTTGCTGACAAGCGCGGCGTGCAGGTGCTCTACCGCAACCTGCAATTCGACATCGAGGCCGCCATCGGCGCCAGCCCCGACCTGCTGGTGGCCTCCGCCACCGGAGCCGACAGCGTGGCCCAGCACCGCACCGAACTGCAGGCGCAGGGCGTGCCCATGGTCGTGGTCGACTACTCCAGCCAGTCCTGGCAGGACATCGCCACCGAGCTGGGCCGCATCACGGGCCATGCGAAGCAGGCCGCCGCAGCCATTGCCCGCTTCGATGCCCATGTGGCGCAGACCGCCGCCTCCATCACGCCACCGGCCCAGCCCGTCAGCATCGTCGCCTACAACCTGGCCGGCAGCTACTCCATAGGCCGCGCCGCCAGCCCCCATGCGCGGCTGCTGGCTGCACTGGGCTTCAAGGTGGAGGGCCTGCCGCCCGCGCTGGCCGCCCAGGTCACACGCGCCTCGGACTTCGAATTCATCTCCCGCGAGAATCTCTCGGCCGCCATCACCGGCGACTCCGTCTTCCTGCTCGGCGCCTCGCAGGGCGATGTGCAGGCCTTCCTGGACGATCCGCTGCTGGCCAACCTGCCCGCCGTTGCCGGCCGGCGCGTCTATCCGCTGGGCCCGACCTCGTTTCGCATCGACTACTACTCGGGGCAGCAGATGGTCGACGCCGTGGCAAGCCATTTCCGCTGAGCCATGCGTGCACGGCTCCAAGGCGCGGCGGCGCGGCCTGCCCAGCGCTCCTGTTTGCGCTCCTCCTCGCGGTCCTCCCGGCACTGCAGGCGTTGGCTGGGCCTTGCAGGCGGGCTGCTGGCGCTGGCCATCATCGCCGTGCTCGGCATCACCGTCGGCTCGCGCGACATTGCGCTGGCCGACATCCTCGGCGCGCTGCGGGCTCCGGACCTGCGTGATGACCAGCACCTGATCGTCAGCCTGCTGCGCATGCCCCGCACCGTGGTGGCCATCTTGGCCGGCATGGCGCTGGGCGTGGCCGGCGCGCTCATGCAGGCCGTCACCCGCAATCCCCTGGCGGAGCCGGGCCTGCTGGGCGTCAACGCGGGTGCGGCGCTGGCCGTGCTCATCGGCATGACGGCCTTCGGCCTGACGTCCGTGCTCCAGTACGTCTGGTGCGCCTTTGCCGGCGCGGGGCTGGCGGGCGCCGCCGTCTTCGCGTTCGGCCAGTCCCGGGGCGCGGGCGCGCACCCGGTGCGCCTGGTCCTGGCCGGGGCCGGCCTGTCGGTCATGCTCACCTCCAGCGCCGGCATCATCCTGCTCAACGCGCCCCCGGAAGTCTTTGACGGCTTCCGCCACTGGGCGGCCGGTTCCCTGGAGGGCAGCGGCTATGCCAGCGCCGCCGTGCTGGCGGCCGCCGTGGCGGCGGGGCTGGCGGCGGCCTGGGCCATCGTCGGCCAGCTCAACGCCATGGCGCTGGGGCATGACGTGGGCCTGGCGCTGGGTGTCAATGTGCGCGCCACCGCGCAACTGGCCTGCCTTGCGGTCATGCTGCTGGCCGGGGCGGCCACGGCGGCCGTGGGGCCCATCGCCTTCGTCGGCCTGGTGGCACCGCATCTGGCACGCCTCTCGTGCGGGCCGGACTACCGCTGGATACTGCCGCTGTCCGCGCTCTACGCGGCGGTGCTGCTGCTGGGTGCCGATGTGCTGGGCCGCGTCGTCGCGGCACCTGCCGAAGTGGCTGCGGGCATCGTCGCCTGCCTGATCGGCGGGCCGTTCTTTGTCTGGGTGGCGTGCAGATACCGGTTGAGCAGGCTATGAAGACCTCCGTGAACACATCGGTTGTGCGCTGGGGAGCCTGTTCGTTTCTCTGGCGGCCCAGGCCGCTGGCCGTGGGCATGGCGCTGGTCGTGCTGGCCCTGGTGCTGGGTGTGCTGCTGCTGGGCACGGGAACCCTGTCCCTCAGCCCCGCCGAAGCGCTCGACAGCCTGCTGGGCACGGGCTCCAACCCCGCAGCAGAGCGCATCGTGCAGCGGGTGCGGCTGCCGCGTGTCCTCACGGCCGTCTTCGTGGGCGCGTCGCTTGGCATGGCGGGTGCCATCTTCCAGTCCATCTCCCGCAACGCGCTGGGCTCGCCGGACGTGATCGGCTTCACCACCGGCGCGGCCAGCGGGGCGATTGCGCTCATCGTGCTCGGTGACGCCGGGCCGCTGTGGACATCGCTGGCCGCCGTGCTGTCGGGCATGGCCACGGCGGCGGTCGTGCTTGCGCTGTCCGGGGGCCGGCGTGCTGGCGGCGGCTACCGGCTGGTGCTGGTGGGCATAGGCGTGGGAGCCACGCTCTCGGGCCTGAACACCATCTTGCTGGTCATGGGGGACCTGGACCGGGCCGTCGCCGCGCAGCGCTGGCTGGCCGGCTCGCTCAGCGCGCGGACCTGGGCGCATGTCGTACCCGCCGCGCTGGGCTTCATCGCCATCGTGCCCGTCGTGCTGTGGTGCGCCCGCCGCATCAACCTGCTGGAACTGGGCGACGATGCCGCCACCCAGCTCGGCGTCAACGTGCCGCGCACGCGGCTCACCATGGTGATGGCTGCCGTGGCCCTGACCGCCATCGCCACGGCAGCGGCGGGGCCCATCGCCTTCATCGCGCTGGCCGCGCCCCAGGTGGCCAGGCGCCTGGGCCTGTCGCCCGACGTGCCCCTGTTCACGGCGGCAGCCATGGGCGCCGTTCTGCTGCTGGCGGCCGACATGCTCAGCCAGTGGGCACCCGTGCGCCTGCATCTGCCCATCGGGTTGGTAACGGGGCTGCTGGGCGGGGTGTATCTGCTGTGGCTGCTGTTTCGCACACGCAAGGGATAGACGGCCGTGCAGGGTGCAACGGGGCGCAGACCCAGTACCTGTGGGACTACCTGACGCCGCGCGCCACCCCAGGCCCCGCCACGGTGTACACATGCCCGGCCTCTTCGGCAGCCACCTTGGCCGCCTCGTTGCGGCGCACCTCTGCCTGGTCCTCGTACTCGCAGTTCATCACCCGGGCTTCACTGCCCGCGAACTCCGCCAGCGATTCAGCGCTGTTGCGAATGGTCACCAGCGCCTGCGCCACCACGTCCAGCCGCTGATGGCCTTCGGGGATCTCCAGCCAGGCCAGCGCCAGCTGGGCCAGGGCGGAAACTTCGGCACAGCCTTGCTGCACGAAGCGGTCCATTTCGTGCAGCGCTGTTGCGAGCTTCTGGGTCTGGGTGTTTTCGGGGGGAGGGGATGGGGGGATGTGCTTCATGGGTTCGACTCTCCACGAAGCATTCCATTGGCATCTGACATTGCATCTCCTTCAGAAAGAGATGATGCTTGCCGGTTTTTCGGGACGCAGATACTACGAGTTGCGTAGCTGATTGGCAGGGCGTTCAAGAAGATGGGGGGCTGTCGGATGGGTCTGAGGCGGGTGCCGACCAGTTTGTGGTTGGCGCACGGGTCAATCACTATGAATTGGGGAATTGGAAGCCAGGTTTGCTGGTTGTGAATATCCTTGTGGCAGCTCTCAAGATTTTCATTCATGAATGAATAAGTCATCAATTGAAAAATGAATGTGTTTTAGAAGTCTAAAGTTATAGATATAAAACTTCATCCTTTAAGGTTTGTGTTGCATTTTCTTGAATATTGTCATTTGTTTCGATTGGTTCTATATCATCCTCATGTACAAGCTTTTCGACCGCTTCCCAAATATGGCTAGGTAGTGAAAGTAATGCTATGCTTGAAGTTCGGAAGAATGATCTAGCTTGATCATCCCAAAAATCGTCTCCTGCCTGTTGATGAAGTTCGATCAGAGATAATTGAGTATATACAAATAGAATACCATCTGAATTATGCTCGTCGGTGACTCTCCAGTCTACTGTCCATTTCATATTGGGCGTTAGTGCATCAAGCTCTTTCTTTAATTTTGCTTTTAGCGAGACGCATCCTTCGTCGCTTAAGGGAAGGCCAGTCCACGCGCCGAATCCGACTGATAATTCAGGTATTCCTTCGATGTGAGGAGAGAGTTGATAAGCGGAAGAAGCCAATACACCACACCATAGAACGAAAGAGCTTTCATGGGCTCTTATTCCATTGGATGTCATAGATATTCCAAAGAATTGGGGTTCATTGAAATCTCCCGAAACTCCCCCGCGTGGCACACGGAAAGAGCGCCATGCTTGGTCGTGAGTTAGGGAGATTAATTCTTTTCTGGCAATTGCGGCGATTCCTCTTAGGCCATTTTGCAAACGCTGAAATGCTGGCAAGGCAATAATATCGCTTAATATGATTCGTGTTCCTGTCATTTCATGTTCCTCTAGAAATTCAATTAGATTTTTTGTCCAGTAATTAAAGATTTCGGTAGAATTTTTAGCGTCTTTAATGTTTGCGGGAAGTCGATTTTTTAGCCAGTGATGAACTGAACTCCAAGTGATGGTTGGATTGCGCCAATTTGCCGGGGAAACTGTGTGTTGCGTAATAAGAATTATTCCTCCGTTTTTTTTATTCTGGCGATGCTGAAAATCACTGTATAGATCTAGTTGACTGATAGATCCATTGTCGTCTTCATGATTGGTAAAGGCGGCGGTAATTTTATTTTCTATGATGAGAAAAAAATCATCACTTTGTCCAACAATATCTGGACGCTTGCCAGTTCCTCTGTAGCCTGGGCCGATTACATACTGCGTGCTCCAACGTATATTTTGCTCGTGTTTGTCAATTGATAAATTCTTGTCGAAATTTATCTTGAATAAATCCATCAATACGAAATTGAGCGTGCCTGCCTGACCAGCAAGGCGCAGCCATTCGCAAAAAACCTCGGTTAAAAAATCTTCGGTTGGAGAGCGTTGCTCCGTAGATTGATATGCGTGGAGCTTTGAAAAAATAGCCATTTAATAGGGTTTATTGTAATTAAACTTCATAAATTCATAGAGTCTATTAAAAAGTGTATTAATTAATGCTAAATCATTATTCATGTGTTATTGGTAATTTTATATTATGGAGTTTGAGTTAAATGATTTGGAATGAATTTTTAAGGATGTATTATTAGTGCTAGCTAAAGCACAATTCTTCACAAAACCTAATTCTCACCCAAACAACCCCCCCTCATCCAACAACTCAAACGCCACCTCCGGCGTCTTCTCCATCCCCCGCCGAATCGCCGCAGGAATCGCCTGCCGCGTCTTGCTGCACAGCCCGCGCATGGACAGGACCTCGATCTGTATGCCGCGCACGGTGCGCACTTCGCTGGCGCCGGGCTCGATGCGCACGCGGATGCCGAGCTGCTCATACATGCGCTGCTCCACATGGCGCAGGTCCTGCAGGCTGGTGATCTGCTCCAGCCGGTGTAGCAGGCGCTTTTCCTCTTCCCTGGTGAGTCGCAGGATGCGCTGGTCGGCCATGGAGTCAGCGAGCAGGGCATCGTGCTCGCAGATGCAGGCGCCCGGAGGGCAGGGGACTCGGATCGGAATCTGAACAGGAAAGCTCATCGATGCCCAAGGAAGATCCGCCCCGGCCGGGGCGGTGCAGGCCATGCTAGTTCAAGGCTGCAGCGGGGCCAAGGGGAAAGTCCTGGGCAGCTTCCATCTCTGCAATGTGGCCTGCCTGATGCCGCAGGGTGCGGAGGGCGGGGCAGCGATTCGGTGTGTCTGCGTGGCCGAATGCAGGCTTTGAGAAGCAGCTGTTTGGCAAGGTGATGAAGGGATGCAATCCGAAGTGGGAATCCGCATCGTCCATTGCGCGAATGATTCAAATGCAACTGATAAGATGCCCGCGCCCAAGTCGGGCATGAATGAATCAATTGAATAAGGGAGCGGAACACATGAAGAAGCTGATCATTGCAATGGCCGTTGCGCAGATGGCATTGGGCGTTGCCGCCGCACCTGTGGCCAATCGCGACAGTGCGATAAAGGCGTGCCTCAAGACATTCCCCGAAGCGGCTTCTCCCGTGGACGACAAGATGCGAACGTTTGCACAGGACGATCGCATCAATCTTGAGTTCAACTACATGGGCGCAAAGCTGGTGTGCTCCGTGGGCAAGACCAGTGCTGAGGTGGAAGAGGCCAGCGTGATGGGGCGCAAGTTCTCAAAGGCTGATTTGAAATCCTCGCAGGAAAAGCGCCAATCCAATGAACAGGCAGTTGGCCAGATCGCCGCTGGCAATTGGAAGAGCTTCGTGGCAAACGCGAAGATCAGTACATCCAAGAAGCTCCAGAATCCCCAGTCTGCACGCTTCAAGGACTTGTTTATCAGCAACGTGGATGAACAGCCCACGCTGTGCGGAAAAATTGATGGCAAGAATGAAGCCGGTGCCTATTCCGGCTATCGCGCTTTCTATTCGAATGCTGCCAGTACGCTGGTGGCCGCAGAGACTGGCCAAAGCCCGATGTTCAAGGCGATGGTGGATGAGTTCTGCAGCTCTAAATTCGCAGACGCTGAGTAACGTGAAGGTCGAACGCTACGGGTCAGACTGACTGCTCACGACTTCTGACTCCTCCCATAAAGATTCTCCAACCCCGCCCACACCCTGCGCGTGAGCGGCTTGCTCTGCGCCGCAGGCCGGCGGTAGAGCCGCACGTTGATGGGCACGTCCTTGTCGGGCCCGGCCGCGCGGGCCAGGCGGCCCTCGGTCAGGTCGGTCTTGACCAGGGTGAGCGGCAGCCAGGCCAGGCCCAGGCCCTGGTGGACCATGGCGTGCAGGGAGTCGGCGAGGTCGGCCTCGTAGACGGTGCGCAGGCGCGTGGTGTCGCACAGCTCGTGCAGGTGGCTGCGCAGGATCTTGCCCAGGGACATGCTTTGCGCGTAGTCCAGGTAGGGCACCAGCGGGCCGCCGCCGTGGGCGGGCAGGGCGTACTTGGGCAACTGCGGGACCAGAGGGATGCTGACGGGGATCAGCGTGTCCTGGCCCACGGGCAGCCAGGCCAGGTGGTGGCCCTGCAGGCTGCCTTCGATGGCAGGCTGGGCGTGGCACATGAGCAGGTCCACCTTGCCCTGCAGCAGCATTTCCACGCCGTAGTCCAGGCTGGTGGTGACCACTTTCCAGCACAGCTGGGGCATGGCCTGGTTGAGGGCGGTGATGATGCCCGGCAGGACGGTGTGCGACAGCGTGCGGCCCGCCGCGATGGTGACGGTTTCATCGCGCGTGCGATGCGGGCGCTGCAGCAGGCCGTGGGTCTGCTCCAGGATGCCCAGCACTTCATGGGCCGAGGCCAGCAGCGTCTTGCCTGCGGCCGTGAGCGTGGTGGACTGGTGGCCGCGCTCGACCAGGGGCGTGCCCGCCCATTCCTCCAGCGCGCGGATGCGGCGGCCAAAGGCGGGATGGGTGATGTGGCGGCGCTCGGCGGCCTTGTAGAGGCTGCCGGTGTCGGCCAGGGCCTGCAGGTCCTGCAGCAGTTTGAGGTTGAGTTCGTGCATGGGTAGGGTGGGTGCAGGGCTGTGCTGATCCGGCACAGCGCCGCCGCAATCGGCACAGCACCAAGGCGGGGCATGCCTAGCATGGCGGCATGCGAGAGAAGCCCTGTTATGCCTGAAGTTTGCCTCAGGAAGATGCAAAGCCATTTCATTGGCGGTGCGCAGCGCACGGTGCGGGATCTGCCGATCCAGCACAGGGAAGTGGTGCGCAACGGCGGCGAGCGGCCGCTGGACATGAATGGCAGCTATGCCGTGGGCCAGATGTACGCCATGGAGTACCGGCTTGCGCGTCCGCGCAGCCCGTTGCCGGTGCTGCTGTGGCACGGCGGCGGCATGACCGGGGCGCAGTGGGAGTCCACGCCCGATGGCCGCCAGGGCTGGCTGTGGCGCCTGCTGGAGGCGGGCCATGACGTGGTGGTCTGCGATGCCGTGGAGCGCGGCCGCGCGGGCTGGGCGATGTTCCCCGAGATCTATGCCGAGGCGCCCGTGTTCCGCAGTGCCGAGGAGGCATGGACGCTGTTTCGCATAGGCCATGGCGCGCCTTCGGGCGACGGTGTGGGCGAGCCCTTCGTTGGCCAGCGGTTTCCGCATGAGAATTTTGGCGCCCTGGTGCGGCAGATGGTGCCGCGCTGGCTGGGGCATGAGGCCATGGCCATGGCGGCCTATGACGCGCTGCTGGAGCAGTTCGGCCCTTGCGTGGTGATGGGCCACAGCCAGGGCGGTGGCTTTGCCGCGCATGCGGCCATCCGCAAGCCGCACCTGGTGCGTGCCGTGGTGGGCGTGGAGCCTACGGGCATGCCGGTGGTGCAGCAGGAGCAACAGGGGCAGGAGGGGGCGGATGCCTTCGCGCCTGCCTCGGCCATCCCGCACCTGGCGGTGTGGGGCGACCATTTCGCGCACAGCCCGCAGTGGCAGAAGTACCGCGCGCAGACCGATGTGTATTGGCAGCTGCTGCGCCGCCTGGGCGGCCGCGCCGAGGTGCTGGACCTGCCGACCGCAGGCATCACCGGCAATTCGCATTTCTGCATGCTGGACACCAATGGCGACGAGGTGCTGGGCCGGGTGCTGGCCTGGCTGGAGCGCCTGGGCCGATGACTGGCGGGTTACTGGCGGGTCACTGGCCGATGACTGGCCGATGCTGGTCCCGAAGAATTTCAACGAGGAGAAAAATCTCATGCAACGCCGCAATTTCATGATCCGCAGCCTGTCTGCAACCACGGCGGCCCTGGCCCTGGGCGCCCTGGCGCCCGCGCAGTCGGCCCTGGCGGCCGATGCCGGCTGGCCCACGGCCGAGCCCATCCGCCTGATCGTTCCGTTCCCGCCCGGCGGCACGGCCGATGTGGTGAACCGCCTGTTCGCGCAGCAGCTGGGCAAGGTGCTGGGCGCCTCGGTGATCGTGGAGAACAAGGCCGGTGCCGGTGGCTCGCTGGGCACGCGCTTCGTGGCCGATGCCAAGCCGGACGGCTATACGCTGCTGGGCGCCACGTCCAGCACGCACGGCACGAATCCGGCCGTCTACACCAAGCTGCCCTATGACGCGGTGAAGGACTTCACGCCCATCACCCAGGTGATCACGGTGCCGGGCGTGCTCAGCGTGCATCCCTCGGTCAAGGCGGCGAATCTGAAGGAGTTGATCGCGCTGGCCAAGGCGCAGCCGGGGCATCTGTCGTATGCGTCCTCGGGCGCGGGCGGTCTGGGTCATCTGGCCATGGAGCTGTTCAAGGCCAAGGCGGGCGTGCAGATCATGCATGTGCCCTACCGTGGCGCGGGCCCGGCCTTCACCGATCTGATCGGCGGCCAGGTGTCCATGCTGTGGGAGCCGCTGCCGGCCTCGCTGCCGCACATCAAGTCCGGCAAGATCCGCCCGCTGGCCGTGGCCACGGCCCAGCGCAGCAGCGAGCTGCCCGATGTGCCGACCTTTGCCGAGTCCGGCGTGCCCGGCTACGCCGTGCAGGCCTGGAACGGCCTGCTGGCGCCCAAGGGCCTGCCCAAGGACATCCGCGACAAGCTGCACAAGGCCAGCGTGCAGGCCCTGGCCGATCCGCAACTGCGCCAGCGCCTGGCGGAGCTGGGCGGCACGGTGGTGGCCAATACGCCGGAGCAGTTCGGCGCGGTGATCCTCAAGGATGTGACGACCTGGAAGCAGGTGGCCTCTTCGTCGCAGATCAGCCTGGACTGATGCGGCGGGCACCGGGGAAAGCCCTGTGTCCCGGCGCCCACGGGTGGCGGGGCCAGGCGTCGTGACGGTGCCATAGTCCGGGGGTGGCGGTCCGGGCGCGTTGCCTGCGGCCGCGAACAAGGCCGCGAACAAGGCGGCCCGCCTGACCTGCCGCTCTCAAGCCATGGACATCAACCTCATCCGCAATTTCGTAGAGATCGTGGACGCGCGCAGCCTCAGCGCTGCGGCGCGCAAGCGCGACATCACGCGCTCCAAGGTGAGCAAGGAGCTCAAGGCGCTGGAGACGGCGCTGGGCGTGACCCTGCTGCACCGCACCACGCGCAGCTTTTTGCTGACGGCGGCGGGCGAGGTGCTGTACGAGCATGGGCGCAGCATCATCCAGGAGGTGGAGGCGGCGCAGGGCTCCATTGACGCGCTGCAGCATGTGGTGACGGGCTCGGTGCGGCTGAGCATTCCCACGGGCCTGGGCGAGCTGTACCTGGCCGACATGCTGCTGGCGTTCCAGAAGCGGCACCCGCAGGTGCGCATCCGCGTGCTGTTCTCCAACCGGGTGAGCGATCCCATGAGCGCCCAGGTGGATGTGGCCGTGCGCGTGGCACGCGACGTGCAGGAGCACCTGGTGGCGCGCGACCTGGGGCCGGTGGGCTTTGGCCTGTATGCCAGCAGTGCCTATGCCAAGGCGCGGCCGTTCCATGACCCTGCCGAGATTCCCCACGGCGTGCTGCTGACGCCGCCCGGCGATGGCAAGACCTATGCCGTCTCGGTGAAAAAGGGGCAGCAGGAGATTGCGCTCAAGTGCGAGCCCTGCATCACCAGCGAGCATTTCCCCTTCCTCAAGCAGTCCATGCTCCGGGGCAGCGGCGTGGCCACCTTGCCCAACTACATGGTGATGGACGAGCTGCGATCGGGCGCGGTGCAGCGCGTGTGCCCGGACTGGACGGTGTCCGGCCTGGGCGACAGGCTGTACATCATCACGGCCGAGGACCGGCGGCCCTCGCATGCCGTCAAGGTGATGACCGAGTTCCTCAGGGCCAGCCTGCTGCGCTTCGTAGAGCAGGCCGGGGAGCCCGGCCCTTAGCGCCTCGGTTCACCAGTTCTTCAGTTTTCCAGCACAATCGCGTTGTCCGCGATCACCTTGCGCCACATCTGGCCGTCTGCGGCCAGGAAGTCGTCGAGCTGGGCCTGGGTCTGGGGCTTTCTGGCGGCCAGGGTCTGGTTGCCCAGGGCGCTGGCGAACTCGGGGTTGAGCATGACCTTGTTGACGGCGGCCTGCAGGGTGTTGCGCGCGTCCGCTGGCGTGCCTGCGGGCACGGCAATGCCGAACCAGGTGGAGGCCCTGAAGCCCGGCACGCCCGATTCAGCAATGGTGGGCGTCTGCGGCAGGAACTGCGAGCGCTCGGGCCCGGTGGTGGCAATGGCCACCAGCTTGCCGGCCTTGATGTGGGGCAGGGAGGTGCCGGCCACGTCCACCATGAGCTGGGTGTCGTTGGCCATGAGGGCGGTCAGGGCCGGGGCGCTGCCGTTGAAGGGAATGTGGGTGGCGGCCACGTCCAGGCGGGACTTGATCAGCTCGGTGGTCAGCTGCAGCGGGTTGCCCAGGCCGACCGAGCTGTAGTTGAGCTTGCCCGCGTGGGCCTTGGAGTAGGCCTTGAGGTCGGCCACGTTTTTGATGCCGGTCTGGCTGTTGGTGACCAGCACCAGCGGGGCCTCGGCCAGGATGTTGGTGAGCTTCAGCTCCCGGTCGGGGTTGTAGCTCAGCTTCTTGTAGAGCAGGGGGTTGAGCACCATGCTGGCATTGCTGGCCAGCAGCAGGGTGTAGCCGTCGGCCGGCGAGCGCGCCACGGCCGAGGCGGCAATCATGGTGTTGGCGCCCGGCCGGTTCTCCACGACCACGGACTGCTTGAGCTCCGTGGACAGGTGCGTGGCCAGGGTGCGGGCGAGCACGTCGACCGAGCCGCCCGGCGCATACGGGGCGATGAGCTTGATGGGCTTGCTGGGGTAGTCGGACTGGGCGAACCCGGGGGCTGCGGCTGCGGTGGCCGCAGCGGCAAGCAGCAATGCAATGGCCTTGTTCATGCGTTGTCTCCTTCTCTTTCGGTGTTGGCGGGTTCAGATCTTGCGCTGCGTCGCGCCCCAGTGGGCGTCGCGCAGCTTTCTTTTGGCGATCTTTCCGTTGTCGTCGCGGGGCAGGCGCTGGAAGACGAAGCTGCGCGGCAGCTTGTAGGCCGCCAGCCGGCCGCGCAGCCATTCTTTCAGTTCCGCTTCGGGCAGTGTGCCTGACTGGCCGGGCTCGACCAGGGCCAGCAGCCGTTCGCCGTACTCGGCATCGGGCACGCCGATGACGGCGCAGTCTGCTATGCCGGGGTGCTTGAGCAGCTCGTTCTCTATCTCGGCCGGGTAGATGTTCACGCCGCCGGAGATCACCATGTCCGAGTCGCGGTCGCAGACGTAGAGAAAGCCTTCCTCGTCCAGGTAGCCCATGTCGCCCAGGGTGATCAGGCCGCCCTGGTCCATCTTGCGGCGGGCCTCTTCGTTGCCCTTGTAGGTGAAGTCGGCATAGGCGGGCTGGCGCACGTAGATCAGGCCCACCTCGCCCGTGGGCAGGCCCTGGCCCTGCCTGTCGAGGATGCGGACTTCGGCGTCCTGCAGCGGCAGGCCCGCGCTGCCCGGGTGGGTGAGGGCGTCGGCCGAGCCGATGAAGGTGACCAGGCCCGACTCGCTGGAGGCATAGGTCTCGTTGATGATGGGCCCCATCCACTCGATCATGGCCTTCTTGACCTCGGGCGCGCAGGGCGAGCCGGTGGAGGCGATGAAGCGCAGCGAGGAGATGTTGTAGCGCTCGCGCACTTCGCGCGGCAGCCTGAGCAGGCGCACGTACATGATGGGCACCATGTAGGCCGTGTCGATGCGGTGCTCCTGCACCAGCTGCAGGAAGCGCTCGGGGTCGAAGCGCTGCTCCAGCACCACCAGCTCGCTGAGCATGAGCGCGTTCTGGAAGTACAGGCTGGGCGCGCTGTGGTAGATGGGCGCGGTCAGCAGGGTGCGCGCGCCGGGCTGCAGGCCGTAGGCGGTGGCGATCAGCGCCTGGTTCACGGCCAGGCGCCGGGGCAGTTCCTCCACGGGAAACGCCTTGCGCAGCACGCCCTTGGGGCGGCCCGTGGTGCCCGATGTATAGGCCATGTGGCCGCGCGGCGCGACCAGCGGGCCGTCGTAGGGTGCCTGGGCGGCCAGCCAGGTTTCGTAGTCCTGCTCCGGCTCGCGTGCGTGGGCGACGCGCCGGGGCAGGTCCGCATAGAGTTCGCCCTTGAGGCCGTCGAGCAGGTCCTGGCTGGTGATGAGGGCGCGGGCGCCGCTGTCGGCCAGGATGTAGTCGATCTCCGTGGCCGTGAAATGCCAGTTGATGGGGCAGTAGTAGATGCCCGCAATGCGGCAGGCATGGACCACGTCGGCGTATTCGATGCCGTTGCGCAGGAAGACGGCCAGCACGTCGCCTTCGGCCAGGCCCAGGCTGCGCAGGCCCTGGGCCAGCTGGCGGCCGCGCTGCTGCTGGGCGGCCCCGGTCAGCGTGCGCTGTTCGAAGACCAGGGTGGAGTGGGGCGTGGCGGCGGTGCTCATGTGGGCGTGGCCTCCTGCTCCCCATCGTTGACG
Organism: Delftia sp. RIT313; assembly: GCF_000632165.1. Lineage (NCBI taxonomy): Bacteria > Pseudomonadati > Pseudomonadota > Betaproteobacteria > Burkholderiales > Comamonadaceae > Delftia > Delftia sp. RIT313. The sequence goes on along the minus strand of NZ_JFYT01000050.1, from coordinate 20,522 downwards.
TTGGGCTGGTTGGCGGCCTTGGCCATCTGCCGGGCGCGCGCCCAGTCGGCATCGTCCCAGGCCTGGTATTCGGTGAAGTAGGCGCCGTTGGCCAGGGCGTCGCCGCCGTCCAGCGTGATGGTCTGGCCGTTGAGCCAGGTGTTGCCCGGGGCCAGGATGAAGGCGGCCATGTTGCCGATGTCCTCGCCCGTGCCCAGGCGGCGCGTGGGGTTGTCCAGGCGGCGGCGGTCGGCCGAGTCCTCGTTGCCGTCGATTCTGGGGCGCAGGCGCTGGCTGGCGCCCTGGGTGGGAATCACGCCCGGCGCAATCGCGTTGAACCGTATGCGCTTGGGACCCCATTCCACGGCCAGCGATTTGGTCATGGCGTCCAGCCCGGCCTTGGACATGGCCGAGGGCACGACGAAGGGCGAACCCGTGTCCACCCAGGTGACGACGATGGACAGCACCGAGCCCGGCAGCCCTTCGGCGATCCAGCGGCGGCCCACGGCCTGGGTGACGTAGAAGGTGCCCCGGAAGACGATGTCCGATATGGCATGGAAGCCGTTGATGCTCAGGTCCTCGGTGCGGCTGACGAAGTTGCCGGCCGCGTTGTTGACCAGGCCGGTCAGCGGGCCGTGTTCGGCCCAGATGCGGTCGATGACGGTGTGCACGGCCTCGGGCTGGCGAATGTCGAGTTCATGCGCAAAGGCCTGCGCGCCCGTGTCGTTGTTCAGCATCTCGCAGGCCTGCTGCACCACGGAGCGCCGCCGGCCGCACAGGTGCAGCTCGGCACCCAGCTCCGCCAGCTTGGCCGCCATGGCCAGGCCGAGCCCCGTGCCGCCCCCGGTGATCAGGACGCGCTGGCCCTGGAATAGATTGGCTTCGAACATGCTTGTCTCCTTTTGCTTTCACTCTAGGGAGACAGGGGCGGCTGGCAAAGGAGGGTGGTGGAACGCGGTTGGTTCCGTGGTGGAAACAATGGGCTTGTGATTTGGGGCTGTGACCGCGGCTTGTCAGCGAGTGCAGGGGGCTCATCTCCCCCTGCCGGGTGGTTGTTTTTCGAGGCCGGGTCTCGGCCCGGCGGCCGACTGCCCTTTCTTGATTCGCCAAGAAAGGTCAGATCAAAGAAGGCGACCCGAATGCCTGCGACCCTCCGCTTCGCTGCGGGCAACCTGCGTCGTGGCGGTTGCGGGGTTCGCCGTGAAACTCACTTCGCGCTGCGCGCTACGTTCAGACAATCACGGCGAGTCAGATCACGAAGCAAGCCTGTCCTTCGGCAGGCTTGCAACCCCGCAACCGCCACGCCGCAGGCGCTGACATACGGGGAGTTGGCTCGGGCCTTCGCTTCGCTCGGCCCGCTGGTTTTGATCAGCCCTCTGCTGTGAATCCCACGCGCTTGACGATGGGGCCCCATTTGGCGAGTTCGGACTGCAGCAGCGCGGCCAGTTCGGCGGGGGTGGAGGATTGGGCGTCCAGGCCGAAGGTGGCCAGGCTGTCCACCACGTCGGGCGTGGCCAGGGCCTTGCGCATGTGGCCGTTCAGGCGCTGCACGGTCTCGGCGGGGGTCTTGGCAGGCACGAAGAAGGCGAACCATTCGCTGTGCGCCATGTCCTTGTAGCCCTGCTCCACCAGCGTGGGCACCTGGGGTGCGAAGCGGCTGCGCTTGGCGCCGCTGACGCCCAGGATGCGCATCTTGCCGCCGGCCAGGTGCTGCAGCATGTCGCCCACGGGGCCGCAGACGGCGGAGACGTTGCCGCCCAGCATGTCCAGCAGCGCGGGCTGGGTGCCGCGGTAGCCGGCGTGCTTGAAGTCCACGCCGGCATGCTGGCCCAGCAGGGCGCCGATGAAGTGCGGGGTGGAGCCGGGAGCGGGCGAGCCGAAGTTGGCGCCTGCGGGGTTGGCCTTGGCCCAGGCGAAGAATTCGGGCACCGTGGTCACGCTGGCGGGCACAGCGGGGCCGACGGCAAAGCCGAAGTCGAAGATGCAGCCCACGGTGACTGGCGCCAGGTCGGCCACCGGGTCATAGGGCAGCTTCTTGTAGATGTGCGGGTAGATGGACAGCATGGACGTGGGCGTCTGCAGCAGGGTGGCGCCGTCTGCGGGCCGGCCCTTGACGTAGCTGATGGCGATCTGCCCGCCCGCGCCCGTGCGGTTTTCCACCACGGCGGTCTTGGCATAGCCCGACAGCTTGGTGCCCACGCGGCGGCAGATGGCGTCCGAGGTGCCTCCGGCCGCGAAGCCGGTGATGATGTTCAGGGTCTCGATGGGGCCCTGGGCCTGCGCCCAGGCCTGCTGGCCCAGGCTGGCCAGCAGCGCACCCGCTCCAGCGGTGCCCAGCCATTGGCGGCGGTCGATGTTCATGCGTATGTCTCCGGTTGAAATTGAAACTCTGAAAAAACAGTGGGGGAACAGCGGGGGAAATGCGTGCCAGCCCGGCGGCTTCAACTGTCGTCGCGCAGCCAGACCACCTGGCCCGAATGCGTGACCGCGCCCTGGTGGGCTGGGCGCACGGTGAGCGCGTATTTTTCCAGCACGCCGCCCAGCGGCGGGGCCTGGCGGCGCGCGGCGGCTGATTGCTCCAGACGTGCGGCCAGTTCGGCCTCGCCGATTTCCACCGTGATGCTGCGCGCATCGGCGCGGGCGTCGATGGCAATGAGGTCGCCGTCGCGCAGCGCGGCAATGGGGCCGTTGTCGGCGGCCTCAGGGCCTGCGTAGCCGATGCACAGGCCGCGCGTGGCGCCAGAGAAGCGTCCATCGGTCAGCAGGGCCACCTTGTCGCCCATGCCCTGGCCATACAGCAGCGCGGTGATGCCCAGCATCTCGCGCATGCCGGGGCTGCCGCGCGGGCCTTCGTTGCGGATGACGATGACATCGCCGGCCGCGTACTGCATGGCCTGCACGGCGGCCTGGGCCTGTTCCTCGGACTCGAAGACGCGCGCGGGGCCCCGGTGCACCAGGGTCTTGAGGCCGGCCGTCTTCAGCAACGCGCCATCGGGGCAGAGGTTGCCCTTGAGCACGGTCAGGCCACCGTCGCGCGTGATGGGATTGCCGGGCGTGCGCACCACCTCGCCATCGGGCGGCGCGGCATCGGCCAGTTCTTCGGCCAGGGTGCGGCCCGTGAAGGTGAGCGCATCGCCGTGGACAAAGCCCTGCTCCATCAGCGTGCGCAGGATCACGCCGGCGCCACCGATGTAGTACACGTCGCGCGCCAGGAAGCGCCCGCCGGGGCGCAGGTCGGCGACCAGCGGCGTGCGCGCGAAGATCTCGGCCACTTCGTCCAGGTGGAAGCGGATGCCGGCCTCGTGCGCGATGGCCGGCAGGTGCAGGGCGGCATTGGTCGATCCGCCCGTGGCGCTGACCACGGCGCAGGCATTCTCCAGCGCCCGGCGCGTGATGATGTCGCGCGGCAGCGGGCCGCCGCCTTCGGCGCTGGCCCACACGGCCTGCATGAGCTGGCGCGCGGCGCGGCGCATCAGTGGTGCGCGCTCGCTGAACACGGCGGGCACCATGCTGGAGCCGATGGGCGCCAGGCCCAGCGCCTCGCTCACCATGCCCATGGTGTTGGCCGTGAACTGGCCAGCGCAGGCGCCGGCCGTGGGCAGGCAGGCGCGGCTCATGGCCTCCAGGTCCTGCGCCGTGGCGGTGCCGGCCAGCACCTGGCCGATGGTCTCGTAGGTATCGACCACGTTCAGGTCGCGCCCGTGCACGCCGGGCGCCTGTCCCGGCAGGGCCGAGCCGCCATGCACGAAGACGCTGGGCACATTGCAGCGCACCATGCCCATCATCAGCCCCGGCAGGTTCTTGTCGCAGGCGCCGATGGCGAAGATGCCATCCCACTGGTGGCCGCGCACCGAAGCCTCCACGCTGTCGGCGATCAGCTCGCGCGAGACCAGCGAAAACCGCATGCCCGAATGCGCCATGGTCAGCCCGTCGCTGACCGACACCACCGGGCATTCATGCGGCGTACCGCCCCCGGCATAGATGCCGGTCTTGGCATGCTGGGCCTGGTCGCGCAGGTTGAGGTTGCAGGGGCTCATCTCCCCGCCCGTGTGGAACACGCCGATGTGCGGGCGCTCTATGTCTTCGTCGTCCTGGCCCAGGGCATGCAGGAAGCTGCGCGTGGTGGCACGGATGGTGCCGGAGCGGATCAGGGCGGAGCGAAAAGGCGTGGGCTTGGGCGTGGCCGCTGCCGGGCTGCCGCCGGTGGTGCTGGTGGTGCCGGCTGTGGTGGTGGAGGCGGCCAGCGATGCGGAGGCGCTGGACTCGGAAAAGACGTTGTCGGGGGAGGCAGGTTTCTTGTTCATACGCGGGACGGAAAACAGCCGCCCACCATAGCGGGGTCTGCGGATTTCCCTATGAGCATTTACACCAGATCGTGTCTCCCGGGAGTCGCCCGCATACCGCCCTCGCGTGGCCCCGGCTCAGAGGATGGCCTGGAGGCCTTTGTCGGCGATGACGTTGAGCAGCTTGAGCGCCGGTCCGGCGGGACGGGTTTCGCCCTGCTCCCATTTGCGCACCGTGGAAGCCGTGGTGTGCAAATGCAGCGCAAACACCGGTTGGCTGAACTTCAAAGTCTCGCGCAGTTGTTTGATGTCGGCCGCCTCGAACTCCCGCACCGGGGGAGGACAGATCGCGTCGAACTCGCGCATCGTCACCTTGTCGATGGCGCCCGCTTCGTACAGCGCAGCCAGATCGCCGCGCAGGGATTCAATGATCTTGCTCACAATGCACCTCCAACAAAACGCCTGACTGCAAGGCTTCGGTAGACACAGGGTAATGCCAATGGGATGCAGCGTGCTGCCACATCCTGTCCGCACGAATCCTGACCCGTGTCGTCAAAGACTGTTCGCAAGTTTTGCCCCTGCCGGGCGGCAGCTTTTAGAGGCCGGGTCTCGGCCCGGCAGCCGACTGCCCTTTCTTGATTCGCCAAGAAAGGTCAGATCAAAGAAGGCGACCCCGGATGTCCGCGACCCTCCGCTTCGCTGCGGGCAACCTGCGTCATGGCGGTTGCAGGGTTCGCTGCGGAACTCGCTTTGCGCTTCGCGCGCCGCTCAAACAACCGCAGCGAGTCAGATCACGAAGCAGTCCTGTCCTTCGGCAGGACTGCAACCCCGCAACCACTACGCCGCAGGCGCTGACATACGGGGAGCCGTGACGGGCCTTTGCTTCGCTCGGCCTCTGGTTTCAAGCAGCCAAGTTCACTCATGAGGCTGGCTGTGCAGACTGTGGAAGACGCATCAATCTCACTACAAAAAAAGGCCCCGGAGAAAATCCCGGGGCCTCAAAACCGATGCCCGCCCGCGCTGCAGCGGACCAGGCATCGTGCACAACAACTGCGCCGTACTCCTGAATCAATCCATCCAACCAGCCCTTCAGCGCGGCACCAGGAACGTGCTGTGCGCCTGCTTGGTAAGCGCCGGATCACCCACCGCCGTGGCCGTGATCTCCACGCCATGCGAGCCAGGGCCGGCCGCGCCATAGGGCGCCTGCAGCCGCACCACGACCCAGCGGTCCTGGGCCGCGCCCACGTCCACCTCGGTCTCCGAAGCCACGCGCAGGCCTTCGATGCCCGAGGCCGACAGCACATAGCGCTGGTCCTGCTCCGTGGCATTGCCGATCTGCACGCGGTAGATGTTCTCGATCTGGCCGCCGGCCACGATGCGCGAAAGCGTGCCCCGGTCGCGCACCACGTCCACCTTCAGCGGCGTGCGCAGCGCTAGGCTGGCCACCATGGCCGTGGAGATGGCCACCAGCGCCGTGCCGTAGATGAGCACGCGCGGGCGGAAGATGCGGCGCACCAGCTCGCTCTGGCGCCAGCCCCGGGCCACGCCGTTCTGCGTGGACAGGCGGATCAGCCCGCGCGGGTAATGCATGCGGTCCATGACGCTGTTGCAGGCGTCGATGCACAGGCCGCAGCCAATGCACTCGTACTGCAGGCCGTCGCGTATGTCGATACCCACCGGGCAGACCTGCACGCACAGCGTGCAGTCGATGCAGTCGCCAAGCCCCTGGGCCCGGTAGTCCACCCCCTTGTGGCGCGGGCCGCGCGATTCGCCGCGTGCGGTGTCGTAGGTGACGACCAGGGTGTCCTTGTCGAACATGGCGCTCTGGAAGCGCGCATAGGGGCACATGTGCTTGCAGACCTGCTCGCGCAGGAAGCCCGCGTTGCCGTAGGTGGCCAGCGCATAGAACAGCACCCAGAAGATCTGCCATGCGCCGGTCAGCGCCAGCACCTCGGGCAGCAGGCTGCGGATGGGCACGAAGTAGCCGACGAAGGTCAGCCCCGTCCACAGCGAGATCAGCAGCCACAGCGCATGCTTGCCGCCGCGCCGCGCGATCTTCTCCGCGCCCCAGCCGCTGCCGTCCAGCCGCAGCCGCGCGCTGCGGTCGCCCTCCAGCCGGCGCTCCACCCACATGAACAGCTCGGTGTAGACCGTCTGCGGGCAGGAAAAACCGCACCACAGCCGCCCCGCCACCGTGGTGAACAGGAACAGCGCCAGCGCCGAGACGATGAGCAGCACGGCCAGGTAGATGAAGTCCTGCGGATACAGCAGCCAGCCGAAGACGTAGAAGCGCCGCTGCTCCAGGTCGAACAGCAGGGCCTGCCGGCCATGGATCTGCAGCCAGGGAATGCCATAGAAGAACAGCTGCGTGAGCCAGACCATGGCCCAGCGCCAATGGGTGAAGCGCCCCGTGATGGAGCGCGGCTGGATCTTCCTGCGCGATTCGAACAGCGGGGAGTCCGCGCTGGCATCGGCGATGGGAATCACCTTGCGTGGCGCGGGCCGCGGCCGGGGGGCTGCGGCGGTTTCATCGGGAAGCGGTTTCGGTCGTTCTGACATGCGGGGCCTTCGCCCCGGCCGCTGCGCCCTTGATGCGGGCTTGTCATGAATTGCCGGGGACTGCCTGGACTATGCCCAGCGCCCTGCCCTGGCGGTAGCAGCAGATGCAGCGGATTCGACCGTATCAGATGGCGGGTCAGGCCTGCGGCGAGCGCAGCGCCGCAACGGCAAACCGCAGCCCCCACAGCACCAGGCACAGCCCCAGCAGCGCCGTCAGCGTGCCGATGCGCACATCGGCCTGGAGCACGCCCCAGCGGCTGAAGATCTCCGTCCAGTCATGGTCGCCGCCGCCCACCAGCGGCAGTACCTGGGCACGCGCGTCCTTCATGTAGTGGGCCACGTTCATGAGGCTCTCCCCCAGCCACATCAGCGCGGCAATCCAGCCCGTGCGCTGGCCCTGCCTGTGGAAATGGCGCATGAACAGGGCCGGGAACAGCAGCTGGAACAGCGTGCCGCCGTAGACCGAGAGATGCTGCGAGAACAGGGCCACCAGCGGATGCCCGGCTTCGTGCAGTGCCAGGTTGGCGTTGTCCAGCAGCAGCAGCCAGTGACCCTGGCTGAGGAAGTGGCCCCAGACGATCCAGGCGGCAAAGGCCGTCAGCGCGATGGCGGCAGGCCGGGTGACCGGCTGCCACTCGATCTGCCCGTCCAGCGCATCGCCGCGCTTCATCGCGCCTGCCCTGCAGGTTGTGGGTGCGGATGCGGATGCTGGTGCGTTTGCGCACCAGGGCAAGGGGCAGGCAGGAAAGGCATGGCGGCAGGATTGGGCTTGGCAGCAATGGCAAGAGGATGGCAGGACTCTGGCCGCGATCTTCCCACGGCTCGCCCGGCTCGCCGGAATGCCGTCCTGCGCCGCCATCCATGCACGCGAGGTTCTGGCACAGTCGGGCATCCGACTCTTCAAGCCAAGGAACGTCCGCACCATGAACCTGCGCCCCCTATTGCATGACCTTGTCCGCCAACATGGCCTGGACCGCAAGGCCGCCGTGCAGCTGTTTGCACTGGCGGGATTCGAGCAGGAACCGGCTGCGCTCAGAACCCGCCTGTGGCCCGTGGTGGCCTTGCTGGGCGCGGCGCTGGGCGGGCTGGGCATCGTGCTGTGGATTGCCGCCAATTGGGAGAGCATGGGCCGCATGCAGCGCTTCGCCCTGCTGCAGGGCTTCGTGCTCGTGATGTGTCTTGGCGCGGCATGGCGCGCGGCGGCGCGCGTGCCGCTGTCCGTGCTGGCGCTGCTGGGCACGGGTGCGCTGTTCGCCTTTTTCGGGCAGACCTACCAGACGGGAGCGGACCCCTGGCAGCTGTTTGCGCTGTGGGCAGCGCTGACCCTGCCGCTGGCCCTGGCGGCGCGCAGCGATGGCGTCTGGGTGCCCTGGGTGGTGGTTGCCATGACGGGCATTGCGCTGTGGGCGCAGGCCCATACGCCGCAGTTCTGGGAGGTGGAGTCGCGCGACCTGGGCGTCCATGCCGTTGCCCTGGGCGCCGCCCTTGCCGTCACCGCGGTCATGGCACCGGCCCTGCGGCGCTTCACGGGCGCGGGGCTGTGGGCCTTGCGCGGCGCGGGCGCGCTGGCGCTGGCGATGATCACCTCCACCGCCATCAGCGGGCTGTTCCACAGCACGGTGGCGCCGCAGTACCCGCTGGGGCTGGTGCTGCTGGCAGGCGCGGCGGCGCTGGCGGGCCTGCGCAGGCATTTCGACATCTTCCTGCTCAGCGGTGCGGCGCTGGGCCTGAACGTGCTGCTGGTGTGCGGCCTGGTCTACCTGCTGCTGGAGAAACTGGGGGCGGACTTCACGGGCATGCTGCTGCTCGTCGGCCTGGGCGCTGCGTGCCTGCTGGCGGCCACGGTCAGCCTGGTGCTTCGAATGTCACGCAACGCGGAAGGAGGCCTTCAATGAGCCACGAACACGACACCCTGCTGCGCCAGGCCGTGGACCAGGGCATCCTGCCGCCTGCCGCCTTGCAGGATCGCCGCCCTGCCGCCAACGACCGCCATTGGGCGGTGGTGCTGCTCACGGCGCTGGGCGCCTGGCTGGCCCTTCTTCCCTTGCTGATTCTGTTTGCGTTTGCCCTGTCCGACTGGATAGAGCGCGGCGCAGGCACCTATGTGATCGGCGCCATGATGCTGGCCGCAGCCGTGGCCGTGCTGCGCGCCGAGGAGCTGCCCGTCTTCCTGGAGCAACTGGCCCTGCCTGCCATGCTGACCGGCGCCGGCCTGCTGGGCTTTGGCCTGGCGCGCGACCTGTCGGGGCAGGCTGCGGGCGCGATAGGCCTGGCCATTGCGCTGGCCTGCACGGCCGCCATTCCAAGGCCCTGGCTGCGCGTGCTGCTGGGCGCCGCCTGCGCGCTGCTGTTTTGCACCATGCTCTGGCCGGACAACGATCCATCCACCCTGTACGCAGGCCTGCCGACCTGGGTCATCGTGCATGCGGCGCTGCTGCTCTGGATGCTGCTGCTGGCAGCCCAGTGGCGCGCGCTGGGGCAGTCTGCGGCACAGACCCGCATGGCGGCGGCGCTGGAGCCCTTTGCCACGGGCTGGCTGCTGGCGGTGCTGGCTGGCCTGGCCTTTCTGTCCGGCAGGAGCTTCATGGTGGCCGGCGTGCTGGGCGGCGGCCTGGCGGGCGAGCTGGCGCAGGAAGCCGCCCCGAACATCTCCATGGGCGTTCTGACGCAGGCCGGCTCGGCCGTGCTGGCCCTGGCAGCCGCCTGGTTCGCCCAGCGCGCATGGCCCACGCTGCGGCAGCCGCGCGCCGCCGTGGCTGCCGTGGTGCTGGCCGTGCTGAGTGCCTTTCTGCCCTGGCTGGGCGCCTGCCTGCTGGCGCTGGCGGTGACCGGCACCAGCGGCCGCTGGCGGCAGGCCGCAGCGGCCGCCCTGGCTGCCGCCTGGATCGTGGGCAGCTTCTACTACCAGCTGGCCTGGCCACTGGCCACCAAGGCCCTGGTGCTGGCCGGCTGCGGCGCCTTGCTGGGCCTGCTGGCCTGGGCAGGGCCGCGCGCGGCAGCCCTGCCAGGCAGCGCGGAGACCGCCGCCGCATCGGGCGCCGCGCCCCTGCAGCGCTGGGCGCCGTGGCTGGTGGTGCTGACGGCGGCCTGCACGCTGGCGGTGGCCAATATCGGCATTGCGCAGAAGGAACGCACCATCGCCCAGGGCCGCAAGGTGTTCGTGGAACTGGCGCCGGTGGACCCGCGCTCCCTGATGCAGGGCGACTACATGCGCCTGAACTTCCGCCTGCCTTCCGAGGACAGGGACGTGGAGAAAGAGAACCTGCGCGGCGGACGCCTGTACGCCATCGGCAAGCTCGATGAGCAGGGCGTGGTGCAGTGGCTGCGCACCGGCACGGCCAGCGAGCCGCTGGCGCCCGGCGAGCAGCGCTTTGAACTCACCCCGCGCGGCGGCCGGTGGACGCTGGTGACGGATGCCTGGTACTTCCGCGAAGGCGATGGCCAGCGCTGGGAGCAGGCCCGCTACGGCGAGTTCCGCGTGGAGCCCGACGGGCGTGCGCTGCTGGTGGGCATGGCCGACGCGCAACTGCGCCCCATCGTGCCCTGAGCGCACCAGGCAAATCACTCGAAACTGTCGCCCTCGGCCAGCGGCGCATGCCGGTAGCTGGCCGGCGTGCGGCTGAGCTTGACGGGCGCGCCCAGGCCCCGGTAGCCGCCCTGCATCTCCACCACCATCTCGCGGTGCAGGGTATGCGGGTGGTTGAGCGCCGCGTCCACGCCCAGCACGGGCGCGGCGGGCACGCCGATGGCCATCAGCGCATCGGCCAGGGCGGGGCCGTCGCTGGCCTGCAGGGCCTGCTCCAGCAGCGGCTTGAGCGCATCGCGGTGGTGCGAGCGCTGGCCGGCCGTGGCGAAGCGCTCGTCGGCCACCAGTTGCGGGCATCCCAGGTGCTCGCACAGCAGGCGGAACTGGCGGTCGTTGCCCACGGCCAGGAAGACCGGCGTGGTGCCCGTGGCAAAGCTGTCGTAGGGATAGATGTTGGGATGGGCATTGCCCGAGCGCCCCGGTGTCCTGCCGCTCATGAACCAGTTGCCCGCATGCGGGTGCAGCAGCGAGATGCCGCTGTCGTACAGCGAGACATCGACCAGCTGGCCCAGGCCGCTGCGCTGGCGCTCCTGCAGCGCCAGCAGCACGCCGATGACGCCGTTCATGCCCGTGACCATGTCCACCACGGGCAGGCCCACGCGCAGCGGATCGCCGCCGGCCTCGCCGTTGACGCTCATCAGACCCGTCATGGCCTGGATGGCCGCGTCATAGCCGGGCCAGGCGCCCAGCGGGCCATCGGCGCCGAAGCCGCTGACGCGGCACCAGATGAGGCGAGGAAAGCGCTCGCGCAGCTGCTCCCAGCCAATGCCCCATTTCTCCATGGTGCCGATCTTGAAGTTCTCCACCACCACATCGGCCTGCTCCATCAGCGCCAGCACGGCCTGCTGGCCTTCGGGCTGGGACAGGTCCAGGAACTGCAGCCGCTTGTTGCGGTTCAGGCCCCGGTAGTAGGAGGACACACCGTCCTGGAACGGCGGCCCCCAGGCGCGCGTATCGTCGCCCTGCGGCGGCTCCACCTTGAGCACGTCGGCGCCGTGGTCGCCCAGGATCTGGCCGCACAGCGGGCCACCAAGAATGCGGGAGAGGTCGAGGACACGGATGCCCTGGAGGGCACCATTGGCTCTGCTCATAAAGTTTCTTTCTTCATTGGCACAAGGTGCAAGACTGGCGTGCTTCAAGCCACTGGGGCGCCCAGCAAGGGCCGCCCCGCAGCGAAGGCGCCGTCCCACTCCCGCGTGCGAGAGAGGGGGAAGCGGCGTAGCCGCTCAGGGGGTGTTCTCCATCTATTCAATCCAGTTTGGCGCCGGAGGCATCGACCACGGCCTTCCACTTGGTCACTTCCTGCGCGATGAAGGTCGACAGCCCCGCTGGCGACAGATCCGATGCCGGCTCCAGCCCCTGGTCGGCAAAGGTCTTGCGGATGCGCTCGCTGCTCAGAGCCTTGCGGAAGGCCGCGTTCAACGTCTCGATGCGGTCGGCCGGCGTGCCGGCCGGTGCCACCACGCCGAAGAACACGCTCACGTCGTAGCCGGGCAGGCCCTGCTCGGCGATGGTGGGGATGTCGGGCATGGCCTGGGAGCGTTTTTCCGTGGCCACGCCAATGGCCTTGAACTTGCCGGCCTTGATGTAGGGCATGGCGGTGAGGATGTCGGTGAAGGTCATGTTCACCTGCCCCGCCAGCAGGTCGTTGAGCGCCGGGCCCGTGCCCTTGTAGGGAATGTGCTGCAGCGAGGTGCCGGCCATCTTGTTGAACAGCACGCCCGCCAGGTGCGACGAGGCACCATTGCCCGAGGACGCATAGTCCAGGCTGCCCGGTTTGGCCTTGTCCTGCGCAATCAGCTCCTGCACGGTGGTGGCCTTGGTGGCCGGGTTGACCACCAGCACGTTGGGCAGGTGGCCCACGCGGATGATGGGCGCGAAGCTGGTCTGCGGGTCGTAGTTGATCTTGCGGTACAGGTGCTTGTTGATGGCCAGCGGCCCCGAAGTGCCGAACATGATGGTGTAGCCGTCGGGCCTGGCGCGGGCCACGAAGTCGGCACCGATGTTGCCGCCCGCACCGGCCTTGTTCTCCACGATCACGCTCTGGCCCAGCGTCTCGGTCAGCGATATCGCCAGCGTGCGGGCCATGGCGTCCGTGGGCCCGCCGGGCGGGAAGGGAACGACGAAGCTGATGGGCCGCTCGGGAAAGCGTTCGGCCAGGGCGGCGGCCGGCAGTGCGGCGGTGGCGGCGAGCGCACACGCCCACAGGAATTGGCGTTTCTGGAAGGACGGCTTCGGGTCAGTGCAAGGCATGGCGTTTGTCTCCGGTACTTGTGCGGTCATCCCTGTGGACGGGATGTGTGTTCTGGGTCGGTGCGGTCGATGGGCTCAGCGTGTCCAGCCTTCGGGCAGGTCGCCTGCCGCCAGCGGGTCGCGCGGCAGCACGCGGTGCAGCAGCACCAGCTGGGCCCAGCGCATGCGTTCGGCGCTGCCGGTGCACGATGCCTCCCAGGCCATGGCCGTGGCCGTGAAGCAGTGGTACAGGCCCGAGGCGGCGGCGCGCGCCAGGCGGTCACCGCCCTCCTCGGCCGCGCGCAGGGCCAGGGCCGCAGCCTTGTCCATGCTGGCCGACAGCGCGGCCTTGAAGTCCGTGGCCGCCTCGGTCTGGGCCAGCAGCTGGGCCGCGTGGTCGCGCAGCACGGGCAGCGAGCCTTCGCGCTTGATGGCGCGGATCACGTCCAGCGCCACGATGTTGCTGGTGCCTTCCCAGATCGATCCCAGGTGGGAGTCGCGCACCAGTCGCGGATCGCTCCACTCCTCGATGTAGCCGCATCCGCCGCGCACTTCCATGGCGTCGCCCGTGACCTTGCGCGCGTCGCGGCAGGCGCGGAACTTGATCATGGGCGTGAGGATGCGCAGCAGCGCGTAGGCGCCGTCTTCGCCTGCGTCCGAACGCTGCAGCGCCTGGGCCGTCTGCAGCACCATGGTGCGGGCCTGCTCGGAGTAGATGCGCAGCTTGTCGAGCTGGCGCTGCATCAGCGGCATGTCCTGCAGGGCCTTGCCGAAGGCGCGGCGCTCGCGCGCCACGTACTCTGCCTCGGCCACGGCACGGCGCATCAGCCCGGCCGAGCGCACGCCGTTGGACAGGCGCGAGTTGTTCACCATGTCGGCCATCTGCACGAAGCCCCGACCCTGCTCGCCCACCAGGTAGGCGACGGCGCCTTCGAGCACGATCTCGCCGCTGGCCATGGAGCGCGTGCCCAGCTTGTGCTTGAGGCGCACGATGCGGTAGTGGTTGGCCGAGCCGTCGTCCAGCCGGCGCGGCAGCAGGAACAGCGAGATGCCCTTCATGCCCGCCGGCGCGCCCTCCACGCGCGCCAGCACCATGGCGAAGTCGGCATCGGGGTTGGAGCAGAACCACTTGTCGCCCGACAGGCGCCAGCTGCCGTCGGCGGCCGGGCGGGCCAGCGTCTGGGTGTTGGAGATGTCCGAGCCGGCCGCCTGCTCTGTCATGAACATGGCGCCCTGGGCCTGGTCCTCGAAGCGCAGCTGCGTCATGCGCGGCCAGTACTTCTCGACCAGGGCCGGCTTGCCGTACTTGCGCAGCGTGCGCGCCAGCGAGTCCGTCATGGACAGCGGGCAGCACAGGCCGAACTCGGCCTGCACGAACAGATAGGTCAGCGCGTACTTGGCCAGCGGCGGCAGCTTGCCATCCCAGCCCAGCACGCCCGTGCGGTGCGACATGACGGCCAGGCCAAACTCGCCATAGGCCACGCGCTCCATCTCCACATAGGCCGGGTGCTTGACGATGCGCTGCGCATCGCGCCCCGTGCGATCGCGGTGCTCCAGCTCGGGCGGATTCCTGTCGGCGGTCAGCGCCCATTCATCGATCTCGCGGCCGGCCAGCGCGCCCATGCGCTCCAGATGGGGCTGCAGGTGCGCGTTCACCTCGGGCGGCAGGTACAGCGCCAGCAGCGGCTGCAACTGCGAATCGGTGGTGTACAGGTTGCTGCCGTGGCGGTCGGGCACGGCCTGGAAAGCCTGGGCGGGGGAAGCCTGCATGGCGGCCAGCGCCTGCGGTTCGGGGTTCATGGTCTGTCTCCTGTGCGGGAACCTGGCCCGGGCGCATGGGCTCCGGGTCTTGGGGATGCCCCCATTCTTGGAAACAGTCCTATTCGAGTCAAATATCGATAACGTATTGATCAATAGTCAAACCGGATAGAACGCCATGGAGCTGAGACAACTGAGGTACTTTCTGGTGCTGGCCGAGGAGCTGCACTTCAGCCGCGCAGCCCAGCGCCTGTCCATCTCCCAGCCGCCGCTGAGCGTGGCCATCCGCCAGCTGGAGGAAGAGTTGGGCGCCCAGCTGTTCGAGCGCACCAGCAAGGAGGTGCGGCTCACGGCCGCCGGCAAGCACCTGCGCGTGCAGGCCCAGGACATCATGGAACAGGCCCAGCGCGTGCGCCAGGACATGCGCGCCATCGCCGACGGCGTGCAGGGCCGCATCCGGCTGGGCTTTGTGGGATCGGCCATCTACCGCGGGCTGCCCGAGGCGCTGGAGAGCTTTCGCGCCCGGCACCCGCTGGTGCGCATCGACATGCTGGAGCTCAACAGCGCCGAGCAGATCGCCGGCCTGCAGCAGGAACGCCTGGACCTGGGCCTGCTGCACGCCACGCGCCCCGCGCCTGGCCTGCAATCACACACCCTGGTGAGCGAGCCCTTCATGGCCTGCCTGCCCGCAGGCCATGCGCTGGCCGGACTGCGCAAGCTGCAGGTGCGCCAGCTGGCGGGTGAGCGCATGGTGCTGTTCTCGCGCCAGGTCTCGCCCGACTACCACCAGCAGATCTGGCAGATCTGCCAGAGCGAGGGCTTCACGCCCGACCTGCACCACGAGGTGCGGCACTGGCTGTCGGTGCTGTCCATGGTGTCGCTGCGTCAGGGCGTGTCCCTGGTGCCGGCCTGCCTGCAGCGCGTGGGCTTCCCGGGGCTGGCCTTCGTGCCCATCCAGGGCCGGCACCCGCAGTCGCAGATGCAGGCCATGTGGCATCCGGGCCATGTGCAGCCCCTGGTCGAATCGCTGCTGGCCCACCTGCGCGACAGCGTGGGCAGGCTGGGGCAGCAGCCATAAACGCCACACCCTTGCTCAGTTCACTATGTCCAAAACTGGCGTGACCCAAAAGCGAGGGACACCGAGCAAGGGCCGCCCTGCCGCCAGGGTGTCGTCCCCCTTCCAGGGGGAAGCCGCATAGCGGCTCAGGGGGTTTCCAACTTCATTCAAGGAGCTGCCTGAGAACGTACGGCAGGATGCCGCCGTGCCGGTAGTAGTCCACCTCGATGGGCGTGTCGATGCGCAGCTTGACCACCACGGTCTGCTTGCTGCCATCGGCACGCGTGATCACCAGCTGGGCCTCGCTTTGCGGTGCCAGGTCGGCGGCGGGAATCACTTCCACAAACTCCTCGCCCGTCAGGCCCAGGGTCTGCCAGCTGTCCGTGCCCAGGAACTGCAGCGGCAGCACGCCCATGCCCACCAGGTTGGAACGGTGGATGCGCTCGAAGCTGCGCGCCACCACGGCCTTGATGCCCAGCAGCTGCGTGCCCTTGGCGGCCCAGTCACGGCTCGATCCCGTGCCGTATTCCTCGCCCGCGAAGATCACGGTGGCACGGCCCTCGGCCTGGTACTTCATGGCCGCGTCGTAGATGGGCATCTTGGTGACCTGGCCCGTGCCGTCGCGGTACAGCGTCAGGCCGCCCTCCTCGCGCGAGCCATCGGGCTGCGCCGGAATCATCAGGTTCTTGATGCGCACGTTGGCAAAGGTGCCGCGCATCATCACCTCATGGTTGCCGCGCCGCGAGCCGTAGCTGTTGAAGTCGGCCTTTTGCACGCCGTGGGCCAGCAGCCAATGGCCTGCGGGCGAGCTTTCCTTGATGGAGCCGGCCGGCGAGATGTGGTCGGTGGTGATGGAGTCGCCGAACAGCGCCATCACGCGCGCGCCGTGCACCACGTAGGGGTTGGAGCCCTCGGCGCCGGCAGCAGGCGCGTCCAGCTGGAGCCGGAAATCATCGAAGAACGGCGGCTCGGCAATGTAGGTGCTCTCGGGCCAAGTATAGGTGGCGCCCGTCACGCCGTGGATCTTTTCCCAGAGCTTGCCGGGCTCGGAGCGCACCTTCTCGTAGTTCTCGCGGAAGGCCTTGCCGTTCATGGCGTACTTCATCAGCGCATGGATTTCCTCGCTGGTCGGCCAGATGTCGCCCAGGTAGATGTCACGGCCGTTCTTGCCCTGGCCCACGGGCTCGGTCATCAGGTCGCGGCGCACCGTGCCGGCAATGGCATAGGCCACGACCAGGGGCGGGCTGGCCAGGAAGTTGGCCTTGATGTTGGGGTGGATGCGCGCCTCGAAGTTGCGGTTGCCCGACAGTACGGCCGCGCAGACCAGGTCGTTGCTGGTGATGGCCTCGTTGAGCTCCGGCGTGAGGTCGCCCGCGTTGCCGATGCAGGTGGTGCAGCCGTAGCCGGCCAGCGCAAAGCCCAGCTTTTCCAGGTAGGGCAGCAGGCCGGCTTCGGTCAAATACTCGGTCACCACGCGCGAGCCCGGCGCCAGAGAGGTCTTGATGTGCGGCTGCACCGTGAGCCCGGCCTTCACCGCCTTCTTGGCCAGCAGGCCGGCGGCCAGCATCACGCTGGGGTTGGAGGTGTTGGTGCAGCTGGTGATGGCGGCAATCAGCACGTCGCCGTTGGCGATGCTCAGGCGCTTGGCAGGGGCGGGGGCATCGACAGGTGCCTCGCTGTGGGCGGCCTCCAGACTGGGCTTGTTGGCCTCCATCTCGGCCAGCGAGCGCTGCGCGCCGGGCGGATGGGCCGGCGTCTCGGGCGCCACCTCGCCCTCGCCGCCACCGCCTACGCGAAAGCTCCGGCCCAGCCGCTCCATCGGCTGGTTGAACCCGTTGTGCGCCGCAGGGGCGCTGAACAGCTCATCGAACTTGGACGACACATTGCCCAGCTCGATGCGGTCCTGCGGGCGCTTGGGTCCGGCCAGGCTGGGCGCCACGGTGCCCAGGTCCAGGCGCACCACATGCGAGTAGTCGATCTCGCCGGCGGCCGGCACGCCGAACAGTTCCTGTGCACGGAAATAGCCCTCGAAGGCCTCGATCTCGGCCTTGCTGCGGCCCGTGCCCCTGAAGTAGTCGATGGTTTTTTCATCGACGGGGAAAAAGCCCATGGTGGCGCCGTACTCGGGCGCCATGTTGCCGATGGTGGCGCGGTCGGGCAGCGCCAGGCTGCGCGTGCCTTCGCCGAAGAACTCCACGAACTTGCCCACCACCTTCTCGCGGCGCAGGATCTCTGTCACCGACAGCACCAGGTCGGTGGCCGTCACGCCCTCGCGCAGCTGGCCCGACAGCTCGAAGCCCACCACATCGGGCGTGAGGAAGTACACGGGCTGGCCCAGCATGGCAGCCTCGGCCTCGATGCCGCCCACGCCCCAGCCCACCACCCCGATGCCGTTGATCATGGTCGTGTGGCTGTCCGTGCCCACCAGGGTGTCGGGGTAGTGCACGCCGTCCTTGGTCTTGTGCACGCCGCGCGCCAGGTACTCCAGGTTCACCTGGTGGACGATGCCGAAGCCCGGCGGCACCACGCCGAAGGTGTCGAAGGCCTGCATGCCCCACTTCATGAACTGGTAGCGCTCTTTGTTGCGCTGGAACTCCAGCTTCATGTTCAGGTCCAGCGCCTTCTTGGTGCCGAAGTAGTCCACCATGATGGAGTGGTCCACCACCAGGTCCACGGGCACCAGCGGCTCGATGGACTTGGGCTTCTTGCCCAGCCTGGCGGCCGTGCTGCGCATCGCGGCCAGGTCGGCCAGCAACGGCACGCCCGTGAAATCCTGCAGCACCACGCGCGATACCACGAAGGGGATCTCGTCCACGCGCTCGGCCTGGGGCTTCCAGTTCGCCAGCTGCTCCACATGCTCGCGCGTCACCTTGTTGCCATCGCAGTTGCGCAGCACGGACTCCAGCACGATGCGCAACGACACGGGCAATCGCCGGACCTGTGGATATTGCCTTGCCAGTTCAGGCAGGGAGAAGAACTTGCCCTTCTTGCCCCCCGCCGCAGCAAAGGACTTGAGGGTGTTTTCATATTCGTGGCGCATCGTGAGACTCCTGGATGAAACTCTGGGAAGGCACATGCGCGCCGCCTTTTCCGGGCTGCTGGGCATGCACCAAGACTCTGATTTCCATTGTGCCCAGAAGTGCCCGCGGATGCTGTGGTCCATTGGCGATAGTCACACGCGGACAACGCTGTCCGCGCGGCAAAAGCGGCAGGCTTTCACGGGGCTGTCATCGAACCGGCCAGCGAAGCCCTGCTGCGCCACAACCCCGCGCACTGCAGATCGCCCAGCGCCACGCCGATGGCCGCCTGGCCCAGCACCCATGCCCAGCCTGCGGGCGCAGGCGCCAGCACGCCGCTGTACAGCAACACGCCGCACGCCAGGGCCCAGCCGAAGTTGCCGAACACGGCAATGGCCACCAGCCCCCTGCTGCGCGGCATGCGGCACGCGCCCCAGCCAGCCACGCAGGCCCAGGCCAGCAAGAAGCACCCCGTGCCCAGCAGCAGCGCCTGCGGCAAGCCCGTTGAAACGGCCAAGGGCTGCGAAAAAGCCAGCTGCACCGCACCGGCCGCGGCGCAGCAGATGGCGTCGGCCCACAGGGTGCGGGACAGGAAACGGGCATGGGAAAACATCGGCATCAGCACTCCTTGTGGATCGCCGGGCATGCACCTCGCAAGCCGGCCCCACCGATGCTCCGCCGCCACCGCCCCCCGAGTCCATGACCTGCCAGGTCATGCCAGCCCCGCTGGAGCAACTCCAGTCGCTATGCCACAATCCGCACCAGCCCCCTGTCACGGGGCCGGTGCTTGAAAACACCTTTGAAGAATAGCGGAGCGGCCTCCCCGATAGCGAGGCCTTGTCACGTCTGATTTGCTTGGATCGTGGGCGCTTGCCTGCATCCGAACGGTTTGGGACGGGATGGGGCTCACCGCAAGGCTGCCCGCACGACTATTCTCGTGTTTTCAACATCCCGTCCACCATTGCTGTGCTTGAAAACCCGGCCTGGTGGTTCAGTCTCGAATAGG
Organism: Delftia sp. RIT313; assembly: GCF_000632165.1. Taxonomy (NCBI): domain Bacteria; kingdom Pseudomonadati; phylum Pseudomonadota; class Betaproteobacteria; order Burkholderiales; family Comamonadaceae; genus Delftia; species Delftia sp. RIT313. The sequence goes on along the minus strand of NZ_JFYT01000050.1, from coordinate 1,045 downwards.
AGCACGGAACCATGTACATCGCATCCATCTCGATGGCCCGCCTCACCTTTGCACGGAGAGCCGAGCCATGACACCCAGACCCCCACCAAGCGCCGAGCATTTCACCCAGGTCGTGACCGAGGTGGACCGCCTGGTGCAGCAAGGCTGTGCCGAGATCTCTGCGCTCTCCCGCATGGCCCTGCTGTGGCTGGAAACGCCCGAAACCAGCAACCGCCTGGACGTGCTCGCCAGCGCCCTGCGCACCATCCGCAACAGCGCCGACATGCTGGCCAGCGAAACCAGCGGCGAAGTCGTCGCCGTGGGCTGCTCCCACTACGTCAAAAGCAGCACAGCCCCCTGAACCGGGCCCAGCGCAGCGAAGGCCCGCACCAGCTCCCCGTATGCCAGCGCCTGCGTCGGGCCGCCTGCTGGGTTGCAGTCCTGCCGAAGGACAGGACTGCTTCGTCAACTGACTCGCCGCAGTTGCCAGGTCATGCCAGCCCCTCTGGAGCAACTCCAGTCGCTATGCCACAATCCGCACCAGCCCCCTGTCACGGGGCCGGTGCTTGAAAACACCTTTTCCAAGACTAGCGGTGCAGCCTCCCCGTCAGCGAGGCTTTGTCACGTCTGAATCCTGTATTCGTGGGCGCTTGCCCACGTCTGTGCGATTTCGGGCGGGATGGGGCTCACCGCAAGGCTGCCCGCACGACTAGTCTCGTGTTTTCAACATCCCGCCCACCTGCCTGCGCTTGAAAACGCAACCCGGTGGTCTCAAGCCTCGACTAGGAGCACGGAAGCATGCGCAACGTTTGCCTTTCCACGGCCTCTCTCAACCTTGCACGGAGAGCCGAGCCATGACACCCAGACCCCCACCCAGCGCCGAGCATTTCACCCAGGTCGTGACCGAGGTGGACCGCCTGGTGCAGCAAGGCTGTGCCGAAATCTCGGCGCTCTCCCGCATGGCCCTGCTGTGGCTGGAAACGCCCGAGACCAGCAACCGCCTGGACGTGCTCGCCAGCGCCCTGCGCACCATCCGCAACAGCGCCGACATGCTGGCCAGCGAAAC